>JBNGEB010000250.1:0-3424 GCA_049975585.1 Anaerolineae bacterium
CCGATAGCGATGAGACAGAGCCGGTCACCGATACGCACACCGTTGCTATCGAGACCTACCCGGCGCTGAGCATCGACAAGACTGGCGACGCCGGGCCCGTCGGCATCGGGGAGACGATCCAGTACACCATCACCGTCGAGAACACGGGCGACATCGCGCTCCACAACGTCACCGTTGTCGACGCCAAGCTGGCCTTTGACGAGAGCATCGCCGAGCTGGCCGTTGGCGCGAGCCAGACCTTCTACCCGACCTATGGCCCCATCACCGAGAACGATCTGCCTGGGCCCGTGGTCAACACCGCCGTCGCCGATAGCGATGAGACAGAGCCGGTCACCGATACGCACACCGTTGCTATCGAGACGTACCCGGCGCTGAGCATCGACAAGGTGGGCAGCACCACATCGGCTGGCATCGGCGAGACCGTGGACTATACGATCACGGTCACCAACATCGGCGATGTGACGCTGACAGGCGTGAGTGTGATGGATCCCATGCTGGGCATCGTGCAAGTGGGCGGGATCCTCCTGCCAGGGGCAAGCACGACGGTCAACGGCAGCTATGGCCCGATCACCGAGAACGACTATCTGAACAACAACCCGCTGGTCAACGTGGCCGAGGCCTACAGCGCCGAGACCGATCCGGTTACCGACACCTGGTCCGTGGATATCGTCGCGGCCCCCGCGCTCCAGATCGTCAAGACGGGCGATGAGGTCGTCGTGGTCGAGGAGATGGTGCAGTACACCATCACGGTCACCAACGTGGGCGACATCACGCTCCATAACGTCACGCTCAGCGACCCGATGCTCTGGGCAACGCCACAGGCTCTGGGCACCCTGACGCCAGGGCAGTCGGTGACGCTCTACCCCACCTACGGTCCCGTGACCCAGGACGAGTACGAGAACAGCAATCCGCTGGTCAACACGGCTACGGCCGACAGCGACGAGGCCGGCCCAGTGAGCGACGATCACTCGGTGATCATCGTCTCCAAGCCAGTGGAGCCCGAGCCTGGCCTGGCCATCGTCAAGACAGGCGATGCTGGCCCCGTGGCCATCGGCGGTTACATAAACTACCAGATCGAGGTGTCCAACACGGGCAACATCACCCTCACCAATGTGACGGTGGTGGACGCCAAGTTGGGCATCGACATCAACCTGGGTGCTCTGGGGGTTGGCGCGAGCAGCGTCATCACCGGCACCTACGGCCCTGTGACCGAGAGCGACCTGCCAGGCCCGATCGTGAACACGGCTACGGCCGATAGCGATCAGACGGACCCGGTCAGTGACGATCACAGCGTGGACATCGTGACCGCGCCAGGACTGGCCATCGACAAGAGCGGTAGCGCAGTGGTCAAGGTCGGCGAGTACGCATCGTACAAGATCATCGTCACCAACACGGGCGACGTGACGCTCTATGGCGTGTGGCTCGAGGACACGATGCTGGGTATCAGCCAGTCGCTGGGCAACCTAGAGCCTAACGAGTCGACCACGGTACTCGCGTCCTACGGTCCCGTGACCCAGGACGAGTACGAGAACAGCAACCCGCTGGTCAACACGGCCTCAGCTTTGGCGCCCGAGCAGGCCGGCCCGGTGTACGACAGCCACACGGTAATCATCGTCAGCGAGCCGGAAGAGCCGACGCCAGAGCCGCCCTGCATCCGCAGCGACGTCTCGGTGATCATCTACGGCGGCTGGGGCAACACCCCGGTCCGGGCGTGGGTCGGTGGAACGGAGCATACCAAGCTCTTCTCCGCGGCCAACAGCTACGGCGAGCAGCAGGTCATGTGGACCTTCTACCCGCCCGAGAGCGGCACCTGGACCGTCTCGGTGGCGCCCGAGCTACCCGCCGGCGCGGACCCCGATGAGTTGTCCTACAAGCTGATTCGGATCGAGTCGCCCACCGAGGGTTGGGTGGATAACTCGCCCACGGCGGCATCGGTCAAGATCAGCCGTTGCCAGCAGTACATCATTTACTACCAGCTCTTGCACGAGGTCCCGCCGCCACCAGAACTGCCCAAGACGGGCGCCTCTGGCGCGCCACTGGGCGTCGTGAGCAGAGAGACGCTGTTCGGGCTCGTGGGCCTGAACCTGCTCAGCGGAGCCTATCTGGTCTTCCGCAAAAAGCGGCGCTAAACTCACGATCCGCAACGTCAAGTCCCCCGTTCCACATGGACGGGGGCCTTTGCTACGTGCTTCCTCCGGCCTACCTTAGGGCTCAAGCACCACCTTGATGGAATCGTCTCCCTTGGCAGCCGTCTCCAGCGCGTCGTGGAACTGCTCCAGCGGAAACCGGTGCGTCACCAAGGCCGCCCCGTCCACCGTGCCATCGCGCAAGTACTGGATGGCCAGCGGATAGCTGTACGGACCCAGGTGCGAGCCGTGGATATTCAGCTCCTTCACGTCGCCGATGATGGACCAGTCCACCGCGACCGGCCCACCGTGGACGCTGAACTCGACAAAAGTGCCCAGCTTGCGCAGCATCTGCAGGCCCTGGGGCACGGCCGGGCCGGCGCCGGTCGCCTCGATATAGACGTCCAGCCCATAGCCGTCGGTGAGCTCCATCACCTTGGCGATGGCGTCCTCCTCAGCCACGTTGATGGCGAGGTCCGCCCCCAGCCGCCGGGCCAGCTCCAGCCGCTTGGGCTTGAGGTCCAGCGCGATCAGCGTGCCGGGGCCCTTTTTCCTGGCCACCTGCAGCATGCACAGGCCAATCGGCCCCATGCCAGCGATGGCCACGGTGTCACCGAGCTGGATTTCGCCGCGCTCTACCGCGTGGATGGCGCAGGCCAGCGGCTCGATGAGGGCAGCCTCTTCCGCGGGGATATCCTGGGGCACCTTGTGGTTGATGGCGTTGGCGGGAAAGAGCATGTACTCCGCCCAAGACCCCTCGGCGCGATCCTTCTTGAAGCCATAGATGTCGTGCTGCTGGCACATCCAATAGTCGCCCCGCTTGCAAAAGCGGCACTGGCGGCAGGGCACGATCTGCTCCGAGACGGCCCAATCGCCTATCGCAAGGCCGTCGCGCTCGCCAGCCCCCTCGCCCAAGGCCACCACCTCGCCGACGAACTCGTGGCCGGCCGTCACTGGCACCTCGATGTAGGGCTCGATCTCGTCCGAGCCCCAAACGCGCGCGCCATGCCACGTCTTGACGTCGCTGGCGCAGACACCGGTTGCCAGCACCTTGATGAGTACCTCACCAGGCCCAGGCCGCGGAACGGGCACCGTCTCCAGGCGATAGTCGTTCGGCGCGTACACGCGCACGGCCTTCATCGTATCCTTCAGCTTCATCGGGCTATGCCTCCCTCGTGCCGATCACACGTTGCCATGCGATGCACGCCCATTATAGGACGCCAAGGGCCAAACGTCAGGGCGGCCTAGGCTGAGCACGGCTGTTTGCCAGGGTCTGGATGCGCCCCTAGAATAGAAGC
>JBNGEB010000251.1:0-3035 GCA_049975585.1 Anaerolineae bacterium
TCTTCGGGGATCGGATCCGATGTGGCGCCGGGGACGGCGCAGGGCACAACACGTTGTGCCCCTACCAGACACAGAGGGCGAACACCGGTGCCTCAGAAGGCGCACGGGTTCGCCCCTACGAGCGGTTGGTCGCGGGGCGGCCCCGACGCGTGGCGCGGTATGGAAACCGCGGCTACGGGCGGGCGATGGGTGGAGCGCGGTATGGAAACCGCGGCTACGGAGGAGGGCGCCTACGGCGCGGCGGACCGCGCGCAGGTACGCCCTTTGATGGTGAACGCGAACACAAACGGAGAGGTTCTCTCTCGCCCGCGATGCTCTTACGCCTAGTCGTCCGCTGCCTTGGGCCTCTCCCACGGCTGGTCCGGCTCGGACAAATACCGGTCGATGTCCGTGGCGGCGGTGCGCCCAGCGCCCATGGCGCTGATCACCGTCGCTGCGCCGGTGACAATGTCGCCGCCCGCCCACACCCGCTCCATGCGTGTGCGGCCGGTGGCCTCGTCAGCCACGACGGTGCCCCAGCGCGTGCGGTCGAGGTCCGGCGCGTCGGCGAACACCAGCGGGTTGGGGCGGGTGCCCAGCGCCATGACGACGGTATCCATCTCCATGGCGAACTCGGATCCCTCGATGGGGAGGGGGCGTCGCCGGCCGCTGGCATCGGGCTCGCCTAGCTCCATGCGGATGCACTTGATGCTGCCGACCCAGCCATCGCCGTCGCTGAGGATCTCCACCGGGTTGGTGAGAAAGTCAAACACGATGCCTTCCTCTTCGGCGTGCTCGACCTCCTCGGCGCGCGCGGGCACCTCGACTCGCGAGCGGCGGTAGACGATGTGTACCTCGTCGGCTCCTAGGCGCAGCGCACAGCGGGCAGCATCCATGGCCACGTTGCCCGCGCCCACGACGGCGACTTTGTGTCCCACCTTGACGGGCGTATCCCACTCGGGGAACAGGTAGCCCTTCATGAGGTTGGTGCGGGTGAGCAGCTCGTTGGCCGAATAGACCCCGTTCAGGTTCTCGCCGGGAATGTGCATCATCATGGGCAAGCCAGCGCCGGTGCCCAGGAACACGGCGTCATAGGTCTCGGCCAGTTCGCTCAGGGTAAAGAGCTTGCCCACGACGACGTTGCAGCGAATCTCGACGCCCAGCTTTTCCAGGTAGCCGATCTCGGCCTGGACGACGTCTTTGGGCAGGCGGAACTCGGGGATGCCGTACATGAGCACGCCCCCAGGCAGGTGCAGCGATTCCTGTATCGTTACCTTGTGACCGCGCTTGGCCAGGTCGCCGGCGGCAGTCAGGCCCGCGGGTCCGCTTCCCACGATGCAGACGTGCTTGCCGGTAGGAGGCGGGACCTCGGGGATGCGCATGCCTTGCTCGCGCTCCCAGTCGGCGACGAACCGCTCCAGTCGCCCGATGGCGACGGGTTCGCCTCGTCTGGATAGGATGCAAGCTTCCTCGCACTGGGTCTCCTGGGGGCAAACCCGCCCGCAGATGGCGGGAAGGCTGTTCTTGTCCTTGAGCGCCTCAACGGCGCCCCACATGTCGCCATCTCGCAAAGCCGCGATAAAGTCGGGAATGCGCACCTGGACGGGGCAGCCTTCGATGCAGGTCGCGTTCTTGCACTGGAGACAGCGGGTGGCCTCGAGCTGCGCCAGCTCCAGCGGGTAACCTAGGGCAACTTCGTCAAAGACCCCCCGGCGCTCCTCGGACGGACGGGCAGGCATGGCTTGGCGGGGAGGTCGTTGTTTCTTGGGTGACATGGCTATGCTTCCTCTACGACCGCGCGCTCTAGCCTGGCTTGGTAGGCTTCTAGCGCCTGCTTTTCCATATCGACGTACATGCGTTGGCGGCTCATGAGCAGGTCCCAATTCACGGCGTGCCCGTCAAACTCGGGGCCGTCCACGCAAGCGAATCGCGTCTCGCCGTTGACCTCCACTCGGCAGGCGCCGCACATGCCGGTGCCATCCACCATGATCGAGTTGAGGCTGACGATGGTCTTGGTGCCGAACTTTTTTGTCGTTAGAGCCACGAACTTCATCATGATGGCGGGTCCGATGGCCCATACGCGGTCGATGGTGCGGCCCTCGGTGTGCAGCTCTTCCACGGGGACCGTCACCAACGCCTTGCGCCCATAGCTGCCGTCGTCGGTGCAGACGATCAGCTCATCGGTGACCTCGTTCATGCGGTCTTCCCAGAAGAGCAGCTCTTTGGTCCTCGCCCCGATGATGCCGATGACGTGGTTGCCCGCAGCCCGCAACGCTCGGCAGATGGGATAGATGGGCGCGATGCCCAGCCCTCCGCCTACCACGAGACACGTGCCAAAGTTCTCGATCTCCGTCGGGAGGCCCAGCGGCCCGGTAAAGCTCGCCAGCGCATCGCCCTCGGACATCCTTCCCAGCATCATGGTCGTCTTGCCGACCTCTTGCGCCACAATGGTGATCGTGCCGGCCTTTCGGTCAAAGTCGGCGATGGTCAGCGGGATGCGCTCTCCCTGCTCGCTAACCCGCAGCACCACGAATTGGCCCGCTTTCGCTTTGCGGGCCACGTCCGGCGCTAGGATGTCGAACTCTTTGGTTTGGGGCCCCAGGACCCGCTTGCGCACGATGTCGTACACCAATACCCTCCCCAAGTGCGATTGTGACGTGTCGGTGATCGGCTGGTCGGCTACAGTTCGACCAGTTGGCGGATGACCCCTAGGACGTTGGCCCCGAGCTTGACCAGGCGGCCGGTGTCCATCGGGCGCTGATCTCCCGGGCGGCCGGGTTTCTCCTCGCCGAGCGAGCTCAGCAGCATGCCTGCCACGGCTCCCAGGACCGCACCAACCACGGCGCCCCGGACGATATAACGCACATCATCTTTCACGGCTTACCTCCCAGATCCTACGAGATGCGCGGCACGTTTCAGGAGCGATGCTAGCGACGCATAGGCCTTCGCGAACCAGGCAAAGGGCCGACGTACGGCCATGAGCACGGCGTTCAGGCGCTGCGTGATCCGCGAGACGGCCGCATTGGCTTGGCCAAGCCAGGCGGCGACTTGGGGAC
>JBNGEB010000251.1:3045-3417 GCA_049975585.1 Anaerolineae bacterium
GCGTAGCGCCTTGATGCTGTGCCAGAAGAGCAGCATCGGGATCACCAGCACCAAGATGCCCTCGACGGCCAGCACGATCACGGCCACATCCCGGGCCATCGGCAGCCTCTCGATCATGGAGCCCTCCTGCCTAGCCAGCGCTTCTACAGCATCTCGATGGCATAGTCGAGAAGCACGGCGTCAGAGCGCATGTCCTCGACGGTGCGCACGACCTTTTCCAGCAATCCATGAGCATACCCAACATCGGTGGATACGCAAACGACGCCCAAAGACGCGAGCTGCCAGGAGTCCTGATGGTCCACCTCGGCGGCCGACACATTAAAGTCGTGCCGAATGCGGTCGAGCATCGAGCGGAGCACGCGTCGCTTGTAC
>JBNGEB010000252.1:0-3412 GCA_049975585.1 Anaerolineae bacterium
CTTCCAGCTCGGCCAGGGCCAGCTCGCCACTCTCTACCGCGATGACCTCCACATCCGCCCGCCAGATCCCAAGCATCCGCTCCAAGAGGAACCTGCTGTCCGCATCATCATCCACCACCAGCACCCTTTGGGGTGGGCGCGGCATCCCGTCCAGTATCTCCGCCAGCACCTCGCGATCGATGGGCTTGACGAGGTAGGCCTCGGCGCCGGCCTCGGCCGCGCGCTCGCGGCTCGGCGGGAAGGCACATCCCACTACCGGCACAAAGGGCACGCTGCGGGCGATCCGATCCACGGTAGGCCAGAGCTCGTTCGCGGAGGATGTGTTGACCAAAGCTCCCAACGATTGCCCGCGCTTGAGCTCTTGCACCGTCTCGTCCGCTGAACCTGCCAACACGAACTCGATGTCCTGCGCATAGCGGGGAACGATCTCTCCTAGATCTCCCGTGGTGTCGAGCAGGACCAGACGCGGCGAGGCATCCACCACGGGCACGCTACCGCGGACCCGACGCTCGACCCACGGCCACTGCTCAGAGATCCAGCGATCGGCTCCCACTCGGGGTCGGCCAGCATCGCTGGTCGGCAGAGCAAAACGGAACGTGCTGCCCTCGCCCACAGCAGTCTCCAGCCACATCCGTCCCCCGTGCTGCTCGACGAACTGGCGGCTGATGCTGAGGCCCAGCCCAGTCCCACCTTGCCTCTGTTGCCGTTTCGACTGGTAGAACGGCTCAAAGATCCGCTCCGCATCCTCAGGAGGAATGCCTGGACCAGTATCGCTGACCGCAACGACCACGGTACCCTGCTTGCGCCTCGCCTCCACGGCGATGCCACCTTGCTCGGTAAAACGCGCCGCATTGCTCACCAGATTCAGCACCACCTGACGGATGCGCGTCGGGTCGCAGTACACCATCATCGCGTCTTCGATATCCAGCGACAGCGATAGTCCCTTCTTGGTGAGGAGTGGTGTCACCACTTCGGCGCTTTCCCGAAGCAATGCGCTAAGGTCGACGTTCTCGCGGTAGAGCGCCAACTGCCCGGCCTCTACCTGGCTCAGATCAAGCACGTCGTTGACCATGGAAAGCAAATGTTGACTGTTGCGCCGCACGATGCGCAAATCCTCCAGGAGTGTTGGCGGCAAGGGGGCCTCGTACAGCTCGGGGTGACTGACGGGCAGATCGGCTAGCCCGATGATCATGTTGAGCGGGGTTCGGAACTCGTGGCTCACCTTGGAGACAAAGGCAGCTTTGGCGCGCTGGGCATCTTCGGCCACACGACGCAGCGCCGCTAGATTCTCATTGGCGAGTGCCAGCTGCCGGTTCGCGTGAGCCAGGTCGTCCAGAGCCTGGTGCAACTCCCCTCGGCGTCGACGGGCCTCGTCCAGGAGCTGCTGCGCGCGCTCAAACTGTCCCCACGCCCAAAGCGCCGTGCCCTCGGCAGACGTCTGCAGCCAGCAGATGACACCGTAAGCCCCCCACATCCCCACCATGGCCACGACCACGCGAGCGCCTTGCCAGTAGGTGGGATCGACCAGGTGCCAGAGCGCTACGAGCAGGCTACCTAGGCCACTGATGACGGCACCCGCTCGCAAGGAGACGGCTGCCACCGTGAGACCGACGACGAGGCCCCAGAGATAGAACAGCCCCACCTCTGGAAACAGCAGCGTGCCCGTTACGAGCAAGCCGCCAGTGACCACGACTGAGGCCCAGCGGCCAGCTCGGACGCTCAACTCGCCGATTCCGTACAACATCGTCGCGCTGAGGATGGTGACCACGACGTACAAACGGATCGGCCACCCAGAGGTCTCGGACTCGGTCAGGGCCAGCACCACTGCCGCCAGTATCACGGTCCCGGCTACGATGGTCACAACATTCTCCATCGGCTGGCCGTGGCCTGCCTGGCGTGCTCGCTGCTTGAGCCCCCTCTGAAGACTGCTCACATGCGCCTCCCAGACCATGCGGTCCCGCAGCTTTGCCCGGCACCCCTACGCGGGTCGCTCAGCACCACCCTGGTTGCGGGCTGCCACGACCCTGCCATCCGTGGCATCCACCCTTGCTGTCTAGCGACGTCAGATCACGCAATCATCATAGGCTTCTGCCCATTCTGGGGCCAAACGGCCACATACCAGACCCGGGCATGTACCTTGTCCACAGCTAACTCGGGAGCGAACGCAGCGATGCAGCAACGCAACGGGGGAAGTCTTGGCCCCCTCTATGCAAAGGGATTCCAAGGCCTCCCCCGTCCAGACCGTGTCGCGCGTGTCGGCTAGTCCTCCTCGCCCTGCCTCGCGCGGAACCATGCGGCATGCTCATAAAGCAGCTCGTCCGAGGGCAAGCCCTCCTTTGGCATGATCTCGACGGAGAAAAAGCCGCCATAGCCGTCATCCCGCAGGAGATCGAACTGCCGGTCCATGTGGCCGTCGTGCAGGTAGAAATGCACGTGACCCACCCGGCCCTTTACATGGCGATAGGCCTCATCCACGCCCTCACCGTGGTTCACACAGTGAGCAAGATGCCAGTTCACCCAGAGCGCCGACGGATACCCCGCTCGGAACAGCACCTCGCCAGCGTCGTAGGCGCGAAAGTTGCTGTGGGTCTCGATACAGAGGCGAACTCCCGCCTGCGCGGCGTGCTCGGACGCTCTCGCCAGGTAGGTAGCCTGCGCCTCATAGTTGCGAGCACGAGCACCGGCCCCCTCGTTCGGCAGCGGATCGCCGAACAGCCTGAGCGTCGGGGCCCCGATGCGAGCCGCCAGGTCGACGAGATCATGTAGCCGTTCCAGATTCGCGTCGCGGGCGCCAGGTTCATCTTCACAGAACCGCACACTGGTCGCCAGGCAAGCCGTCTCCAGGCCGGCATCGGCCATGGCCCGGCGCACCTCGGCGATTCGCGCCGTCGGCGTCTCTACTTCCACCCCGTGCCCATGGCCGGCCTCAGCCCGATACTCAATGCCGTCATAGCCGAGCTCGACCGCGTGGTCGATCAGCTCCTCCCAAGATGCCTTCGGATAGAGAAAACTCATGAATGCAAGCTTCATCGCCATCCTCCGTACAGAAGCACGTCTATCTAGCAGCAGCGGCAGCCATGCTGCAAAAGAGAAACGACATCGATGCAACGCTCACCATAGTCCCGACCTTTGTACCGTGTCAAGCACGCCCATCGGACGCGCTCCAACTGGCGCCGGCTGGCCCCTCTACCACGTTCGAGGACACCTATCGGTAGGGAACACCAAGATTGACGGGCGAGCTGCTACCGGCTAAGATGTGAACGTATAATGATACCAGCGGAGGCGAGATGCTGGGTGCCCAAGCCATGACTCGAATCTACATTCAGCAGCACCAAACGCTGTCTTGCCGACTGGGCCTGCGTTCCCTGCGCCAAGCCATCGCTGCCAAGGGCTGCATGGGGGGCTCCCCCCC
>JBNGEB010000253.1:0-3394 GCA_049975585.1 Anaerolineae bacterium
TCCCATAGCTGCGCACCTTGGGAACGACCTTTCGCACCCCCGCCAGCTCCTCAATGCGATACTCGAGGCTGTGGGAGACCGATTCCACCGCAAGCTGGGCGTCAGACTTGGCACGGGTCCGCACACGTACCGTCTTCCGGCGCCGCTTGCGAACCTCGAGCCACAGGAGGATCACCAACACGGCGATGGCACCGAGCGCCCCAAGGAAAAAGATCTCCCAGAATGCGGGATCAACAACCTGCGCCTCAAAATACTTGAGATTGACCTGGGCCCAGGCGACAGCTTGGAGCGGCCGCACAAGCAGGAACACCGCCAAAGCTATCAGCCCCAGAAGCAGGATAACCATCACGATTCGGTTAAAGACATTCATCTGGGCCCTCCTTGTGCTCTTCTCCTACCAACCAGCGGTCAACGATTCCAAGTACATTATACGCCTCAGAGCATAGGTCGTCTAGGGCGCGCGCTCCGGACCCAGCACACGCGACACGATACCCCGAAGAGGCTCGTATCGGAACACGACCTCGTGAGAACCCGCTGGAACCCGCACTGCACGGAACACATCCTCTAGGCGCAGCATGGGCATTCTGTCCTTCTGGAGATAGGCGCTCCAGCCAGGATAGTACAGGTCGGCCAACACAAGGTACCCGTCAGCGGAGGCATCCACCCGCACAACCAAGGATGTACCGTTATCAGAGACGATCTCCGCAGGCGCGACGTTATCGCTCATGATCCCGTCGATCAGCGACAAACCATCCTCCACAACGCGAACCTGGTCCATTGAGGCCCACCAAGCTCGCGGGAAAGCATCCGCGTTCTCATAGATGACCGCATCCTCGCTACGGTAGATGATGCGCTGGCTGCCAAGCCCGGCGCTGTGCGAGAGCAGCGTCACCGTCCCGTCCTGCGAGATAAGGCGCACCTCCTCGACGCGGACATGCGCCTCGGGCAAGATAGGCTCGATGCGCGCGGCCGTCACCCGCATGTCATCAGGCCACGTCCAGGAAGCGAGATAGGTGTGTCCCTCGTGGGAGCGCGGCGGGAACCCCGACCGCGCCGGAAAGTTTTCGGCGATGGTCGCACGGCTATGCGCCACTTGCTCCAGAACGTCGTCACGATCGTACGCCCATTCCGCCGTCTCGAGGCCGACCCGGAGCGGCCAGGCTAGCTCCTCGCCGCTCTCGTCGCGCAGCAGCAGCTTGGCTGCCAGGGTGCCATCGGCTAGCCCAGCGGCATGGACGAGATCCGAGTCGGTTCCAGATCAATCCACGTGTCGTACGGAAGCGCCGAAAGCTCGTTGTGCATGTCATACAACTCGCTGGCCGAATCGACCGGCAAGAGCTGCGGGATGATGTAACCAGATCCCGCCGCCAGGTTAAAAGCGCGCGGATCCATAGCCTCCAGCCAGTCAGCGTAGGAGGAAGGCACCAGAGGGAGGTACAGGTTGAGGACCGGGACGCCGTGTTTCAGCCCAAGGTTTGGATAGAGCGACGCTTCCTGCACGCTACGGGCGGGTACGATCTCATCCTTGACATAGACCCGCCCTTCCAACGACTCGATAGTCTCCAGGGCCACCGGCGTTGTGTTTACGGCGCACCGCGGTGCCGTCTCACTGTATGTCCACAACAGCACCCTCTGATAGGCATAGAGATCCACGACGATGGTTAGCATCAGCAGCAGGAGCCAACTGCGCCGCCCTAGCGCGCACCGCGTCAGCATGGTGGACAGAATCGCGCCAGCCAGCAGGAGTGGCAGCCACCGCCACGCCGCCAAGGCTTGCTCGAGGTCCTTCCATGTGGCGGCCCACGTCAACACCGCAATGGTCAACCCAAGCGAAGCCGCCAACCCGTACCAGCCAGTTCGAGCATGGTTGCCCGACGCCTGCGTGCGCGATGCGGCTTGTGCGCCGATGCCTGCCAGGCAGGCCAGCGCCCATCCCGTCCACGACAGGTACCTTGCCGGCACGCGGAACAGGTTGAGCACCGGCACATGGTGTAGCCAGGTGTAGAGTGGATTCCACCGCCCCCAAGACATGAGCCACCCAATGAGACCCAAGCCGGCGAGCCACCAACGTTCCGGCCTGCGCGATCGCAGGACGCCAATGAAGGCCAGCGCAAGGGGCACCAGCCCCACATAGAACATCAGCTCCACCGAGCCATCAGGATAGGGATTACCCAGCACGAACGGGCTCACCCAGGTAGCCGTGAGCAGAGGGGAATATGAATAGCTGACAAAGAAGGAAGGGTCCAGGCCGCCAGCGCGCTGCGACTGCAGCACCAACTCGACCGACGGTAGAATCTGAGGGAGCGCTAGCACAAGGCCAAGGCCCGCGGCAGCTACCAGCATTGCCAGCCTTGTCACAGCCTCGCGCCGTCGCGATGTACGCGCAGCCAACCAGAGCGCGTACGCGAGCGCCACCAAGCTGTTCAACAGCGCCATCTGCGGGTGCCCGGCGAGCCATTGCAGGGCCACCACCAGTGCCAAAGCTCCGCCGCGCAACAGCGCCTTTGCCGTAGGCAGCCCCGTTGAGAGGCCTCCCATGAGCCACAGAAGCCACGGCAGCCACGTGGCTGCCCGCAGAATGCTCACGTGGCTAAGATGCGCCAGGTTGAACCCGCCAAAGGCCCAGATCAGTCCGGTAAGCGCCGCCGGCAAGGGACTCATCCCAAGCTGCCGCCCGTAGAGGTAGACGCCCAAAAACATCAGCGCATAGTGCAACAGCACCTGCGCTGTGATCGCGAGCTCAGGGGAGAGCCAGAGACTGAAGACCAGCGTGAAAGGATAGAGGGCGGCCACCTCGCCCTCGGCTACCAAAGGGTAGCCAATCCCTAGCTCGGACGACCACCAGGGGAGACGTCCGTCCCGTAGCGATCGCTGAAGCGCTGCCTGAGCGGGGATGTACAGCCGTGCCATGTCGCCGCTGTAGAATACGTGCCCCTGCCAGAGCACGGGGGCAAAGCATGCCAAAACTACCGCACAGACCGCAGCTCCCAGCACATAGCGCCAAGGCTTTGGCAGTTCCATGCGTCACCTCATGCCACATTTCGTGCCTACTACACAGAAACAAAAAAGGGGAGCCCACAAGTGCTCCCCTTGTCCTCAGTGCCACCCCGGGCCACTACATGACGGGACGAATGCCCAAGTAAACCTTCCCAGCCGTCAACATGCGCAAGATCGTCTCGGGCGGGCGGCGGTCCAGCAGCTCGTACAGCTCGCGTATGCTAAGTGGCGTGTTACCGTTGGCCAGAAACGTGCGGAATATCGACTCGATGATAGGCGTGCTGGGCGTGATATAGTCCGCCCGAGTACTGCAGCAAGTGTTGAGGGCATGCCAAAGACCATCGACCCGCCTCACTTCGCCGGTGGACTCGTCCACCCAATCGATGAGATGCTCCCC
>JBNGEB010000254.1:0-2822 GCA_049975585.1 Anaerolineae bacterium
GTGTATGGTGGAGAGACAGTGACGTTGGAGAACGCGTTCGTGCGCTTGGAGATGCACAAGCGCAACACTGGCTGGGGTTGGGGCGAGCTGTACGTGGCGCCCGAGGGCGGCGAGCCCGATCGCCTCTATGCCGTGATTGAGCATTTGGGCGAGGCCGATCTGGAAGGCCTGCCGCATCCCATGCGCTTGGAGGCGTCGTCCTACAAGCTCGAACGGCAAGGCGATGTGCAAGAGTTGCGCTTTGAGGTCGGCATCGATCTGGAAGCTGTGCCGCGACCAGACAAGGCCTTCACGGGCGATTCGCCGCTCGACGGCACGGTGGTGCTGACGCTGGCCGATGACGAGTCGGTGATCCGCTATCGGCTGGAGGTGCAGACGAAGCAGCTCATCAGGCTAAAGCGACTACGCGGCGTGTGGATGCGCGTGGGCGCCGAGAGCTTTGGCGAGGCGCGCACGGACGCCATCCTGCCTGGCATCGATTGGGCCATCGGCGACGAGTGGACCAGCGGCACCGACTGGTTTGAGGAGCACGAGGCGCTGCGGATGACGCCGCATCCGCACAAGGTGGCGATCCCTGTAATGGCCACCAGCTATGACGGGATCGGGCTGGGTCTGGCGTGGACGCCGGACCTGGCGGCCCTCTCGCCGTGGACGCGCTTCCGTTGCCCGCAGCCCGTGTTCGCGGCGCCCAACTTTGTGGAGCGGCGCCCCGAGACGCTAATGGGGCTGATGTGGCCCAGCGCACGCTGGGGCATGTCGGAGAACGCTCTAGCGGCCGACGAGCCTATCCTCATCCGGAGCGGGCTCACACTGGCCCTGGAAGCCGAGATCGCGGTCTCTTACGGTCAGAGCCTGGACGTGGTGGTGGACTGGATCACGCGGCATGGCATGCCCGAGCCGGGCGAGCCACGCTACCCGTGGAAGGAGGCCATCGAGCGCATCGCTCAAGCCTACAACACCGGCTTCTGGATCGAGGGTGAAGGCTGGGCGGCGCGAGGCAAGGGCGTGCCCGTGGTGCCCGAGTTCGTCGCATGGTACGTGGAGCACGGTGAGGATCCTGCGCTGCGCGAGGCGCTCCAGGCCAAGGTCGATTGGTGCGTCGAGCAGACCTACGAGCCTGGCGAGCCGCCTCACCAGCCCATGTCGCATCCGAACCGCCTGGTGGCCGGAAACCCTGAAAAGGCGGAAGAGCTGGGCGACCAGATCCTGGAGCTCCAGACAGACGAGGGCGATTTCCCCTTTGATCCACATGGGCGCCATCACACCATGCTGATCGACTGGGCCGAGTACTGGCGGCCACTGGGGCTGCCGGGCGATTCGGCCATCGATCTGTGCGCCACCGGCGCCTGGGGGCTGCTGCTGGCGGCCGAAGAGACCGGCGAGGACCGCTTCTACGACGGGGCGCGCAAGACGCTCGAGTTTGCCATGCAGTGGGACAACCGTCCCGAGGGCGGCGATTGGTGGGAGACGCCGCTGCACAGCCCCAACCTGCTGACGTCGGGAAACGCCGCCATCGCCTACTATCTGGGTTACAAGGCCTTTGGCGATGAGCGGTATCTGCAGCGCGCCATCCACTGGATCCGCTGCATGCTCCCCTTCACCCATCTGTGGGAGCCGTACGACATGCCCATGCTCTATAACACCAAGCCCTGCCTCAACAGCACCTGCTGGTTCTTGAGCGACTGGGTGTCCAAGCACGTGCAGTGGGAGGTGCTGCGGGTTTTTTCCGAGTCGGTGAAGCTGGGCATTAACTGGGCCGAGATCGACACCGAGGTGGACTGGCGGACCTACCAGCGCGGCGTGACGACCGCCGTGCTTCGGTGGATGATCGACAGCCAGGACCCGGACTGGATGTTCGGCTCCGAGTACACGCCAGGGCTTGTGGAGGATGGCAAGTGGGACACCCGCTTTGCTGATACCCACGATCCCTTGTACGGCACGTATGGCGGCGGTCCCATCGCCCCGGACCCCATCGCTCACAACATCCTGATCCTGCTAGGGCGGGTCTAGCTGCAGGCTAGGCCTTGCTCTCGCCCCTGTAGGCAGCGCCGCATGGATGGCAACGTGCGGCGCTGCCCCTTTGGTTGGCTGAACTAGCCCCTCTGGAAGGCCGAGGCAACCAGCCCCTCATCGTAGAAACCGCCGCCGTGTCCCGTGGTGGCATAGTGATAGACGGCGGCGCGAAAGATGCCATTGAGCGTGCTGTTGATGAGGGCCAGTCCAAGCCACGTCAGCACCAATAGCGCACCGATGGCGATAGCCAGCGGCCAGGCTTCCATCGAGATGGCAAGAGCTATCAGTCCTCCGCCGACGACCAGTGCCCCGATGCCTAGCAAGGCAAAGACGGCGTTCATCGACACGGTCCCCGAGATCTGCTCGCCCCACGTCTGCCTCAGCAGACTGGCGGAGCGTTTGACGGCATCCCACGGCCCGATGCCTTCGTTGACCAAAACCGGCACCACCAGAAAGCTCGCGACGTTCCAAGCCATGCCGGCCAGGGATGCCAGAAAGCGGACCAAGCCGCTACGCTTGCGCGAAGCCCGGTTCAGAAACAGGCCAACCGTAGCGGCCACAGCAGCATACCCCAGGATGCCCGGCGCATGCTGGCTGGCGATGCGAAGACCATCGCCGACCGTGGGGTCGCCGCCCTCTAGGCGGATGGTGGCGGCGCCCACTAGTGCCGCGTTGGCGTAAAAGATCACCACGTACTGAACCAAATAGAAGGCAAATCCCACGAGAAGCCCGCCAATCGCGCCGAGGCTGCCTAGCAGCGACTCGAACAGGTCCGCGGCAAAGAGGGGCACAAAAAAGGCGACGGATAC
>JBNGEB010000254.1:2832-3382 GCA_049975585.1 Anaerolineae bacterium
GGAACACGAGGAGTTCCTTGTCGGCTTTGAGCACGGCCAAGCTGGCCGTGATGAGCTCCCAACTGGCGCGGATGGTGCGGAACATGAACCCTCCTTGTCTGTATGCGAGATGGTCGCTTGTTAGGGCATTGCCTCGAAGCTGGTGCCAGGGCGAACGACGGCCTCTACCACGTGAAATATCTGGTAGGGCTCCATGCCGGCCTTTTCATAGAGACGGGTCGCGCCGGTGAGGCTCTGCGTGTCCACGCCCAGCGCGATGCTGGTCTTGCCGCGTAGGTAGAAGGCTTGGATGGCATGCCGCAGCAACGCCAGGCCAATGCCCCTACGCCGCCAGTGTCGGCGCACGCAGAGCGAATCCACCCAGGCCATGTTGGGGTCCTCTGGCATGGTGTCGCGGCAGAGGGCCATACCCACGACCTCATCCCCGTCGTAGGCGATGAACCAGTCCTCCGGGCGAAAGTCTGGTGCTTGCACCATCGCCTGAAAGCGTGCCAGCGATTCCTCAAAGGGACGCTCCACGTATCCCCAATGGTCACGGAAGGCCTGGAGG
>JBNGEB010000255.1:0-3356 GCA_049975585.1 Anaerolineae bacterium
CCACGTGCTGCCCGTGCCGATGATGAACATCCTGAACGGCGGCAAGCACGCCATGAACAGCACCGATCTGCAAGAGTTCATGGTCATGCCGGTGGGCGCGCCCAGCTTTGGCGAGTGTCTGCGTTGGGGCGCCGAGATCTACCACAGTCTCGCCAGCGTCCTCAAGGACAAGGGCCTGAACACCAACGTCGGTGATGAGGGCGGCTTTGCCCCGTCGCTGGGGTCCAACGCCATGGCCATCGAGGTGATCCTGGAGGCTATCGAGCGCGCTGGCTATCGTCCCGGCGAGGACGTTTTCATCGCCCTCGATCCCGCGTCTAGCGAGATCTATGAGGATGGCAAATATGTCCTCGCACGCGAGGGGCGAGAGCTAACCAGCGACGAGATGGTCGCGTTCTATACCGATTGGGCCGACAAGTATCCCATTATCTCGCTCGAGGATGGCATGGCCGAGGACGACTGGGATGGCTGGGTCAAGCTGGTCGAAGCCATCGGCGATAAGGTCCAGATCGTTGGCGACGACCTGCTGGTCACCAACGTGGAGCGTGTCAGCAAGGCGATTGAGCTCAAGGCTGCCAACTCGCTGCTGTGCAAAGTGAACCAGATCGGCACCCTCTCCGAGGCGGTGGCTGCCGTGGATATGGCGCATCGGGCTGGTTGGTCCAGCATCGTGTCACATCGCTCAGGCGAGACGGAGGACAGCACCATCGCGGATATCGTCGTAGGGCTCAATACGGGCCAGATCAAGACAGGCGCCCCTTGCCGCAGCGATCGCGTGGCCAAGTACAACCAGCTCCTCCGCATCGAGGAAGAGCTGGGCGAGGTGGCGGTCTATCCGCAGATGGGCGCGTTCCGCGTCAACCGCTAGTCGGTACCGCATCGCACGGGGCGAGAGGGAATCTCTCGCCCCGTCTTGCTTGAGAGGGATACTGGGGCTCGCTAGAATCTCCTCGTCACGCGAGGTCGAACGAGCCGAGAGGTAGGCATGGTTTCGGCGCTGCTCTGGTGGCTGGTGGTGTCGCTGCTGGGCTGGGCAGTCTGGCCGGCGACCAGGCGCATGTTTCCCAGCTCGCCTGATCGGGGATGGTCGCTGACGCGCCTCATCGGCTTGGTGCTGGCCAGCTATCTCTACTGGCTAGTCACGAGCATCGGCCTCGCACCCGCTGGCTGGATGTCGGTAGCGATAGTCAGCGCAGCCTGTGTGCTTGGCGGTATCGTCACGTGGTGGTGTCTGCGCAGGAACTCCTCCAAGCTGCCGACCGGCCTCTGGCGAGAGATAGCGACCGCCGAGATGGTCTTCGCCGCGGCTTGGCTCGCCTATCTCGCCTTTCGTGGCGGGATCCCCGCGATTCGGCACACCGAGCAGCCGATGGATCTCGCGATGCTCTCCGCGACGCTCCATAGTCGTAGCATGCCCCCCATGGATCCGTGGCTCGCGGGTGAGCCGGTCAGCTACTACTATGGCGGCTATCTCCTGGTCGGCGTGGTAGCTCATCTCACGGGGACCCCGGTGCCGACCGCCTACAACCTGGGCCTCGGCCTGTACGCAGCTCTGGCCATCTCGACGCTGTATGGGGCGCTCCGCGCCGCGCTGGCATCGACGGCACAACCCCCGCGTGCGCGCCTCATTGCAGCCATGGGCGCCGTTGCCGTGATGGGGTTCAGCAACCTGGAGCCCGCGTTCGAGTTGCTGCATGCGCGCTTTGGCATTGAGGATCTAGCCAGTTGGCTCGGCGTGCCGGGCCTGCCAGGGGCCGAGATCACCGGAAGTTGGATGCCAGCGGGCACTTGGTGGTGGCGGGCGAGTCGCGTGGCAGCGGACACCACGCTGGCAGGCCGCCCGAGCACGCTCATCACCGAGTTCCCCGCTTTCAGCTTGCTCCTTGGCGATCTGCATCCCCACCTGATGGGCCTGCCTTACCTTGGCTATGCCCTAGCGGTGGCGGCCCAGCTCTTGAGCAAGAAGCCTGGCGCCAAGGGCGGGCTAGTAGCAGTGGCCGCGTCGCTGCCGGTGCTGGGCTATGCCGGCTTTGTCAACACGTGGGACCTTCCCATAGTCTTGGGGTTAGTGGGCCTGGCTTGGGGGATCGCGAGCTGGTGCCGGTTCCACCGCCTTTGGCGGACCCTCGGCGAGGCAGTGCTCATGGCCGTCGTGCTCCTCTGCCTGTGTGTCTTGGCATACTGGCCTTTCTATGCGCAACTCGAGTCGCAAGTGCAAGGCCTAGCCATCGTGACGCTGACACGGTTACGACTCGGCAGCTTTGCGTTGCATTGGGGCGTCTGGTACGTGCCCATTGTGGTCGAGCTGTGCCTAGGTCCTTTGAGAAAAGAACGCTCGTGGACGCGAGTGGCCGGGCTCTGGGCCGCTTTCGCGACGCTTCCCTGGGTGGCTGTGCTAGCCCTGGGCGGCGGCGGCAAGCTTGTGCTGGCCCTTGCCGGGGCAGTCATAGCAGGGCCGTGGGTCGGCATCCTGCTAGCTGGCGTCGTTGCGCTCATGGTGGATGACGTGTGGTCGTCGCTCGCCTTGCAAGATGCGGATGTCTCGCGAGGGGGGCTGTTCGCCCGGCTCGCCGGGTTGGTAGGCACGGGGCTCATTCTTGGGACCGAGTTCTTTTTCGTGCGGGATCTCTTTGGCACGCGCATGAACACTGTGTTCAAGGTCTATCAGCAAGCCTGGGTGTTGCTTGGCGTCGCTGGCGTATGCGCAGCCTACCGACTGTACCGATGCGGAGGGCGGGCGCGCTGGGGGCTGGCGCCGGTGGGCGTGGTATGGTTGCTCGCTCTGCCGTATCTTCCCATGGCAGCGCAAACTCGGTGGCAGACCTCGTCTGAGTCCTGGACGCTCGATGGCGCCAGCTACCTGATGGAGCAAGCTCCCGATGCATACGCGGCCTATCGTTGGCTATCTGAGGTGGGCGAGCCGGGAGACGTCCTGGCGACGGCCCCGGGGGCGGACTATGACGCGACGACGAGCCGTCTCTCTGCCCTGACTGGCATACCTACCGTTCTGGGTTGGCCGGGCCACGAGGTGCAGTGGCGGGGCACCGACGAGATGCTCGCTCGGCGTGAGGCCGACCTGGCCACGATCTACATCTCGCGTGATACCGTGGCGTTGCGACAGGCTCTGGAACGGTATGGCGTGCGCTACGTCCACATTGGTCCAAGGGAGCGCGCCCTCTACGATCTTGACGATGAGCATGTGGCTTGGCTGATAGGTCAGTGGGACCCGGCCTTCCGCTCTGGCGATATCGTCGTCTTGCGCGTTCCAGGGCCCTGACAGGTAGGGGCCTGGAACAGCAAAGGACGCCAGAGACGGCTCCTGGCGCCCTGCTCTGCTCGGTCGAGAGGTATGCTAG
>JBNGEB010000256.1:0-3353 GCA_049975585.1 Anaerolineae bacterium
CTGCGGGAAACGTTGGATGCGATCTAGGCAAGCGTGATCAGCCTTGGAGGGATGCGTAGGCATCCCTCCTCTTGCTGTAGGGGAGGGACGGGGCAGGCGATGCCGGGATGGTGGCGACGTCTCTGCGACATGCCCGATCGCGATAGGGCGCGCTTGGTCATGGCCGTGGGCGGCGGCCTGCTGATTGGGCTACTCTATGCCTTGGGGATCATCGCGCTCTACCTGCGGACGCGCTACCTCGAGCCGCTTCCCACCATCATGCCCCTGGCGTCGCCCACCAGCGTCGTCACCGCCGAGCCTTTGCCGACTCTGACGGCGACCCTTTTCCCCACCATCACGCCTCGACCTGCGCCCTGACAGCCCTCGGAAAGGAAGGATTCTATGGACGCAAAGGCATTGCTCGAGCGCCTTACGCAGGCGCTCGGCGTATCTGGCTATGAAGACGAGGCCCGCGCCATCGTCCAGGAGGGGCTGGCCCCGCTCGTGGACGAGGTGCGCGTCGACGCGTTGGGGAGCGTCATCGCCCTCAAACGCGGAAAGGCCGGCGAAGGACCGCGACGACGCCTGATGCTGGCCGCCCACATCGACGAGATTGGCCTCGCCGTGATGGGCCAGCGCGAGGCCATGCTGCAGGTGACGCCCGTAGGCGGCGTCGACCCGCGCACCGTGCTCGGACAACAGGTCATCGTGCGGGGCAAGCGCCACCTTCCGGGCATCCTCGGCAGCAGACCTCCCCACGTCCTCTCTGAGGAGGACCGAAAAAAGCCGGTCCCCTTTGACGAGCTCTATGTGGACACCGGCCTGAGTGCCGAGGCCCTCAGCGAGCTCGTCACCATCGGCGACATGGTCTCCATCAGGGGCGATTTCGTCGAGTTGGCCAATGGTGCCGTCGCCTCCAAGGCGATGGATGACCGCGCCGGCGTCGCCGCCATGATGCTGGCCGTGGACCAGCTCTCGCACATGGAGCACGCCTGGGATCTGGTGGCAGTGGCCACCTCACAGGAGGAACGCGGCTTGCGCGGCGCGACGTCTGCCGGCTATGGCGTGGCCCCCGACGCTGCCGTGGCCATCGACGTCGGCTTTGCCAAACAGCAGGGCGTCGAGGAGCACGAATCCGTCGCCTTTGACGGGGGACCGGCCATCGCATCGGGGCCCAACATCCATCCCGTGATGGGGCGTCGGCTACGGGAGGTAGCTGACCAGTGGGAGATCCCCTATCAGCAGGAGTTCATCCCTGGGCGATCGGGCACTGACGCCTGGGCCATCCAGGTGGCTCGCGGCGGCGTCCCGACGGGACTGCTATCCATTCCGTTGCGCTATATGCACACCGCCGTCGAGCTGCTCACCGTGGCCGACGTGCAGCGCACGGCTAGGCTGTTGGCTGCCTTTGCCGCTAGCCTCGACGAGGTGGCCGCTGGCGAGCTCGGTCTGAAGGAGGTGAGCGCATGATCAACCTGCTGCAACGACTGTCTGACGCCATCAGCCTATCGGGCGATGAAGGGGCCGTGCGCGATATCCTGCGCGACGAGGTCGCCCCGCATTGCGACGATATCCGCGTCGATGCTCTGGGCAACCTGATTTGCCACAAATCCGCCAAGGGCGACGTGGCTCCTGACGCCTGGCCTCGCAAGGTGATGGTGACCGCTCACATGGACGAGGTCGGCCTGATGATCACCCATATCAACGAGGATGGCTCGCTACGTTTCGGCGCGGTGGGCGGCATTGACCCGAGGATCCTAGTCGCCAAGCGCGTCGTCATTGGCGAGAAGGCGGTGCCAGGCGTCATTGGCGCGCGCCCGATCCATCTGACCAAAGCCGAGGACCGCAAGAAGGTCCTCGGGATGGACGAGCTTACCATCGATATCGGCGTCAAGGACAAGGACGCCGCGGCCGCTCTCGTCAGCCCTGGCGACTATGCTGGGTTCGACACCCGCTTCCAGATCCTTGACGAAACCGGGCTTGGGACCGCCATGGGCAAGGCTTTTGACGATCGCGTAGGCTGCGCCGTATTGGCCCAGTTGGTCCAGGGTGGCTATCCATTTGACCTGTATGCCGTGTTCACCGCCCAGGAGGAGGTTGGCTTGCGAGGCGCCACCGTCGCCGCTCAGGCCATCGAGCCCGACGTCGGCTTTGCTCTGGAGGGCACCATCTGTGACGATCTGCCCAAGGACGAGGACGTGAGCCCCGTCACCGTGCTGGGCGATGGGCCAGCTATCACCCTGATGGATCACTCCTTCATCGCCGACCGGCGTCTGGTGAACCATCTAGTCCACACGGCCGAGGCGCGATCGCTCCCGTATCAGTTCAAGCGGGCGGTGGCGGGGGGCACCGACTCGGGCGCCATGCACCTAGCGGGCGAAGGCGTGCCTGCCGTCACCGTTGCGGTGCCGGCACGCTACATCCATGGGCCCGTTGGCATGATCAGTCTGGCTGACTATCGGGCGACGGTAGCGCTGATGCGCGCCGCGCTAGAGACGTTGCAAGGAGGCATAAGGCGATGAAGGAGCTCATCAAGCGGCTTGTGGAGGCGTATGGCCCGTCGGGCGCCGAGGACGAGGTGCGCGCGCTCATCGAGAGCGAGCTTGCCGATGCCGTGGACGATATACGAGTGGATGCCATGGGCAACCTGATCGCCCACAAAAAGGGAAGCGGCGGCGGCAAGCGCATCATGGTCGCGGCGCACATGGACGAGATCGGCCTCATTGTCACCCACGTGGACGAGAACGGATATCTCCGATTCGCGCGGGTAGGCGGGATCCTGCCCGGCACGCCGGTGGGATCTCGTGTGCGGTTTCGCAGCGGCGCCGGCGCGGCGATGGGCGTCATCGGCCACGAGGATGGCATGGAAGCCAAGGCCGACGGCACCTGGGACAAGCTGTTCGTGGACGTCGGCGCGACTTCCAAGGCAGATTCTCCCGTCCAGGTTGGCGACGTGGCGGGGTTTCTGCAGCCCATGGTCGACCTGGGCAACCGCCTGGTGGCCAAGTCGATGGACGACCGCGTGGGGTGCGCTGTCGTCATTGCGGCGGCCAAGGCGCTTACCGAGACGCCCAATGACCTGTACCTGGTCTTTACGACGCAGGAGGAAGTGGGCACCCGTGGCGCTGTCGTCTCGGCTTTTGGCGTCGAGCCCGACGTGGCCATCGCCGTGGACGTCACGCCGACGGGCGACTATCCCGAGGCCAAGCCGAAATCGGTGTCGCTGGGCAAGGGTGCGGCCATCAAGGTGCTGGATTCGGGCATGATCAGCCATCCAGGCGTGAAGAACTGGATGGTGACCACGGCAGAGGAACGAGGCATCACGTATCAGCTCGAGGTGCTGGACCGAGGCACCACCGACGCCAGGGCTATGC
>JBNGEB010000257.1:0-3341 GCA_049975585.1 Anaerolineae bacterium
CTGACGCGAAACGTGGGGCTCGCGTCGGGTTGACAGCATCCTGAGGGGTTCGTATAATAGACATAATGGCAAGCATGTGTGTAGTCAACAGGGAGCCTGTTGACCGTGCCGTACGAAGGATGGAGTTCTTGAGCATGACAGAGCCTGAGGCCCCGCGCACCAAGACGACGGAGGATTTCGCCGAGCTGTGGGAGGCCGTCGGCGACGAATACAAGACCGCGAGCCCAGAGCGCGGTGATATCCTGGAAGGAACCATCGTCCGCCGTGGTGACGGGGAGATTCTGGTGGACGTGGGCGCCAAGCAGGAAGCACTGGTGTCGTCCAAAGACCTGTCCCGGATGAGCCGGGAAGAGTTGGACGAGCTTCAGACTGGCTCATTGGTGAAGGTGTACGTCCTACGGCCGGTGGACCGTGAAGGGAATCTTCTCGTTTCGATCAACCTCGCCAAGGCGCAGGAGGACTGGATCACCGCCGCAGAGTTGATGGATGAGGGCGAGGTGGTGACAGTTCCCATCGAGTCCTATAACAAGGGCGGCTTGGTCTGCAAGTTCCGCAGCCTGCAGGGATTCATCCCGATGTCCCAAATCGCCAATCTCGCCCGCCGCACCAAGGGCGTGGCGCCTCCCGAAGGTCTGGAGGTCTTTGTTGGACGCGAGCTGCGCGTGAAGATCATTGAGGTCAACCGCCGTCGTCGTCGTCTGATCCTCTCTGAGCGGGCGGCACGGCGCGAGTGGCGCGCTCAACAGCGCGAGAAGCTGCTCGCAGAGATCGAGGTGGGCGAGGTCCGAGAGGGCGTCGTCAGCAGCCTGCGCGATTTCGGCGCGTTCGTCGATCTCGGCGGGATGGACGGCTTGGTGCACATCTCAGAGCTGTCGTGGTCACACGTGGACCATCCACGTGACGTCCTCGACGTGGGGCAGGAGATCGAGGTCAAGGTCATCCGTGTGGATCGCGAACGCGAGCGTATCGGTCTCAGTTTAAAAGAGCTCCAGCCCGATCCTTGGGTCATGGCCGAGACGCGGTTCCCGGTGGGTAGCGTCGTCACGGGCGTCGTGACACACTTGGTGGACTTTGGGGCCTTTGTCGAGGTCGAGCCTGGAATCGAGGGCCTCGTGCACATCTCCGAGCTGGCGGACGGCACGATCAACGCGCCATCGGACGTCGTCTCCGAGGGCGACGAGCTGACGCTCCTGGTCCTGAACGTGGACTCGATCAAGCATCACCTGGGCCTAAGCCTGCGGCAGGCGCCTCTTCCCAAGCCAGACGAGGAAGTGACGGCTACCGAGGAGGAGGAAGAGTCGGGGCCCGACGTGGCGCCGGACCAGTTCTTGATCTAGAGCGCTGCACCCTAGGTCCCAGCACGAGGGCCAACGATGTAGAGCAAAGCACGTGAGGACTCGGGGTCACCCGGGTCCTCTTTGCTTGTGTCGTCACGCGGGTGCTATAATCGCATAGTTCGCTGACCGTTGACCGCAAGGAGAGGTGGCGGCAGGATGAGGTTGGTGCTCTGGCAGGCCTACACGATCTGCTCTGACCCGGCATGATGTGGGTCTTGCTCGGAGTGCTCCTTGCGCTGGCAGCCTTGGCGTTTTACTGGTTGCTGGTTGCAACCGAGGGCACCTATCTGGGGTCGGAGGCCGTCACATGGCTCTATGACATAGCTGCCTGGCGTTACGACCGCGCCAAGGGCTTGACCTTTGTGGACGAGGCGCGCTGTATCGGGATCCCCTTGGCTGAAGCGTTGAATGATGTCGATGCGCCGCGTGTGCTGGACGTGGCGACGGGCACAGGTCGCGTGCCGCTTGCCTTGATGAGGACGGGGGACTTTGCCGGCGTTGTGTACGCCCTGGATCGTTCCCGTGAGATGCTGGCAGAGGGGCGTAAGGTAGCAGGCGAGGAGCTGGCTGGTGTGCCGATGGTTCGCGGCGACGCGCGGGCGCTCCCCTACGAGGATCGCATCTTTGACGCTGTGGTCTGCTTGGAAGCACTCGAGTTTCTGTCCGAGGCAGAGACGGCCATCGCGGAGATGGTCCGTGTCTTGAAGCCAGGTGGGGTGTTGTTGCTGTCGAACCGTGTAGGCTCGGACGCCTGGTGGTTCCCCGGGCGGATGGCGGGCCGCGGTCGCTTGGAGGATCATCTCAGAAAGATCGGGCTCGAAGGCGTGCGAATGGAGCGCTGGCAGGTACACTATGATCTGGTATGGGCCTATCGGCCGAGATAGAGACACCCTTGGGGCGACATATATCTGGGATCGTGCTTGGGGGAGCGGAGCGCATGTGGGGCAAGGATCTGTTGTGTCTGGCTGATCTGACCACCGACGATGTTTCGGGGTTGTTGGATCTAGCCGCTGATCTCAAGGCTGAACGCAAGCGGGGCGTGATGGAGCAGAGGCTGGCAGGGAAGGCTCTGGCCATGGTGTTTCAGAAGCCCTCCCTGCGAACGCGCGTCTCCTTTGAGCTGGCCATGACGGATCTTGGCGGCAGGGCGCTCTATCTGTCGCCGGAGGAAATCGGCATGGGCAAGCGAGAGAGCGTCCCCGACGTTGCTCGCGTGCTGAGTCGGTATGTCGACGGCATCATGGCGCGCGTCTTTGTGCATGCGGATATCGTAGCCCTGGCCGAGTGGGCTGATGTGCCCGTCATCAACGGGCTTTCGGACTATAATCATCCCTGTCAAGCGTTGGCAGATCTGCTGACCATTCGCGAGAAGCTAGGGCGGCTGGAGGGCGTGCGGCTGGCCTACCTTGGCGATGGGAACAATGTGTTACACTCTCTCATCTTTGCGGCAGCTCTCATGGGCATGACCATTCGTGCGGGTACGCCCGTAGGGTATGGCCCAGACGATGGGGTGATGGTACGGGCCGCGGGCCTGGCTGAGGCTACCGGCGCGGTGATCGAGACCATGACAGATCCACGCGCTGCCGTGCGGGATGCCGATGTGGTGTACACCGACACGTGGACCAGCATGGGTCAAGAAGCGGAGACTGCTGAACGTGCCAAGGTCTTTCCCCCGTATCAGGTGAACGCCGAGTTGCTCGCACATGCATCGCCTAGCGTGGGTGTCATGCATTGCCTGCCGGCGCATCGTGGCCAGGAGATCACCGACGACGTAGCAGATGGCGAGCATAGCTGGCTGTGGGATCAGGCCGAGAATCGCCTGCACGCGCAAAAGGCTGTCCTGGTGAGGTTGCTTCAGGAATAGGCGGCTGTGTCAGAGATCCTTTGGGTTCTGTCGAAACTGGATCTACGCGGCGTCATCGATATCGTCCTGGTATCAGGCGTCATCTATGGCGTTCTGCTCCTCGTGCGTGGCACACAGGCGGTGCAACTATTGCGCGGTGC
>JBNGEB010000258.1:0-3337 GCA_049975585.1 Anaerolineae bacterium
GTTCGGCATCGATCCCATCCCATGGCTCCTGAGCGAACGCTTCGCTCTGGTCGCCTTTGTCATCATGGGACTATGGGGCGTGGGCGGCGGCATGATCATCTACCTGGCGGGCCTGCAGGGCATTCCTACGGACTTGTACGAGGCAGCGGCCATCGACGGCGCCAATGTGTGGCAGCGCTTCTGGCGCATTACCATCCCCATGATGACCCCGACCATCTTTTTCAACCTGGTGACGGGGCTGATCGGCACGCTCCAGATCTTTGCGACGGCCTATATTATGACCGGTGGCGGCCCGAACTATGCCACCTACTTCTATAGCTTGAACATCTATTATACCACGTTTCAAAAGCTGCGGCTCGGCTATGCATCGGCTCTGGCCTGGGTGCTCTTCGTTCTGATTCTGGCAGTCACTTTGGCCGTGTTCAGCACATCCAAGCGCTGGGTCTACTATGAGTACGAGGCCGAGAGGAGGCCGGTCTGATGGCTACTGAGATCTCAACTCGGCCTCGCACTGTTCGTGCAAGTGACGACCAGGCCGTCATCATCGGTGGGCATCGGCAGACGACTCTCGAGCGCATGCTGATCTACCTGGTCTTGCTGATAGGTGCCGCGGTGCTGATGATCCCCTTTTTCTGGATGCTGAGCACTAGCCTGAAGCCGTTGGACGAGGTCTTTGCTTATCCCATCAAGTGGATCCCTAGCCGTCTGGTATGGCAGAATTATGTCGAGGTGTTCCAGCGCGCGCCGTTTGCCCGTTACATCCTCAACACCACCTACATCACCTTGGTGGGCATCATCGGGAACCTGATGGGCAGCTCACTGGCGGCGTTCTCCTTTGCACGGCTGCGCTTCCGGGGCAAGAATGTGCTGTTCCTCGTCATGCTCAGCACCATGATGGTGCCCGGGTGGGTGACCATGATCCCCACGTTCGTGATGTTCAAGTACTTTGGCTGGCTGAATAGCTTCAAGCCGCTCCTGGTGCCCGCGTTTTTCGCCCAGCCGTTCTACACCTTTCTGTTGCGTCAGTTCTTTATGGGCATTTCCAGGGACCTGGAGGACGCGGCGCGCATCGATGGGTGCTCGACCTTTCGCATCTTTTGGCAGATCATGGTCCCGCTGGCACGTCCGGCGCTGGCCACGGTGGCCATCTTTTCCTTTTTCAGCCACTGGAATGTCTTGCTCGGTCCCCTGATCTATCTTCAGAGCCAAGACAAGCTCACCATCTCCGTGGGCATCCTATCGTTCCAGAGCGAGCAGTATGCCAACTATGCCAATATGATGGCGGCGGCCTGCATCTCGATGTTACCATGCTTGGTGCTGTTCTTCTTTGCGCAGCGGCTGTTCATCCAGGGTGTGGTGGTGACCGGCGTGAAGGGCTAAGTCGCAGCTTGCCTGATGCTGGCTCGGCTATATGGCTGGTTGGCGCTAGGGCGGGCAGATGAAAGGGAGGATCAACGTATGTATATCGACTATGACGTCTATCTCGACAAGGTTCTCGGCGGTTGGATCGGCAAGTCGGCGGGCGGGGCCATCGGCGCGCGATTCGAGGGCACCAAGGCCTATATCGAGATCTCGCCCGAGGAGATGTTCCCGGAGAAGATGCCGCCTAACGATGACCTCGACCTGCAGGTACTGTGGCTCAAGGTCCTCGAAGAAAAGGGCGCGGCGCTTACCTCGGATGATCTGGCAGAGGCCTGGCTGGAGGGCTGCTGGTATCCGTTCAATGAGTACGGGATTTTCCGCAGGAACTGGCGGCTAGGCATCCATCCCCCGATGTCCGGCCGTTTTACCAACCAGTTCTGGGAGACGGGCATGGGCTGCCCCATCCGCTCCGAGATCTGGGGCTATGTGTTTCCGGGGGCGCCCGACCTGGCGGCCAAGTACGCCTACATGGACGGCACACTGGACCACACCGAGCAGTCGGTGGGCGCCGAGATGATGTTCGCTGCCATGGCGTCGATGGCGTTCTTTGTGGATGACATCCGACGGCTGACGGGGATGTTCATCCACTATCTGCCCGAAGGCAGCCCCATCGAGCGGATGACGCGCGAGGTTTTCCGGTGCTATGACGCTGGCATCAGCCTGCGGGAGACGCGCGATCGCGTGATGTTCATGGCAGGCCATCCCGAGGCCTGCGACAGCCAGATCAACGTGCCTTTCACCTTCATCGGGCTGCTGTGGGGTGAGAACGACATGGTGCAGACGCTGCTCTCGGCGCTCAAGTGTGGCTACGATACCGATTGCACCTTGGCTACGGCCGGTGCGTTCATCGGCCAGCTCAAGGGGGCCAGCGGGCTGCCGGCGGATATCACCGAGCCGGTGGGCGACGAGCTGGTGATGGGCATCCAGTACAACCGGCCAGAGATGACGCTCTCGGCGTTGGCGCGCGATACGGCGCGGATGGGCGTTCTGCTGGCCGAGCAGTGCGCAACCGACTGTCACATCGACGAGGCCCCAGCCATGGAGCTGCTGCCAGCAACCGCTGTGATGCCCGAGACGCGCCTGTCGGTGGCGTACGAGGGGCTGCCCGAGGCCGCGCCTGGCGACACGGTCAGCGTGACGGTGCGAGTCGAAGGCGTGGTCCCCCAGGGCGAGCTGGTCGTGACGGGTCCGGAGGGTTGGCTGGTCGCGCCGAGCCGGGCCAAGGTGGGGCCGCTGCGGCGCGAGGTGAAAGTGGCGCTACACGCGCCAGAGGACGTGGATGTCTGGCCACAGAAGAACCTGTTCACGGCGCAACTGGGCGATCTGACGTACACGTTTGGCGTGGCGGGTGCGCAGCTCTGGCGGCTCCTCGGCGTCCACTATGACGCCGTGCCGGGCGACTATGTCTCGGAGGAGGCGGCGCGCCGTCGTCGGTTCAACCACCACTTTGTGTCGTTGGGGCGTGCGTATATCGACGAGCCGGTGCAGGATACGGGCGCTCTGTTTGAGGCGTGGTCCGAGCGCCTGGGGACGCGTGCGGTGGTGCCAGCCTATGAGCGGGTGGTGGATCCGTTCTGCGTGGTGGGGTTGCGGGGGCCGCTGGTGTTCTACTTGGCGCGGACGGTGATCTCGCCAGAGGAGCGCACGGTGCATATCGGCGTGGGCAACACGGACAGCTATCGCCTCTGGGTGAACGGCGAGCTGGTGGGCGATGTGGACGAGGCGACCTGGTGGAGCCCATTCAACAACGTCCATGAGAACGTGACGTTGCACGAGGGCGAGAACGGGATCGTGCTCAAGATGGTGCGCCCGCGCGACGAGACCAAGCTGACACTGGGGATCCGCGAGCCGAGCGGCTATCGCGGGACGCATTTCAACACGACGGACTGGGTGGTGGATCTGGCGGATCGTGTGC
>JBNGEB010000259.1:0-3331 GCA_049975585.1 Anaerolineae bacterium
GGGGCTTGCACGGAGCGCATTCACCTGTTCCTGGCTCCCGTTACGCCTGACGATCAGGTGGCGGACGGAGGAGGGCTCGCTGACGAGGGAGAGGACATCGCCACGTCGTGGATGCCGCTGGATGATGCCTTGGAGATGGCACGACGGGGGGAGATCGTCCATGCGCCCACCTTGCTCTGCTTGCAGCACCTTCGTTTGATGCGCAATGTCACATAGATCTCTCCGAGGGCGCGTCCCGCTGGCTCGTACGCCGGACGAACTGCCTGCCTGGCTGATCGCCGATCCTCGCAGGGCCGAGGTTGTCGCTTTCCTGGCAGAGCTGCCGCCCCCGGTCTATCTCGTGGGCGGCAGCATTCGCGATGCGCTGCTTGGCCGGAATACGGTGGACCTGGATTTTGCGGTGGATGGGCAAGCCATCCCCGTGGCTCGCGCGCTCGCCGATGCCGTGCAAGGCGCCCTGGTTGTGATGGACCTCGAGCGCGACGTGGCGCGGGTGGTCGTCGGCAAAGGCGACGCTGCTCAGCACTGGGACGTGGCAGGACTGCGCGCCTCCACCATCCAAGAAGATCTCAGAGCGCGTGACCTGACCATCAACGCCTTGGCCTTGCCCCTGAAGGCACCTCAGCGGCTGCTCGATCCCACGGACGGCCTAGCTGATTTGCGGCGGGGTCTCTTGCGAGCTACGAACGGTCAGGCTTTTTTCGAGGATCCGGTGCGTGTCGTGAGGCTGGCGCGTTTCCGTGGCGAGCTCGGCTTGGCTGTAGAACCTGCCGCACGACGGTTGGCCAGAGAAGCGGCTACGTTGCTCCAAGAGGCCTCTCCTGAGCGCATCCGCGATGAGTTGTTCGTGCTGCTCGGGCTGCCTCTCGCTTGGCGCGCCGTCTGGTACCTGCAGAGGCTTGGGGGCTTGGCTTACGTCTTGCCTGGGATGCCGTCGCTGACGCGGAGCGCTCTCGGAGCGGGCATCGACTGCCTGCGGGCCCTTGAGTATTGGTCGAGTGCCTGGCGGGCCGACGATGAGCTGCTCCCTCGTGACGAGACGGACCCCTCGTTGGCGGCGATGCTGGGCGGGCGGTGGTCAGAGGCGCTTGCGGGCGGGCGCACCCGATGGCAGGTTGTCAAGCTGGCAGCGATCCTGCTGGGCGCTATGCCGGATTCTGTCGAGGGGGCCGCCGAAGCGTTGCGGCTGAGCAACGCCGAGGCTCGTCTGCTCGAGGGCGCTGTGGCCGCCGCGCGCGAGCTGGCACATGGGCTGCCAGCGGATGTGCCCGACGACCTGGCGCTGTATCGGTTCTTCCGCCGGTACGGGGATGCCGGCCTGGATGGCGCGGTCTTGGCGCTGGCACGGTGGTCGGCCGAGGAGGCACAGGCGGCGTTGAGGACGTGGCTTGATCGGTACCACGAGGTGGTGGATCCTCCTCGATTGGTCACCGGTCGCGATGTGATGCGGGTTGGCGGCATAGAGGCGGGGCCGAGGGTCGGCGATATGCTGGAGGCCGTTCGTGAGGCCCAGGTGGTGGGGGAACTGGACTCGCGTGTGCAGGCGCTGTCTTGGTTGGCGCAGCGCGCGGCAGATGAGCATGAGCAAAGCTAGGAGGCCACGATGCTACGCGTGGGGATCATCGGCTACGGGGGACGCGTGTCGTCCATGGCGCGCGCGTTGGGCCAGTTTGGCATACCCTATCGGGTTGTGGCGGTGACCGATCCGCGTGCGGACGAGATCCGAGCCAAGGACGATGGCTTTTTGGACGATGCGCGGTTCTATGCCGACGCGGATGCCATGTTGGCCGACGGCGGGCTGGATGGCGTCATGATCGGCACGCGCTGCTACCTGCACACGCCCATGGCTCTGAAGGTGGCACCATACGGTCTGCCCTTGTTTCTGGAAAAGCCGGTGGCCATCAGCTTTGACCAGTTGGTGGCATTGCAGCAAGCCTACACGGACTATGCTGCGCCCGTGGTGGTGTCGTTCCCGCTGCGCCTCACGCGACACGTGCAGACCGTCAAAGAGATGCTCGAGGCGGATGTCATCGGCTCGGTGGAACACGTGGTGGCAACGAACGACGTGCCCTATGGCGACGTCTATTTCTACGACTGGTATCGTAACTATGATCAGGTGGGTGGCCTGTTCCTGCAAAAGGCGACGCACGACTTGGATTATGTGGCGTATCTCCTGGACGCCAAACCGGCGCAGCTCTGCGCCATGCACGCGCAGCGGGTGTATGGCGGCGACAAGCCTTACGATCTGCGATGCGTGGACTGTGACGAGTGGGAAACGTGCCCAGAGAGCCCGTTCAACCTATTCTACCAGCGGTTCCGCGGCGACGAGGTGGACACGGCCTCGGAGCGCATGTGTCTCTTTTCCGAGGGGATCCGCAACGAGGATCTTTCCAACCTGATCGTTGAGTATGATAGCGGCGCGCAACTCTCGTACACGCAGAACGTCTTTGCGAGGTTTGGAGCGGCGAGGCGCGGCGCCCGGCTCTACGGCTATCGGGGCACTATCGACTTTGACTGGTACGAGAACGTGATCCGCCTGTACAAGCACCACTCGCCCGAGGTGGCGACCATCACCTACACGGGCGAGATGCCTCACTTTGGTGGGGATCGCGAGCTGTGCCTGGATTTCCTGCGCGCCATGCGAGACGGCACGCCCTCGCGCAGCCCGATTGAGGCGGGGATTCTCTCGGCGCTCACCTGCCTCTGGGCGCGCGAGTCCGCCGAGAACCGCCGCTACTGCGATGTGTTGATGCCGACGGATGCGGACTAGCTCTCTTGGGCGAAGCAAACGGGCGGGGCTATGTTGCATAGCCCCACCCGTGGCGTCTCGAACCAGCGAGAAGGTTAGGCGGCAGGCCCACCCATCGGAGCCCGCTTCATGCCGGTGCCTCGCTCATCCATCATCTGCCTCGGCATGCGGCCACGTTCCCCGATCCTTCGGGCGGGCGTCGCGCCGGCGCCCAAGTAGCCAGCCTCTAGGCCTCGCAGCAACCAGTCGGCTTGCTCCTCGGTGATGGCCTCGTTGGCTAGAGCGACCTCGATGGCCTCGCGGATGCGGGCCTCACGGGCTGCATCGGAGGCGTCCTTGAGATCCTGAAGGGCGACACCGGCTTTTTCTGCTAGGTCGGCAAGCACCTCGCCGTCCTTCAGTCGGGAGGCCAGTTCCTGGGGCGTCATGTTCAGGGCCTCGGCAAGCGCGTCGAGTTGCGGACGATCATCGCCTCGCACCATCATGTCCGCGCCAAGAAGGCCTCGGCGCATCACGCCAGCCTCTGCGTCATAGCCGTTGTCCATGCCCTCGAGCAGCCAGTCGGCATGGTCTTGCGTGATG
>JBNGEB010000260.1:0-1067 GCA_049975585.1 Anaerolineae bacterium
GGATGGATCTGCGCCACAACCAACCCACGGGGGCTAAGGATGTTGGCGGCATCGACGGCGACGAGAGCTTCGTCCCACAGGTCACGGTACTGCGGCGGAGCGATGTACACCAAGTCGTATGGGTCGCCGGCATAGTGCTTCACATAATGGAAGGCATCATCCTGGATGACCATTGCCCGATCTTTGAGCCCCGTCTCGCGCAGGTTCCGCTCTATGGTCTGGATCGCAGGGTGTGCCAGGTCCACAAAGGTGACGTGTGCCGCGCCCCGGCTCAGAGCCTCGATGCCGACGCTGCCCGTCCCGGCGAATAGATCCAGAACGCGCACCCCGACAATGCTCGGGCCAATCAGGTTGAAGAGAGACTCTTTGACCCGGTCCGTGATGGGCCGGGTGCCCTGGCCCGGCACCGGCACGAGCTTTCGCCCTTTGGCCGATCCCGCGATGACGCGCAAGGTTACCTCCAGCACTATGACATCATCGAGTCTAGTGCGGGGCAGCGTGTGGGTCAATTGGGCGGGACGCCGGATTGACCCACAAGGTCGCTCGCATTAGGATAGGGAACCGTTGACAGAGGAGATGCTGTGTGGACCTGGCTGCGGGGATCCCCTATAGTGAGAGGCTTTTTGGGGCGTTGGCGCTACCAGGCGCTCACGCTTTGCGTCGGCGTTGGTATCGCCTTGGTTGGTGCCCTCTGGCGCCTTCCTTCACCTGGGGCGGTCGCGAGGTCGGGTACGCCAACCCGTGCCTCGACTCTTTCGTCAATCACAGCAGTGGCGACCTGCACCGCTACGCCGTCAGCTACGGCGACCGAGACCCCTACGAGGACGTCGAGTCCCACGGCGTCGCCTACCAGCACAAGCACGCCTACCGCGACGCCCACGATCCCCCCGACGTTAACCCCCACCGCAACGCCGACGCCGGAACCGCTGCCGACGCCTGATGGCATCCGCCGGGTCCTGCGCGTGCCGATCTTGATGTACCACTACGTGTCGAACCCGCCCGACCCATCCGATGCGGTGCGGATGGACCTCTCGGTGCCGCCGGAGAGGTTCGCCGAACACTTGGCC
>JBNGEB010000260.1:1077-3327 GCA_049975585.1 Anaerolineae bacterium
TTGGCCTACTTGCAAGATGCCGGTTACCAGGCCATCACGCTGCGCGATCTCGCGCTGGCCTTACAGATCGGGGCATCCTTGCCCGAGCGCCCCGTTATCCTAACCTTTGACGATGGCTACTGTGATGCCTATACGGAGGCGTTCCCGGCACTGCGGGAAGCGGGATTCGCAGGGACCTTCTTTCTGTTGACGCAGCCCATCGATGCCGGCAACGACGCGTACGTGACGTGGGACCAAGTCATGGAGATGCATGCTGCAGGCATGGATATGCAGTCTCATGGCTATACCCATGTGGATCTCCAGGGGCGAGATGCCGACTATTTGGTGTGGCAGATGCTGGGATCCAAGCAAGCCATCGAGGAGCGGACCGGCGAGATGGTGCGCTTTTTCTGCTATCCCTCCGGCCGCTATGACGAGATGGCCATCCGCGTGCTCGAGTCCGCTCATTACTGGGGAGCAGTCACAACGCAGCAGGGGGTGGATCACACATCCGACTGTCCCTTTGAGCTGCAGAGAATCCGCGTTCATGGATGGTACACGGCCGAGGACCTTGCGGTAACGCTCGAGTGGTGGTTGGCGCAACCCACGCCCGTGCCTCCTCCGACGCGGCAGCCCACACCTGTGCCCACAATTCAGCCAACCGATGCTCCGTCACAGTCCGCAGAGGGGCAAGCCACGGCGCTGGGCGCCGGTTGTGATCCCCGCGCGAGCGGAATGGCATGTATCTAGATTATCTCAACCTCGCCGCCATCAGACACGAGCTGGCGTCAGAGCTTGCTGGAGCGCATGTTATCTACTGCCCTGGAGGAGCGGGGGCCGATCCATCAGCTCTAGAGACCGCGGCGGGGCTCGCCGCCTACCACTCTGCTGCGCAAGAGCAAGCGAGGGTACAGGTGGACTATACCGAGCTCAAGCACGTAAGGGCTATCCAGAGTGCGGGACCCGGCATGGTCACGTACCGTCACGAGGGAACCATCATCGTCGAGCCGATGGCACCTTCCGAGCTTGGGAGTGTCTGAGGAAGCATGGAGCCCATTACCGAAGAGGCGTTCCGCCTGCTGGTGGCCGAGGCGTTGGACGCGCTGCCTGACTGGGTGCAACGCAAGCTCGACAACGTGGCCGTGCTCACGGCGGACTGGCCGACGCCAGAGCAGAGGCGCAAGTCAGGAGTCGCGCCGGGGCAGCCGCTGCTTGGCCTGTATGAGGGGGTTCCGGCGACGCGCCGCGGTCGAGGCTACAGCATGCTGCCGCCTGACCGCGTGACCCTGTATCGTGGCTCGATGCTGACTGTGGCTCATAGCAGATCCGAGCTCGTGACTTTGGTGCAGCGCACCTTGCTTCACGAGCTCGGTCACCATCTTGGGTTCGGCGAGGAGGACCTCCAGCGCCTTGACCTCTAGGACCTGGCCTACTCCTCCTCTTCCCGCGTAGGCGTCGGCATTGCAGCCTCGGGGATCTCGATCTTGTCACGTTCCTTGGGGATCACGTGCGCGACGGCTGGCTCGCTCTTGGTCTCGTTTCCGGCAGCATCGTAAGCGATCGCATAGATGACGTGGGTTTCGGTGTACTCGTCCCCGTACTGGATCACCTGCTGACCTGTGGACCAGGTGAGGGTGTATCCCGAAGCGTGCGTAAGGCTTACAACGTCCGTGATAGTGATCAGGCCGCCCTGCTCGATCGTCTCACGATAGACGAGTTGATCGTCCTCGCGCAACACCTCTTTGCGCACCGTGCGCTCGCCGTCGCTTTCTACGACGGGAGCTGGCAGATCGAACGATACGCTGGGCCTCAGAAGCTCTAGCGTCCAGCGCAGCGTATAAGGCGCGACGGTCGAAGAGCCCAGGAGCTCGTCATCCATGTAGAACTCGACGCGGTCCATGACCTGATTGTCCACGGCACTGACTTGGATATTGATCCACTCGTCCTTGCCCATGACATAGGTGATCTGTTCGGTTTCGTCTGGGGTTGGGTTCGGGTTGATGACGGCCACCTCTGGCGGGGTATTGTCGAGTCGCACGGCCATGGTGAACTCGCGGAGGCCAGCTCCGCTCATCGCCGAGAGCTTGAGCGTATACAGCCCATCGGCAAGCCCAGTGGTGTCCCAATACTCCAGTACGCCGTTGGCGACGCTGTGGCCATGTTCGGGGCCGACAGGAATCCACTGAGAGGGGTCCATCCCCTCTCCAACCTGTAGCCAGTACCGCTGCTGCCCACCGACGCGGGCGTTACCCTCGATGGGCACGATGCCAC
>JBNGEB010000261.1:0-3268 GCA_049975585.1 Anaerolineae bacterium
CGATCGCACAGCCGAGATCCTGGCCGAGGTGGATATCCCCGAGCTACGCTCCGTGCGCCATCCCGTGAACCGAGGCAAGGGCGCAGCCATTCGGAGCGCCCTCCAAGCGGCTACTGGCAACGCCGTCATCATCCAAGACGCCGACCTCGAGTACGATCCCCAGGATTATCACGCTCTTCTTGAGCCGCTGATCTCGGGCAGAGCCGACGTGGTCTATGGCGTGCGCTCCTTTGCCAACCAGAAGCTGCTGCTTCGCCTAGGGAACCAGTTTCTCACGTGGCTCACCAATCTGCTCTATGGCGTCCGGTTGGGTGACATGGAAACCTGCTACAAGCTGATGCGCATCGAGGTAGCTCGCAGACTGGATCTGGAATGCAACCGCTTTGACCTAGAGCCCGAGATCACCGCCAAGATCATCCGCATGGGCATCCCCATCCACGAGGTGCCCATTTCCTATCATCCGCGCGTCGAGAAAAAGCTCTCCCCCTGGCGCGATGGCCTCCCCGCCGTCAAAGCCCTTTTGCGCTACCGCCACTGGGAACCAGCGTCATCCTCCTCACATTCGAGGTCGAGCGCGTGACTAGATCTGACCTCATGGAAGGCATCGTCGTGCGCTCGCATGGGGGGCACTATTATGTGGAGCTAAACAACGAGCCAAGGGAGATCCTCGATTGCGGGCTGAGAGGCCGGCTAAAGCAGGACAGCGCCGAAAGCGACCTGGTGGCTGTGGGCGACAAGGTCCGCGTGACGCGCCTCGGCGAGCATCACGGCACCATCGAAGAGATTCTGCCCAGACGTAGCGCTCTTTCGCGGTGCCCGCCGCCGTCACGCCCCCCAATCGAGCAGGTCATTGTCGCCAACGTGGATCTAGTGCTCGCTGTCTTTAGTGTCGCCAACCCTCCGCTCAATCCCTTCTTGTTGGACCGCTACCTCGTCACGTGTGAGGTGGAGGAGCTTGGCGTCGTCATCGTGGCCAACAAGATGGATCTTGTTCGGAAGGAACATAACGTCCACCTGCTAGACATGTACGAGAGCATCGGCTACCAGGTCTTGCGAACAAGTGCCAGAACAGGGCAGGGGCTCCCAGAGCTCCGCGACCTGCTGCGCAACCGCCTGACCGTTCTGACGGGGCCATCGGGAACGGGCAAATCCAGCCTACTGAACGCCTTGTGGCCTCATCTAGAGCTAGAGACGGGCGAGGTGAGCGCCTACCATGATCGGGGCACCCACACTACCGTCGTGTCCCAGTTGCTGCGACCCGAGCCAGGGATCCGCGTCACCGATACCCCAGGGCTGCGTCAGTTTCGTCTCTGGGATATCGATCCGGAAAGCCTCGATGGCTTGTTTCCAGAGATGCGCCCCTATCTGTCGGACTGCCGCTTTTCGCCCTGCTCGCACATCCACGAGCCAGGTTGCGCCGTAAAAACCGCCGTCGAGCAGGGCAAGATACCAGAGATTCGCTACGAGAGTTACTGTCGGATGTACACGCATGGTTTCTAGAAACCTAACCAAGCCGCATCGCTCCACCCCCTATCGAAGGAGAATTTTATGCCTTATCCTCAGTTCGATCGGTCTCGTCTGACGCTGCAACCGCTGGACGCGCGCACGCACGATGTCTCGCTGGCCGATCTGGCCCAGCTTGACGACCCGCTGCCAGATTTCGATCATCCGGCGCTACCCATCTTGGCGGAGCGTATGATCACGGCGCAGAAACGCGATGCGGCAGTGATCTTGATGATGGGCGCACATGTCATCAAGTGTGGACTAGCGCGGTATGTGATCGACCTGATGGAACGAGGTCTGATCTCTGCCATCGCGCTCAACGGAGCGGGCTCGATTCACGACTATGAGCTGGCCCTCGTGGGCGGGACCAGCGAGAGCGTAGCTAGGTACATCCGTACCGGCGAGTTCGGCCTTTGGCGGGAGACGGGCGCCCTTAACGAGATGGCCATCCAGGCCGCCAAAGAAGGCATTGGCTTTGGCGAGGCTGTCGGTCGAGCCATCTGGGAAGGGCATCTGCCGCACCGCGATATCAGCGTCTTGGCAGCAGGATACCGTCTAGGGATCCCGATCACGCTGCATGTGGGCATCGGCTATGATATCAACCACGAGCACCCCAACTGCGATGGCGCAGCATTGGGCGCTGCCTCCTACACCGACATGCTCGTCTATGCCCACCAGGTTTCGCGCCTAGAGGGAGGCATGATGCTCTGCTTCGGCTCCGCCGTCATGGGCCCCGAAGTCTATCTCAAGTCCTTGTCCATGGCGCGGAACGTCGCCCGGAGCGAGGGCAAAGTGATCGCCCACTTTACGACGGCCGTGTTCGACCTGCAAGACCTGGGCGACGATCTCACGCAAGAGCCTGACAAGACCGAACCGGCCTATTATTTCCGGCCTTACAAGACCATTCTCGTCCGAACCGTGCGCGACGGTGGCGAGAGCTTTTACGTGCGGGGCGACCATCGAGACACGCTGCCCGCCCTCTATGGGCACATCCGCAAAGCCCTGGCAGACGCCTAGAGAGGCCCAAGCATGCTGACCATCGGCCGCCTGATCGAGATTCTCGACCGCATGCCAGAGCTGCGCGTTCTGCTGGTGGGAGACCTATTCCTCGACCGCTATCTGGAGATCGATCGATCGCTGGCCGAGGTCTCGCTAGAGACCGGCCTAGAGGCCCACCAGGTCACCGAGGTGCGCTCAAGCCCAGGCGCAGGCGGGAACGTCATCGCTAATCTTCGAGCCTTGGGAGTACAGGTCAGCGTGGTGAGCATCATCGGCGATGACGGCGAGGGATACGTGTTGCGCCGTCATCTTGCTGACCTGCAGGTAGACATGACGGGCCTCGTCGTGGCGCCCGACAGAGTGACCCCCACCTATACCAAGCCGATGATGCACGAGCCCGATGGCACAGTGCACGAGCTATCTCGACTGGACATCTGCAACCGCACACCGACGCCGCCTCATTTGGAGCAAGCTGCCGCAGAAGCGTTGCGAAAGCTCCTCCCCGACGCCGGTGGCATCCTCGTAGCCGACCAAGTGTCGGCCCCAGAGGTGGGCACGGTCACCACACGGCTGCGAGAGGCCTTGACGGAGAGCGCCCGCTCGCATCCGCACAAGCCTTACATGGTGGACTCTCGGATGCGCGTGAGGCACTTTCAGCATTTCATGCTCAAGCCGAACGCTGCCGAGGCCCTACGCGCACTTGGCAAAGAGGCGCTAGGTACCATCCCATTGGAGCAAGCAGGGGCAGCCGGCATGGCTCTAGCGC
>JBNGEB010000262.1:0-3264 GCA_049975585.1 Anaerolineae bacterium
GTGTTACGGTGAGCACCGTGGTAGGCGCCGCAATCACCGCATCCGTGATCAGCGTCGAGAGCGTGTGCAGGTTCTTCACGGCCACGTCGCGATGGCCCTCGACCACATTCAGTACATGGAATCGGCCCCAAAGGTCAGAGGTGGCGACCGAGTTCGTGTACACGCCGCCGATGGTATAGGTGACCGGTACCGACCAACTGCTGTTCGGGCGGGCAGGGCGACCCTGCAGATCCAGATGCACCGCCACCGTGGCAGTCATCGCATAACCAAAGTGAACGATGGCCGGCCCTACCCCCGGACCCGTCCCGCCACCGGTCAACGTCACACCCGTGACCTGCGCGGGACTGGTGCTAACATAGCCCGGCACGGGCGAACAGGTGACGGTGTACTCCTGCCCCGGCACGATATTGTCAAACCAGTAGCCACCCACTGGTCCGGAGGGAGCGCCCGTCTCGTTGCTCACCCAGGTCTCGCCGTCGGGCTGAAGCGTTACCGTGACCCCACCGATGCCCGGCTCGACTCCGTCGTCGTACTCACCATCTCCATCCAGGTCGTGATACACGACGCCAGAGATGGTATAATCCCCTGGCTCGGGGATAGTGCCGCGCGGGGAAACATCGCCGGACGCGTTCCAGGCGGGCTCGGCGGCCACCGCCAACGTCACCAAAGCCATGCCGATCACGGCAAGCGCGAGTGGCAACAGCAATCGGAGATGACCGCTGCTTCTGATCCGATCTTGCGCCTCTTTCATCACGACCTCCCACAAAGCTTGCGCAACCACGCAGTGAGAGCGACTCGCCCAGCAAGCACGCCCAAGCTAGTCAGAGCCCGCCGGCCGTGCCACGACGATCACGCGATGCGTATAGGCCCAACCCGGCCAGCAAGTGATGAGCGTAAGGCGCGCATCATCCGTCGGATCCATTGCCTCGGCGTGGACTAGGCGCTCCTCTAGACTGACGCCCATGTCCCGGACCTTTGTCACCGAACCTACCACGTAGGAGTACACCTGGCCGGCTTTATCCGTCACGTACACGGGATCGCCTTGCTGCAGATCCCACAGCCCGTCAAAGACCCCACCATGCTCGCCGCTACTATGCCCACTGAGGACACAGTTGCCTTCGCCGCCCAAGGGCGCCGAGCCACGGTGGTGCCCGGCGGCGCCGCTGACCGTCTCCCACACAGCGACTTGGGCTCCGTCGATCTCGTCTACGCGCCACCCCACAGAGACGATAGGCACCACGCGATCCAGTGCCGGTATGGCCAGCGTCCCGATGGTACCAGAGATCGTCGGCGTGGGCTGGGCCACGGTGGCTTCGAGAGACGCCACAGTTTCTGCTCGTTCATCTGACGTGGCTGGCGCGGCGAGCGTCGGGCCAACGGTTGTCGCCAGTGTAGGGGTGGCACTCACGCGCAGCGTTGCGGCCGTGGTAGCAGAGGTTGACGTAACCACGACGGTCGATGGTACACCCGTCTCGTATTTGCACCCAACAGCGCATACCATCAGAAGTGTCACAACTGCTACATACCATGCACGCCCAAAGCGCACCAGACCCCCTCGGATAGAGAAACACACCTCTAAGCCGACAGAGCTAGCAATAAACACCCGGAGCTCGGAGATGGCCAATTGCCTTAAAAGATATCATAGTGGCCAGCGGTTGTCTAGGGCCAGCGGCAAGATTTACGTGAGATAGACGGGCATCCGGAGGAGAAAGCGCGCTTGGGAAGCAGGGGCACCAGAGAAGGCACGGATAGCTGTGAACGCGCGACCACGGAAGCTAACGCCCGTACCACCAGTCCTTGCGCGAGCGGGGATCCATGAATTGTCCGCAATCGCGAATGGCGACGCGTAGCTCGCCGCCACCGGCCCGCGCGAACGGCTGGCGCTCCCGCAAAGCCGGCAGCGACCGACGCCCGCCGGCGTCGCAACTCTGGTAGAGCGATACCAAGGCTGGATCCACGGACAGGCCGTCGAGATGGATGGTGTACCCGTGAACGACGTTGTCCTCACGGGTGAACTTTAGGGTCACGCTGGTGTTCGTAGCGTACAGCACCATGACGGCGTAGGAACCGCCGCTATCAACCCCAACCCGGTATCCAGATCGAGGCACGTGAATGATCTCGCCCGGGCTGGTGGCTGCCCCCAGCAGCGTGACCTCCCAATCCCAGATGAGGTCGCCCGGCTCCATGGTGTTCCAGTTCCAGTTGTGGACTTGGTAAACATGGGAAACGGAGGGCATGCGGTCATCGGCGAATAGCCCATAGAGCTGTGGCGCGTTCTCATCGCGGCCCCCGCTATAGTCGACGAGACCGAGGTAACGGCTGGTCTCTTCCCATCCTCGAAGGGCGATGTTCAGATCTGGATGCTCGTCGGCATCCCTGTCAGTGGGCTGCCAACCCGAGACGCACGACATGCAGATAGCATTGTAGCTAGCGCCCGGGATCGGCTCGAACACCCGTGGCTTGAGGATTGTCGGCAGAAAGAGCGAGTGCGCCGGCGGCGGCTCGTCCGCGCTCACGGTCTCTGCCAATATCGTACCAGGGCAAGCCAGCCCAAGCACTACTACCATGCCTAGCATCAACCATACTTGGTGACTTGGCCGCATGCGACCGCCTTGCGTCGTGGCTAACTCAACCTGGCCCAATAGTTCGCGGCCATTCTACTGCACGAGCGCCTAGCATAGGTGAAAAGCGCGTAAAGCGCACGCCCAGGCTGGCTAAACCCCAGCATCGCCCTCAGTCGCATCGCCCTGCGCTACCTCGTCCGAGGCCGGCCGCGGCCCCAGCAACCGCAGGGCCCGTCCCATCAGCACCAACAGCGCCACTCCCAGAGGCAAAAGCCATATCCATCCAGGAGCGTCCAAAAACAACCAAGCGCTCGCCGCAACGATGGCCAGCGGTACCGCCCGCAGCATCAGCTCACGCCCTAGCGTAGGGCCATCTTGCTTTTCGGACATGGTCTCCCCTCGTTGACATGCTCCCGCAAGGATGCTAGCATCGGCCCACCTTTATAGCCTCGATTGCAGAATGCCTGGAGGCCATCCGCCATGACGAACCTTTGGATCGGCAAACCGTGGACCGAGCTTGACACGCCCGCCCTATGCGTGGACGTGCCCACCCTATCCCGCAACATCCAGCACATGGCCAAGATCGCCCGCGAGGCCGGCGTCGCGCTTCGACCGCATATCAAGACGCACAAGTGCCCCCAGATCGCCCAACGCCTCCTGGACGCCGGCGCCGTCGGCCTGACCTGCGCCAAGGTCAGCG
>JBNGEB010000263.1:0-3263 GCA_049975585.1 Anaerolineae bacterium
GTACCCGGGCATCACCAGATCCGTCAAAGCGCTCCACGTGACGCAGAATCCTGAACTCGTTGATCTCACGTTCTGGGGCACACGCCTTTGGGTCCTTCCGTCTAGCGTGACGTCATCCTACACCATCACGGCACGTGTCGACGTCCAACACACCGCACAAGAGATCAAGCTACCTAATCCGTCTGGACCCGCGCGTATCGCCGTTGGGAGGTCCGTTCCGCTAGAATCCCACAAAGCACGTTTCGAGACCCCAATCCCTCTGGCAGAGGTCCTCTTCGGGTTCCAGGTAGCCGCCGAGAGGCCGGCCTGGGACCTAATCAAGCCGCTGGCCCTTGGCATCACGGCGATCCTGGCGCTAGCGATCCTGCTATGGCAAGAGCTGAGGGGCCTTCGCTGGCGTCAGGCTTGGAAGCTCACGCGTCGTGTCTGGCGGTCCGTCCCCGCTAGCGGACGGGCTTTGGTGCTTCTCCTCGCTCTGGCTGGCTTCAGCCTGCGCGGGTCCGACGAGTTGGTCATCCTGTGTGCTGGGATCGCTGTCCTAACCGCCGCACTGGACCCCCACCACGCCCTGTTGGCTGCCGTGCTCATGATTCCGCTCGCGCCGGTCATGGTACGAGTGAGGGGGCTACAATTCTCGATCGCCGAGGTAGCAGTGCTGTTAGCCACGGGGGCCTACCTCTGGGACGCCCTAGTCGAGAGACATCTCCCCATACCGCATAGCCCGCATACCAGGTGGCAGGTCGTCGCCGACTTCAGCGTGATCGGACTGGTGGTGGCGGGGCTGCTATCCGCCAGCCTGGCAGAGTACCAGCGTGTCGCCTGGCGCGAGGTGCGCCTCTGCCTGCTTGAGCCGGCCCTTCTCTACTATCTCCTGCGCGCTTTGGACGAGCCTCTCACCGCGCAAATAGTAGCCCCCTCCCTGCTTGTGGGCGGCACCCTGACGAGCCTCTATGCGCTGGCTCGGTATCCCGCAGCCACGGGGGTCATCGAAGCGGAAGGCGTGCGCCGCGCTTTGGGCTTTTACGGGTCGCCGAACAACCTCGCCCTCATGGCAGAGAGACTCGTGCCGGTAGCCTTGGCTGGAACGCTGTGGAGCCGTGTCCGAGCGCGACGTATAGCCTATGCTCTTGTGGCGACGGTTTTGCTTGCTGTCCTCGCCCTGACCTTCTCCAAAGGCGCCCTTCTGCTCGGACTGCCGTTCGGCATCGTCGCCCTGGGCTATCTCCGCGGCGGACGCTGGCGGATGGCATGGGTTCTGGTCGCGGTAGCCATGGTGTTGCTCGTCATACCGTTGCTGGGCAGCGAGCGACTGGCCTCGATGACCGACTTGACCCAAGGCACGGCCTTCCTTCGTATCCAACTCTGGCGCTCGGCCATCGACATGATCGGCGACCATCCGTGGTTTGGCGTCGGCCCTGACGGGTTCCTCTACTACTATGGGGACTATATCCGGGCTGGCGCCGAAGTGGAGCCATGGCTATCGCATCCCCACAACCTGTTCCTCTCCGTCTGGACTAGACTGGGGCTCCCAGGCCTCGTCGCGATGCTAACGCTGCTGGCTGGATCGGCGGGGATGATCCTCCGCCTGAGAGGCAACCACGCTGTCGTCGCGGTTGGTTTTGCAGCAGGCCTCATCGCTGCCGCCGCACATGGCATGGTGGACAGTTTCTTCTTTGTGCCCGAGCTCGCCCTGTGGCTGATGGTGGCCGTAGCCTCACTTTCGAGTCGCGAGGATGAGATCGCACGCATTGACCGAACTGCCTAGCAGGGTATACTCCGGATGCTGGCATCGTCGGTATTCAGCCGGGAGGGTTGATGCGCGTACTCATCACAGGTGGCGCGGGGTTCATCGGATCCCACCTCTGCGACGAGCTACTCAAGCAGGGCCACGAGGTCCTGGCGATGGACAATCTCATCACCGGGAGCCTACGAAACCTCGCCCATCTGACGACGCATCCCGGCTTTTCCTTCATCGAGCATGACGTCACCAAGCCGATCCACGTCGATGGACCGGTAGATGCCATCTACCATCTAGCCTCGCTGCCGAGTCCGGTGGACTATCTCGAGATGCCTATCAAGACGCTCAAGGTGGGAGCCCTGGGCACCTACAACGCCCTTGGCTTGGCAAAGGCGAAAGGGGCATCGTTGCTGCTCGCCTCGACCTCCGAGGTCTATGGCGATCCGCGGATCCATCCGCAGCCAGAGACCTACTGGGGCAATGTGAATCCCGTCGGCCCTCGTGGCGTCTATGACGAGTCCAAGCGCTTCGCCGAGGCCATCACCATGGCCTATCATCGTACCCATGGGCTGGAGACGCGCATCGCCCGCATCTTTAACACGTTCGGCCCTCGGATGCGCTTCGACGATGGCCGGGTGGTGCCCAACTTCTGCCGGCAGGCTATCCTGGGCAATCCACTGACAGTGTACGATGACGGCTCCCGCACGCGCAGCTTTTGCTACGTGAGCGACCTGGTCGAGGGGCTGATGCTTCTCATGGAGCATGGCGACGCCATGCCAGTTAACCTGGGCAACCCTCGCGAGATGAGCATCTTGGAGTTCGCACGCACCATCATCGAGCTGACAGAAAGCCCGTCCGAGATCATGTTCGTCGTGCCCCAAGACGCACGCACCAAGGATGATCCGCAGACCCGCCAGCCTGACATAACCCGAGCGCGCACGCTGCTGGGATGGACACCCAAGGTGCCCTTGGAAGACGGTCTCTTGCGAACCATCGCCTGGTTCCGCGAGCAACTGCAAGATCGATGATCGCGCAAAGCCGAGCGCATAGGCCCTGGGCGGCTGGCGCCATCGATCTCTTCCGCACCGGCCTTGCCATTGCCGCCATCGTCGCAGTTGGCGCATGTCTAGCCACCGTACCGATCCGCTATGCGCTCCTGGGGCTTGGGGGCATCCTGGGGGTGCTGGCGCTGCTTCGCCACCCGTGGTTGGCTCTCTGCGGCCTGGCCTTTGCCGTGCCTTTCGCTCCGACCACCAGCATCTCGGTGGGCGCGTTCCGCGTTGGAGCACCCGAAGCCCTCCTGGCCACCATGCTCCTAGCATGGTTTCTCCGAGCGACGATGGACGAGGCCAAGCCTATCCATCTCGGTGGCGTCGGCATTGCGATCGCGACGGTGATCATCACAGCCGTCGCGGCTATCCTCCCCGCGAGGGACCTGCCGCCAGCGGCCAAAGAGATGGCCAAGTGGCTGAGCTTGGGTGCTGTCTTTTCCTTTGCGCGCACCCAGTTGACCGCCCGCCAATCC
>JBNGEB010000264.1:0-850 GCA_049975585.1 Anaerolineae bacterium
CTGCTCCATGCTGCGGCCCGCCAGCGCCACGCGGCGACCGAACTGCTCGGCGGTCTCGATGACGAGCTGGATGCGCGAGAGCAGCGAGGCAAAGGTGGCAACGATGATGCGGCCAGGAGCCGCGGCGAATGCTTGCTCAAAGGTGTCCACCAGCTCGGACTCGGACACGGTATAGCCAGGCGTCTCGGCGTTGGTGCTGTCCGAAAGGAGTAGCAGCACGCCCTCGGCGGAAAATCTGGCCAGGGCGGCGAGATCGAGCGCCTTGCCCTCGATGGGCGTGTGATCGATCTTATAGTCGCCGCTATGGACGATCATGCCCAGCGGCGTTCGTATGGCGAGGCCCACGGCATCGGGGATCGAGTGCGTGACGTGGTAGGGCGTGATGCGAAAGTCGCCCAGCGTGATCTCGCTGCCGGGCAGCAAGGTCTTGAGATCGACGCGATCGCGCTCGGCGCCGTGAAGCTTGACCTCGATGAGGCCGCGGGTTAGCGGTGTGGCATAGACGGGCGCTCCGATTTCGCGCAGCACGAACGGCAACGCGCCGATATGGTCCTCGTGGCCGTGGGTAATGACAAAACCGCGAATCTTGTCCTGGTTCTCCTGCAAATAGCTAATGTCGGGGATGACCAGGTCCACCCCGAGCAGCTCGTCCTCCGGGAACTGGAGACCAGCATCGACAACGACGATGTCCTGCTCGGTCTCAAAGACCGTGCAGTTCTTGCCGATGCCGCTCAGCCCCCCGAGGGGGATGACACGGACATAGTTTTTGGACATGGTTAGCTTCTTTAGCTCCTTCTATGGTTTGGTGGGTCGCTTATAACAGAACTGCCGCCCAACGCGAGGGCGGCAG
>JBNGEB010000264.1:860-3252 GCA_049975585.1 Anaerolineae bacterium
TACTTGGAGTGGGTAATGCACGTTTGGGTAATGCACGTATAGCAAAAAAACTGCCGCCCCGCGCGAGGACGGCAGTTACGTCCTTGATATCGAACCTGCTACCGGTCGGCGAGCATGTGGCCCCAAAGCCGCAAAGAGCATAGCAGAACGCTCGCGATATGTCAAATTGCGGGGCATGGTGACCTATTCCAGAAAGTTTATCTTGTCCAAGTCCTCGCGGCGGGTCTGGCCGGATTCGATGTGACGGCGCAGCTCGGCCACCTGTTCGCGCCGGGGGGCGGGCGCGATGCGCTCTAGCAAGGAAGCCGGGCGCTCTGGTACCTCGCGCGGGAGCTCGGGCGCCTGGCCGGACAGCAACCGATCCAGAGCGTCAAGCGTCTTGTCATGGCCTGGCAGCTCGGTGTGCGAACACGCGACATAATACGTTGTCACTGCGGGATGCTGAACCGACCAGAGGGGCACCTGGCTATCGCCGCCCTCGTGTCGTTCGTCGTTGCGGATGGGCTCCAGGGCGGGCGCGTCGTCGCCGTCGGTTCGCAGGTGGACGTCGGTGATGGTCTCGTGGTGGCAGCCAGCGATCAGCGCCATCTCGATCTGGGGATCCGAGTCGGCCAGCAGGCTGTGCCACGCGCGGGCGCGGTCGAGATAGTCTTGACGCACGTTGGGGAGGCCCCAGGCCTGCGCGTCGTACGCGTCCCAATCGAGAGGATATGGGCGATCCAGCGTGTAGCTATCGGGCGGCGGCGGCAGAAGCTGATAGGCCGAGGGCAGATTGCTGGCAAAGCCGATGACGTCGTTCTGGGGGTTGAGGCGCTGCACGGCGATGGCTTGAGGGGTGCTGCCATCAAAGATGCAGGCGGCGATGGCCGTGCCGTGGAGCGGCGTGCCCAGCATCACGATGCGCTCGATGAGTCGTTCCGCTTCCTCGGGGTAGAGCGCGGCATAGGTCCGGGCCAGCATGCCGCCCATGCTGTGGCATACGAGGGTAAAGCGACGCTGAGGCGCTGCCTTGGTCCAACGGTGGAGCGATCCGTGGAGCAGACGGGCGTTGCTCTCTAGCTCGCGGCGCCAGTCGTAGGGGAACTCGTACAGCCGTGAGATGCGCGCCAGCGTCAGGATGAGCTTCAGGTAGGTAAGCTTCTCGATGCCGACGGGCACGATCTGCACGTCTGGGGAGCGGTCACCGGTCCCCTCGGCGTTCAGGTCTAGCAGGTTGAGGTGACCGTCCAGGATGATGCGCGGCGCATACCAAAGCATGGTGCTGATGCCCCGAATGCTGGCCAGCAGCGATCCCATGATGCCAGGGAGCATGACGACGGGGGGGCGTGGCCCCTCGGCGGGCTCGCGCTCGAGCAGGGCGCGGACCTCTTCGGCCTCGCGGTCGCCGAGGACCATCTCGAGCAGGCGCTCGCTGCCACGGGAGGCAGCGACTTCGGACGCCTTTTGCACGACCTCGGCGGGCATCCACTGGAGCTGGCTAGAGAGCCAGTTGGCGAGCGCGTTGGTCAAGTCCATGGTAGTGCCTCCTAGCGCGTGGTGGGCACGATCAGCCCCGTGACCAGATAGGCGTCGCCGTCGGAGGGCTCGGGCGGGTACGGCGCCAGCGTCTGCCCATCGTAAAGGCCCAAAGCAAGCTGATAAGTGCCCGGCTTGAGCTTGCTGGGCGTGATGGCGTGCCAAGCGAGGACGACGACATCAGGTTGCCAGAACGCGGCGTCCACCCCTAGGCCATAGCTCTCGGCAACGACGTCGTCACCCCGGAATAGCTGGAGCAAGAGCTCGGGCTGGCCCTCGCTGGCGCGATCTGTGACGAGCCACATGGTGGACAGCGAGGCAAAGGGGGCGGTGGGCTGCCCGGCGGGCCAGGTGTAGCCGAGGAGGTGGATGCCCGCCGCAAAGGGGACGTCCAGGCGACGCTCGGCGAGATCGAGGATCTGTGCCGGCTTGACGGGCGGGAGGTGATAGAGCAGCAACGCCAAGTTTTCGGGAGTCGTCGGCAGGTTGAGCAGCTCGGCACCGAGGGCGTCGAGCGCCTTGGTACGAGGGCTGGACCAGGTAGCAAGGTAGAAGGCCTCGCGGCCGAGGGGAATGGGCAGGGCCTGCGCTTCGGCTGAGGGCCGCAGGACGGTGGCCTCACGTTGGCCCAAGACATAGCGCCACCCGAGCGGGCCAAAGGGCGAAGGCGCATCCGGCTCTGTGAGCAGATAGAACGCATCGGATGGCGGAATGGCATCACTGAGGTGCTGGCGCAGAGCTTGGGCGGCGCGCAGATCGGGGCGCTGGGAGGCGTAGGCCGAGATGCCGGTGAGACCCAGGCTCACCAGTAGGGTTGCGACGAGGGCACGACGGACGCGATGCCAGCGCTGGGAAAGGGTTGGGGCCATGACGGCGC
>JBNGEB010000265.1:0-3220 GCA_049975585.1 Anaerolineae bacterium
CAACACACCGGTCCGGGTCATGCAGTGCTTTCGGTGTGGCAGCCCTCTTGACGTTGCGAGAGCTGATGACATGGCTGACTTCACCTACTGCGGCGCGGAGCTGCAGATCTCCGCGGGCGTCTTTGGCCATCCTGTCCGGAAACTCCCGCCATCGCAGCCGGGCAGCAAGTAGGTCGTCTTTCTTGGGAGGATGACGCACGCCGTAGAAGCCTCGGATAGGGCAAAGCCTAGGCCGCCGCCACTGGGAATGCCTGCAAGGGCTTCTCTGCCAAGCGTGGAGCTCTTGCCGGCGCGTGGGAGAGATGAAGGCCGATCCTGACGTCCTGGCCGACGAGACCTAGTTCTGGCCATGGAGCGGAACTCTGCTTAGGGTAGCTGACTACGGCCACGTGAATGACGTCCCGCAGGACTCCGACAGGGCGCGCGTTAGCTCACCCATTTCAGCTACGAGCTCCTCGCGAAGCTCCTCGTCCGATGTCGTTATTGCCATGGCTCCCTTGATTAGCACGGTCGCGGCCTTGTCGCGGATGTCGCTGGTACAGGATGATGAATCGGCGTCGCGAGCCTGCTGTGCCAGATCGACTAGCTGTTCGACACACCACTCGTCAGACTTGACCCTGCAGAGGACCAGTGTATCCATCATATCCTCGGCGAAGAGGTCCTCTAGCTCACGGCACGTTTGAGCCTTTCGCTGGTCACAGGACGGTGTCCGCGTTGGTCGTACTGAGTAGCGACGAGTAGCCGTGGGCGCTTGATAGGCCGGGCGAATGCTGCGCCGCCCCACGCATGCGCACGGCAGTAGCGCCAAGACCAGGAGGGCCAGTATGCGAAGGCCGGTGCTCACGAGATGGACGGCCTCTCCCCAGGCGCTGCGGCTGTCTGCCATTTCGCCTCCTCCGTGGGTACGTGGACCGATGCGAGTGGTGGCTAGCAAGGGCTTGAGGGAGTGAGCCGTCGGGGCTCGATCCTGGCGACTGACCACACCAAGCAAGCCCGTTGCGGCATGCCATTGGCCAGCGATACTAGCACGCATCGAAGTGCATCGTTCTCATATCACTCATCGCCATTCTAGGCAGAAGGATCAGCAGAGTAAAGGGCGCACACGGATTTGGAGGGAGAAAGCAACACCTCGCAGGTCTTTGCACGATCAGTTGAGGGTGTGGCATCAAGCAAGTAGCTATGCCCATGAAAGAAGAGAGCACGGTGCCGATCGGTGGTAAGGGGTGATCTCGGGCGCAATGGCGCTAGAAAGCGAGAACGCAAGAAACTGGGGCCCCTGCTGCTGGGATCGTCCTGTTAGACCTCTGCCAATGCAACTGCATCGAGTAGGAGACGCAAACGCGCGGCCTGGCGTAAGATAAGGCTAGCTTCAGGATCGTGGTGCGCCTTGGGGCATCAGGAAAGGTCGTGAGAGGCCAAGTGGGGTGCGTTGCGTCTTGACGTCACGTTCCACTGAGGATATGCTGGGAGAAGCTAAGCGCCCCGGCGGTGCGGATACACCCCGAGGCGCGGCCCAGGTGCTACTGACACCGTAGGCAAGGGGGATGATACTTGACCCCGCCCCTGGTGGCAAGCACCGAGGGCGGGGCTTCTAGTGGGGCGGTAACATGGCGCCTTGTGAGAAGCCATCGAGTGTGGTCGTGGGAGTGGCGTGGAGCATCGTGGGCTGCTATTTAATGTAGTATATTGCGGGCGTAGCTCAGTTGGCAGAGCCTCTGCCTTCCAAGCAGATTGTCGCGCGTTCAAATCGCGTCGCCCGCTCTGGATACCCTTCCGTGCAGGTCCCCGGTCTCTTGCCAGCGCGTGAGATGAGGCAAGGGTCCGGGGCTTGTCGTGTGGCATTGGACGATCGTGCATGCTGGCGGAGGATAGCCGCGGGTCGCATAGGAGAGCTGGAGCCTGCTCGTGAACGAGCACGACCTAAGAACGCTCGAGTTTGAGAAGATACTGAGCCAACTGGCGGAGCATACATCGTTCTCCGCCGGTCGCGAGCTGGCTTTGGCCATTCGACCATCCACGGACGCATACGAGGTGCGCCAGCGTCAGCAGGCGACGACGGAGGCCAAGGCCCTGCTCGGCACGCGACCAGATGTGACGCTTGGCGCGGCTCGCGATGTCCGGCCCCATGCAGAGCGCGCGGGGCTCCTGGCAACCCTCCAGCCGCATGAGATTCTCGAGGTGCGTGGCACGCTTCGCTCTGCAAGCAGGCTGCGTAGCTTGCTCGTGCGTCTTGAAGACGAGTACCCCTTGCTAGCAGACACAGCTGCTCGGCTCGATCCACTGCCCGAGCTTGCCGATGCCATCGGGCGGTGTCTCGATGATGACGGCAATGTGCTGGATACAGCCTCGCCAGAGCTGGCACGAGTTCGGCGAGAGCTGCGTCTGGCCCAGGACCATCTGGCCGAGCGCCTGCGCCGCTTTGTGTCCGATGGCGACAATGCCACCTATCTGCAGGAGCCCATCGTCACCGAGCGCAATGGGCGCTATGTGGTGCCGCTCAAGATCCAGTTCAAGGGCCGCATACCGGGCATCGTGCACGATACGTCAGCCAGCGGAGCTACGCTGTTCATCGAGCCGCTTGCCACGGTTGAGCTCGGCAACCACGTGCAAGAGCTGCGATCGCTGGAGCGTCACGAAGTCGAGCGCATTCTGGCAGAGCTAACAGAGATGGTTGGCGATCACGCCGATATCATCGACGAGGATGTACGCGTCCTTGCCGAACTCGATCTGGCCTTTGCCTGCGCGCGCTATAGCTTTGCGCAGCGAGCCCAACCTGCTGAGATACTGACCAATGGCGACGATCCGCAACGTCTTGCCCCCCTTTGCCTTCACGCAGCCCGCCATCCGCTGTTGCCTGAGGACACGGTTGTTCCCATCGACGTACGCGTCGGTGCGGATGCCCGCATCTTGCTGATCACGGGACCCAACACGGGTGGCAAGACCGTGGCGCTCAAGACGGTGGGCCTGCTGACCGCGATGACGCAGGCGGGCATGCATATCCCGGCGGCAGAAGGATCCTCGGTGCCGGTCTATGATGGCATCTATGCCGACATCGGCGACGAGCAGAGCATTGAGCAAAGCCTGTCGACGTTCTCCTCGCACATGACGCATATCGTCAGTGTGCTGGAGCAGGCCACACCTCGTTCGCTTGTGTTGCTGGACGAGTTGGGCGCTGGCACCGATCCGGTAGAAGGCGCTGCCTTGGCGCAGGCTCTGCTGG
>JBNGEB010000266.1:0-3168 GCA_049975585.1 Anaerolineae bacterium
TCGCCATGGTGAGGTCGGCGTGCCCGTGGCAGACGAGATCACGCTGCGCTTCTCTTGCCCCATGAGTCGCACGACGCTGGCGGAGGGGCTCTCCATTACACCGACGGTGAAAGTTTGGTCCTATTGGACGGACAACGACACGCAACTCGTGCTCTATGGGGGGTTGGCTCCCTCTACCGCCTACACTCTCACCTTGACCCCGGCCATCCAGGATGCGTGGGGTGTCCCGCTTGAGCGCAGCGAGACGGTACGGTTTGAGACCGGTCCCAGACGCCCAGAGCTCAGGCTTGACGTGCCAGACCGCATGGGCGTGTATGACAAAGCGGGGTCCCTCACCGTCGGCGTCAGGCATACGAACATCAGTAGGCTGGATCTGGCGCTCTATAGCCTTGCCGAGCATGATTTGGTGCGAATGGGCGGTGACGACGGTTGGATCGCCTGGGATCGCTATGAGCCAGCTCGTGAAGCGCTGGTGCGGAGGTGGTCCGTTGCCGTAGATGCGGCGCAGAACGCCTATGCCGTGACGGATGTGTCGCTGCGTCTGGAGAACGGCGCTTCGCTCGCGGCGGGCTACTACTTGCTGGAGGTAGGCGCACCCGAGGTGGCCAGGCGGGAGCGGCATCTTTTGATCGTCACCGACGTCAACCTCACGCTCAAGATCTCTGGCAGCGATGGGCTCGTGTGGGCTACCGAGCTGCAATCTGGTGAGCCACTGGACGGCGTCGAGCTTGTGGCGTGGGATGGCAGCGGACGGCAGACCGACAGCGCGACCACTGACGCGAGTGGTCTGGCCGAGCTCGATCTTGGACCGCGTGACCCCTGGGCGTCGGTTGTCGTCACAGGGGACTATTACGGCTCGCCTTGTGCGGTCATGCGGATGTGGCAGCAGGGCATGACGGCCTGGGAGTTCGGGTTGCCAAGCGAGCGTCCCGATCTCAATCACCTGCTCTATCTCTCCACGGATCGCCAGATCTATCGGCCTGGCCAGACCGTGCATTTCAAGGGGGTGCTGCGTCGCGATGATGATGCCCAGTACAGCTTGCCCGACACTGACGAGCTCATTCGGATGGTTGTCAACGACGCCCAAGGCCGTCCGGTCCATGAGGAGAGCTTTCCCCTCAACGAGATGGGGAGCCTGGCGGGAGAGGTTGCCCTGGGTGAGGCCGCTTCGTTGGGCTACTACCAACTGACGGCCTGGGTCGGAGAGGAGCAGTTCGGGCAGACGTTCCAGGTGGTGGCCTATCGCAAACCCGCCTTTGAGGTGAACGTCGCTGCCGAACAGGCTGACTATGTCCAAGGCGACACGCTACGGGCTGGTGGATCGGCTAGCTACTTTTCCGGGGGCGACGTTGCCGACGCGCCGGTTCGCTGGCGTGCACAGGCCTCGCCGTATTTCTTTGATCGGTACGTAGGCGATCGCCCCTACGCTTGGCACGATGCGGATACGTTAGAGGCTAGGTATGGCGAGGGGGTTCCTCTCAGCGATGGCTTGATCCGCACCGATGCGCAGGGCGCGTTCGTGTGGGAGATGCCGGTGGATCTCAGCGAGCTAGGGGGGAGCCAACGCCTGACGTTGGAGGCTTCCGTGACGGGGCCCGACAACCAGGAGGTAAGCGCGCGAACGCAAGTGATCGCGCACGCAGGCGACCTTTATGTAGGGATCGCGCCTGAGCGGTACGTCGGCGCTTCCGGTGAGCGACAGACTGTCCACTTGATCGTGGTGGATACCGAAGGTGTGCCACTCCCCGAGCGTGACGTCGAGCTGAACGTCTATCGCCGGGAGTGGTTTACGGTCCAGGTCGAGTCGCCGGAGGGGTTCGCCTATTGGAGAAACGAGCCGCGGGACACGGCGGTGTACACGGCCACGCTGACGACTGACGGAATGGGGCGTGTCAGTGACAGCTTTGTCCCTGAGGAAGGGGGGCTTTACCGCCTGGTGGCTCGAGCCACTGACCGTCGGGGGAACGAGGTGCGAAGCGCCACATATCTCTGGGTGAGTAGCAGTGGCTATGTGAACTGGGGCCGCGAGAATCACCCGCGCATCGAGCTGGTTCCCGATCGGGAAAGCTACCGTCCAGGGGACGTTGCCAGCATCCTGGTGCCGTTGCCGGCGCGCGGTCCCGCTCAGGCTCTGATGACCGTCGAACGGGGGGGAGTTCTAGAGCAAAGGACCTTCACGTTGGAGGGTAGCAGCGATCGGGTGCGTCTTCGGATTGAGCCCTCGTATGCACCCAACGTGTTCGTGTCGGTGTGTGTGGTCGTGCCAGCGACAAGCGAGACCCCAGCTCGCCTGTTCCTGGGCTACACTGAGCTGGTGGTATCCACCGAGCAGAAGGAGTTGGAGCTGCAGGTGACGCCTGCTGATGCCGGCCCCTACGCCCCTGGGGATACCGTGACCTACGATGTGAAGGCGTCCGACTGGCAAGGATCGCCGGTGGACGCAGAGGTCTCGCTGGCGCTGGTGGATCGCGCTGTGGAGATCCTGGCCGGGCTCCAGGCTCCTGACATTGTGCAGGCCTTTTATCGAGAGCGAGGGCTCGGCGTCGAGACGAGCGCTACGTTGGCCAACTCGGTGGATCAGTACAATCTCGATCGTGCGCGCGGCGAAAAGGGCGGCGGTGGCGGCGAGGGCATGGATACCATGGTCCGCAAGGACATGCCCGATACGGCCTTCTGGGCGCCGCAGGTGCGTACGGGCGAAGATGGCACCACTCAGATTGAGGTGCTGCTGCCCGATAGCTTGACGACTTGGCGCATGCGAGCGGACGCTGTCACGGCGGCCACCGAGTTGGGGTCGGCCCATGCCGATGTGATCAGCACGCTGGATCTGCTCGTGCAGCCGGTGACGCCTCGCTTTGTGGTGGTAGGCGATGCGCCCACTTTGGGCTGCTTGGTATTCAATCACACCTCGCAACCGGTGGAGGCGGTGGTGGAACTGGAGGCGCGTGGCATCGCTTACGACGACGCTCCCCGGCGGATCACGGTGCCGGCCCATGGGCAGGCTGGCGTCACCTGGGAGGCGCAGGTGCTGCCGGCGGACGAGCTGCTCTTGCGGTTCCGGGCGGATGCCGGCACTCTCGCTGATGCTGTGGAGATCAAGCTCCCCGTCCGCCCGCCGACAGCGCCCTCCGTTGCCGGCACTTCGGGAGAGTTGCCGCCGGCCGGCGG
>JBNGEB010000267.1:0-3166 GCA_049975585.1 Anaerolineae bacterium
CGTTCGCGTCGCCCCAGCCCTGGCATCTTTGACTAGACGACTCGAACGGCGAGCTCCACGGTGTGACCGTCTAGGCTGAGTTCCTTGCGCTCATCCCAGGTTTGTTCGTCATCCGCTGTGAGGAGGCTCGTGGCGAGTGTCTCCTCCATGATGTAGGTCTGCCAAGGCTCGAGAGCTTGCGCCAAGTCACCATCCTCGGCAAAGACCCCGACGGTGATCCGCTGATCCAGCTCATAGTCGGCATCCTTGCGCAGCGTCTGGATCTGGCGGATGACGTCACGCGCCCATCCTTCCGCTTGTAGAGCCGGTGTGATGGTAACGTCGACGGCAACGAGGAAGCCCTTCTCCTCAGCCAAGGCCCAGCCCTCTCGGGCTTGCGGCTCTACCAGGATCTCGTCAGGGGCCAGGCTGATCTGGCGTCCCCCCTCCGCCGCGTCGATGGTGACCGTGACAGGATCGCCCGACTTGACGGCAGCGGCTATTTCCTCAGGTGATCGCTCTGCCAATGCGGCGCGAACCTTGGTAAAGTCGCGACCTAGGCGAGGCCCCAGCTGGCTCCCATCCGCTACGATGCGGTAGGTGACGACCTCGGCCTCCTGCTGGGCAAAGGTGAGGGCCTTCACGTTGAGCTCGTCGGCCACGATATTGACCATCGCCTCGCTCAGGGTGGGGCTTTCTTCTGGGCACCAGGCGATGGCAGAAGCCAGTGGCTGCCTCACCTTGATATTGGCGCTATTGCGTGCGCTCAGCCCTAGGCCCGCCAGGGTTCGCGCCAGGTCCATCTGCGCGAGAAGGTCCTCGTCGATGGCCGCCTCGTCGGTCTCTGGCCAGTCACAGTTGTGGATGCTGACCAGCGCCTCGGGCCAGACCTCTCGCACCAGGTTCTGATACATGGCCTCGGTGATGAACGGGATGAACGGCGCGAGGACCTTGGCATAGCTGAGCAGGACGTGATACAGCGTCGCGTAGGCAGTCTGTTTGTCCGCGTCGCGCTCGCTCTTCCAGAACCGCCGCCGACTGCGACGCACGTACCAGTTGGTGAGGTCGTTGAGGAAGGTTTCCAGCGCCAACGTTGAGCCATAGGGATCCGAATCGGCCAACGCCTGAGTCACCGTTGCGATGACTTTGTTCAGGCGAGCAAGGATCCACCGGTCCAACGGGTTGGCGCTTGAGGGCGTCGGCCCTTCGGGCGCGCCCGGATCGTCCAGCGGCCAATCCGGCTGCCAGCCATCGAGATTGGCATAGGTCACGAGAAAGCTGTAGACGTTCCAGAGCGGGATGATGAAGCGACGGCGCGTCTCATCGGCGCGGTTGTAGCCAAAGAGCAGGTTGCTCTCCGGCTTGTGGGCGCAATACAGCCAGCGCATCACGTCCACGCCCATCTTGTCGGCCGCCTGGTTGAACTCGATGGCATTGCCCCAGCTCTTGTGCATGGGGCGGCCATCTTCCGCGAGCAGGGTAGCGTAGGAAAAGTTTTCGCGGAACGCCGGGCTGTTGTCGAGTACGGTGCTCATGGCCAAAAGGCTGTAGAACCAGTTGCGGAACTGGCCTGGGAACGACTCGCTGATCCAGTCAGCGGGATACCATTCATCCCAGTACTCACGGTCGCTACGATACCGCAGCGTGGAAAAGCTCACGATGCCCGCATCCAGCCAGGGGTTTCCGACATCGGGGATACGGTGCATGCGGCCGCCACACTTGGGGCATTGGAGCTCGATGGCGTCGATGTACGGTCGATGGGGCGTGTGGCCCGCAAAGACATCCCAACCCGCTATGGCGCGTTCCTTGAGCTCCTGCTCGTCCCCGATCACGCTGACCTCACCACAGTCATCGCAGACCCAGAAGGGGAGGGCGAGGCCCCAGTAGCGCTTCTTGCTGATCATCCAGTCGTGCATGTTGCGCAGCCAGTCGAGCTCACGCTCGAGACCAAACGATGGGATCCAGCGGATCTGCTTGGTCACCCGCATCATGTCTTCTCGCAGCTCATCCATGCTGATGAACCACTCGTCGACGAGGCGGAACACCAGATCGGTGCCGCAGCGCCAGCAGGTGGGATAGCGGTGGGTATAGTCGTCGACGCGGTAGAGGAGCCCCTTCTCGCCTAGGTTCTGGAAGATCGGCTCCGCAGCCTCGGCGGCGCCTAGCCCGGCTAGCCAGCCAAACGCCTCCACAAAGGTCCCCTCGTCATCCAGCGGGGAGATGATCGGTAGAGCGTGCTCCTTGCCCAGCTCAAAGTCCTCGGCGCCACAGCCGGGGGCGATATGCACGATCCCCGTGCCTTCTTGCTCGCCAACGGCATCCCAGGGGATGACCACGTGGGCATCGGCGGCCGAAAGGCTCGACGTGTGCAGATCGGCGTCGAGGCTGATATAGCCGCCTGGTTGCTGGGACGTTGCGAGCTCATCAAACGGGCCGTCGTAGGTCCATCCGACCATCTCACTGCCGGGGAGCTCCCGAATCACCTCGTAGGAGCCTTGGAGCATCTCTACGGCGCCCTTGGAGAGGTAGAAGGTTTCGTCGCCTTGTCGCACCTGCACGTAGGTCAGGTCGGGGCCGACGGCGGCGGCGACGTTGCTGGTGAGTGTCCATGGCGTCGTGGTCCAGACCAGCAGCGATGCGTTCTCTTGCTGCCGGAGCGGCAGCCGCAGGGTTACAGAGCGATGCGTGCGCTCCTGATAGCCGTCGGTGACGATTTCGTGTTGGCTTATACCCGTGGCGCAGCGCGGGCACCAGGGCATCGAGTCCACGCCTCGGTAGAGCCAACCCCGGCGGTGGCACTCTTGAAGAAAGCGCCAGATCATATAGTTATTCTCGTTGGAGAAGGTGAAATAGCTCCCGCCCAGCTCGGGAAGCCCTAGCCTGCCTACGAGATCCTCCACCGTGCTGGTCACGGGGCCATCGGGGCCCAGCAGTGTGAACTCTTGGGAGGGGTCCTCGCCAAGCTTGTCAGCGAGCAGGCGGAGCGTGTTCGGGTCGTTCCAGTCCATCCAGTAGCCGAGACGTTGGGACTGCTCGGTCTGGATGGCAGCATAGCGCAGGACACGCTGCTTGCACGCTTGGACAAAGCGTGCAAGCCCATAGTCCTCGATGTCGCGTTTGGAGGTGAATCCGAGCTCACGCTCGACCTCGACCTCCACCCAGAGGCCTTGGCAATCGAACCCGTTCT
>JBNGEB010000268.1:0-3118 GCA_049975585.1 Anaerolineae bacterium
TTCCAATCCGCGTCCCCAAGTGCTCGCGCCGGTGCTACCCCGCCGCGGTATGGAAACCGCGACTACCGCCCATCGCAACATCGGGAGCGCCGCGCAGCATCATCACTTTGCTCCCGTTGGGCAGCCTGTCTATAATCGGCTCACAACACGTCTATCCACAAGGGGAAACACCACCATGGAGCGAGCGACCATCGGCGTCATCGGCGGAAGCGGCCTATATGCCATCGAGGGCCTGGCCAACGTGCGCGAGATGGAGATCGACACGCCCTATGGCGCCCCCAGCGACGCGCTGGTCCTGGGCGAGCTGGCAGGGGTGCCCGTGGCCTTTCTGCCGCGGCACGGGCGGGGGCACCGCATCAGCCCCAGCGAGCTGCCCGCGCGCGCCAACATCTGGGCGTTCAAGAACATCGGCGTCACCCACGTCATCTCGGTGAGCGCCGTCGGCAGCCTCCGCGAGGACCTGGCCCCGCGGGACGTGGTCATCCCCGACCAGCTCCTGGACCGCACCAAGGGCGTGCGTCCGGCCAGCTTTTTCGGGGATGGGGTGGTGGTGCACATCGCGTTTGCCGAGCCTTATTGCCCGGAGCTGCGCCGCGTCCTCTACCAGGCCGCGGCCGAGACCGAGGGCAACGTCCACGATGGCGCCACCATGGTGGTGATGGAGGGGCCGCAGTTCAGCACCAAGGCCGAGTCGTTCTTCTACCGACAGATCGGGGGCGATCTCATCGGCATGACGGCGCTGCCGGAGGCCAAGCTGGCCCGCGAGGCTGAGCTCTGCTACAGCACGCTGGCCATGGTCACCGACTATGATTGCTGGCACGCGTCGGAGGAATCGGTGACAGTGGAGATGGTGGTGGCGAACCTGATGGCCAACGTCGGCCGATCCAAAGAGATCCTGCGCCTGGCCATCCCGCGCATCGCCGAGCTCGAGCGGACCTGCTCGTGCGGGCATGCCCTGGCCGACGCGCTGATTACGCAACCCGACGCCATCCCAACCGAGCGTCGCGCCGAGCTGAGCCTGCTATTGGGCAAGTATCTCGCCTAGTCGGGACCAGGCTGTACCCCTCTCCCACAGCGATCGTGGGGGAGGGAGGGGTACGCCGTCGGCGGCGCGGGGGTTGTCTCCCGCAATCCTAGCGCATCTGCTCCTTGATGGCGCGATCGATGCTGCGCTGGGTCTCGCGCTCGCGGATGGCCTGCCGCTTGTCGTATTGCCGCTTGCCGCGCGCCAGCCCGATCTCGAGCTTGGCGCGACCGTTCTTGAGGTACATCCTGAGCGGGACGATGGTATAGCCGCGCTGCTCGATGTACTGCTGCCAGCGCAGAATCTGGCGTTTGTGCAGCAGCAACTTGCGATCGCGCGTGGGGTCGTGATCCTGGCGGCCAGCCTGCTGGTAGCCGGCAATGTGCCCGCCGATCATCCAGGCCTCACCGCCGCGGATGGTCACGTACGCCTCGCGCAGGCTCACCCGGCCCGCCCTGACCGACTTTATCTCGGAACCCGCCAGGACGATGCCCGCCTCGAGCGTGTCCTCGATGGTATAGTCATGGTAGGCCTTGCGGTTGACGCTGATGGTGCGGTCGCCGTGTTGTTGGCCGTCCTGCCGTTTCTTTTTCGCCATACGATGCTATCGGCCCTCCAGGAGATACTGGACGGCGCGGTCGCGCTGCGGATCGCGTCCCTCGGTCCAATCCTCCGTTGTCATTTCCACCTCGATGTCGGGCGCGATGCCCTCGCCCATGAGCTGCTGGCCACTGGGGAGCTGCCACCGCGAGATGGTGACCCGCAGCCCCGATCCGTCCGATAGCGTATGCGTGCTCTGCACCGAGCCCTTGCCATAGGTGATGGTGCCGATTAGCGCCCCGCGATCGTTGTCGCGAATGGCGCCCGCCACGATCTCGGCCGCGCTGGCGCTGCCTCCGTTCACTAGCACCACCATCGGGAGATCCGTCGCGAGGCCACCACGCTCCGCGGCATAGCGCACCGGCTCGTCCACATCGCGGCGCTCCTCATAGAGCACCGTCGTGTCATAGGGCAGAAACTCGCTGGCAACCTGCACGCCCACGTGAAGGTAGCCGCCGGGATTGTTGCGCAGGTCCAAGATGATGCCCTTGGGGTCCTCCTTGAGCAAGTCGCGCAGCTCGTTCCGAACCAAGCGCGGTGCCTGGGCGTTGAACTCAGTCAGTTGCAGGTAGACGATAGTGCCTTCCAGCATCTCGGAAGCGACGATCGGCGCCTCGACCTTGTCGCGGGTGACCGGCACGATGAACGGCTCGTCCACGCCCTCGCGCTCGACGAGTAGCCGCACCACGGTGCCCTTGGGACCGCGAATCAGCGCCACGACCTCGTACAGGCCCATGCCTTCGAGAGAGGTGCCGTCCACCTCCAGGATAACGTCGCCGGGCTGGATGCCCGCCGCCTCGGCGGGGCTGTTGGGCAAGGGACGGCCGATGATGACGCGGCCCTCTTCCATCTTGACGGTGGCCCCAATGCCCTCGAACGTCCCTTCGAGGTCCTCCTCTAGCACCGAGGCCGTCGCCGGCTCCACGTATGCCGTGTGGGGATCGCCCACCGCCGCCACCAGGCCGGCAGCGGCGCTACGGTACATCTCGGTGTTGTCCAGCGACTCGGGCTCCACGTACTCGGCATCGAGGATATCCCAGATCTGCTCCAAGAGGCCGATAGCCTCATCGCGCGGCATCTCGTCTGCGTTAGCGGGCTCGAGCGTGGCGGCATCGCCGACGAGGGGCACATTCACGTTCCAGCCCATGCGTCCCATGGCGAACCACATGGCCGTCGCGCCAGAGGCAAATCCAACGCCGAGGATCACCGCACCGGCCACGCACCAGATCGCCGCGCGCGTCCAGAGGTTCTGCTTGCGAGGCTTATCTGCTGATACAGACATGGGGTACCTTCCTACAAGCCGCTGGCCCGTCGGCAGAGCGGCGTGATATGTGGCAACACAGGACAGATGCTGATTATAGAACGGCGAGGGCCTAGATCGAAAACGCCGCCACTGACGCTTTGTGAACGGGATAGGCGCGCCGGACGGGCCCCTATTCGTAGCGAAGGGCCTCCACGGGGCGAAGGCGCGTGGCGCGCCACGCGGGGTAGATG
>JBNGEB010000269.1:0-3110 GCA_049975585.1 Anaerolineae bacterium
GTTTTGGGCTGCTCCTTCGTATACCGGTGCCCCTTCTTCTGCTACGCCTTTCTCGCCTGGCTGGGGCACAACATGCTCACTTGGTAGGGGCACGGCATGCCGTGCCCACAGCGCCGCCATCAACCCGCCAAACATCGGAATCGACAGCAGTTGTGGCCGCACCTGCCAAGCGGCCGCCCCCACAATCATGCCAAGAAGCGTCGCCAGCGCACCAACGCAAAGCCCCGCAGACGTCTGCGACGCGGGCCTCCCCCGCAACGCGCTCAAGAACGCCAGCCCATACCCCACCACGTTGAGCGCGCCGCCCACCGCCACCAGCAGCGGCATCCCACCGACACCATGCAACCACGCGAGAAAGACCTCGGATAGCCAAGCCTGGTAGATCCAAGGGGAGCCAGCTTGCGTGTAAGAAAAGAGGTCCACACGGGGAATGGTGCCGTGCGCCAGGATCCACTCGCCGGCGCGGAGATGCCACCAGAGGTCGTTAGGAGGAGCCGAACTTGCGGTAAAGGCTCCCCAGGCCACGGCAGCGGCTAGCGCCACCCAGACATGCGTCAATGTCCCAAAGCCCGGGGGACCGTCAACCCCAGGGTCGTCCGCGACACGTACCCGTTCGCCCGTAGCGTGGCGACCCTCACCCCCAACCTCTCTCCCATGATATCCATGGGCGAGGGGAGCCGCCGCGCGGACCTGCTCTTGGTAGGGGCACGGCATGCCCGTGCCCCCTACTCGCGCGTCGGGGACGGCGACGCTGTCGTAGGCGCCTCGGTAGGTGCCCGCGTAGGTGCCCGTCGGTCGTACCGATCAAGGTACAGGCGGTCGAGGCTCGCGTCGATCCAGTCGCCGAACGCCGTGGCCCGCTCGCTCACCCACGTCTGGACCGTGCCGGCCACGTCGCGGGCCTGCAGGTCGCGATAGACGGGCTCCAAAGCATAGCCTGCGGCACCCAACACCACGATGATCCCCACACCGATGAGGGCCGAAACCAGCGGCCGCATGGCGCGTCGGTCCACCGCCTCCAGATCCGTGGAAGCCTCTTCCATGGAAGCGTGGACCTCGCTCACGGTTGCCGGGACATTGGCAAAGGCTAGGGCCGCCAACCCTAGCAGCAACCCCGTATTCGAGATGAGCGAGATCGGCACGGCGGCAACCCATACCAACGCCCCCAGCCCGGCCGCGGCGATCACGCCCAGCGCAATGGTCCAGATGCCGAGGCGGAGCAGCCAGCGCACGGTGGCGTATCCGATGGGCCAGGCTGGTCGCTGCCGAAAGCCGCGCCACCCGCCGAGCACGCCCCACGCGGCGCCAACCGCCACGCCAAACCCAGCCTGCGGCAGATCGGCCTTGACATATCCAAGACGTCGCAGCAGCCTGGGGACCCCCATGCCGCGTTGCGCCAGCAGGACACCGAGCGCCGCGCCAAAGACGGCTCCCAGCAGGAATCCCACCAGCGGTCGCAGCACCCAGCGATTGATGCGGTGAGGCGTGGAGACCACGCGCAGCCGCGCGGGCACCTCGACGGGCTCCTCCGTAGCGCTCGTATCAAGATACAACGGCGACACGTGCGCCTTCCGCTCGATGGTCAACGTCTCGCTGCTGGCCCAGACCATCAGCTCGGCGCTGCCAGAGAATCGCTGCGGATCGACGCGCAACCAGGGCTCTTGCGTATGGACTCGCCCGTACAGGTAGCCGCGACCGAGACCCTTGCGGACGCGGCAGCGGGCCACGCTATCCTCGCCGGGCAGTACATAGCCCAAGTCCACGCGTCGAGGATACCAGCGGAGCTTTGGGCGCCGCACCAAGCCCGTCCCGATGAGGAACTGCTCAACGGCAACGCGCGCATCGCTCTCGCGCACATTGGTGACCTCGCGAGCCAGCGTAGCCAAATGGCGCGCCCCCTGGTCGCGCAGCCAACGCTCCAGCGTGCCGTTGCGCAGATGGTAGGCGCCATCGTCGGGGTGGCGATCCATGTGTTTCACGGCAGCCCGGACCGTCCAGACCTTTCGCCCGCTCCCGAAAATGCCACCGCTCCGAAACACAAAGGGCTGCGTGGCCTTTTGCCGGCTGGTGAGCTCGCGCTCTTGAAAAGCGCGTGCCAGCTCTTGCACCCGTTCGCGCTCCAGCGGAATAGCGCTGGACGGACGTCGCATGGCAGCAATCTCTTGGCCTAGGTTGTCCAGAACCACCGCCGTCGGATCGGTCGCGCCATAGGTCTCGATCTCGGCCCTTGGGGATACCAGGACGAGAAGCGCGCGAATGGGCAGCTTGAGCCGAGGGAACTCGTCGGCCATCCAACGCCGAACGGCACGCACGCCTTTTTGCGCGCGCGGCGCGGGGTTCGGGTAGCTCGTGGTGTGCCCGTCGCTATCGGTGACCTCCCAGTGACCGGCGCGGGAGGTGCGGATGCGGCCGGCCCAGTCCATAGTTGCCAGCACATAGATGCCCTGAGGCCCCACAATCAGAGCATCCAAATCCTTACCATACACGCGCGGTTCGATGACCACCGCATAATCGGTGGTGAGAGCATCCCGGAGCTGTCGCCCCAAGTCGCCCATGGGGAACCACGCATCGCCGTCGTCGAGCCGAATACCAAGAACGTCGGCCATGGCTCACCCCCTCGGTTCCCACCGTCGCCAAGACGGCCTGCCACCAGGCAAGCGCTATGCCAAGACCACCTTGTCGTCGATCAATCGCTCGCGCACGAACTGGCCCACCGGATGCAGGTGAAAGTGTGCTGCATCCAGCTCGAACTCCATATCCACGGCATTCACGCCGGCGCGGTTCTTCTCGACGCTGAGCACCACCCAATTGCGCATCGCCTGCGCCTGCGACGGGTTGTACACCATATGCTCACGGCTGACGATGTCATATTTGCTATTGAGAATCGCCCCAACGTCCGCCTCATACTGGATAGCCGCGGTACCCTCTAGGTCGTGGAAACGCATGCGCGAAGCCTGCAGGCCCCGGCGATCGGCCGCCGCCAAGGCCAGAATGCGCAGCTCGAGCGACATGGCAATTTCTTTCAGGCCGTTGGCCAGATAGGTGATGTGCTCCATGCCCGGCGGGATGTGCTCAGCCACGACGGGGATCTTTTGCAAATAGTCCACCAC
>JBNGEB010000270.1:0-1132 GCA_049975585.1 Anaerolineae bacterium
GTGCCGTTCACGCCGCCTCTGGGGACGCCGGCGTTCGAGCCGGCCAATGGCTTTGGTGGCTACGACGATCAGGGCAACTGGCTCTACACGCACTCGGCGTGCCATCCCGAGGCCGAGCAGTGTTTCCTCTGGGCCACCGAGTCGGGCGGCGAGCGCGATACCATCGCCGATGAGCATACCATCTACGAGGAGCTCCTCAGGCAGCTCTACAGCGTGTGGGATCACATCAAAAATGGGGCCCACGCCGAGGACGCCCGCAACTGGGAGCTCGTCTGGGTGAGTCCCAAGGCGGGCCGACGCGAGAACCGGCGCTTCCTCGGCGACCTGGTCCTCACCCAGACGGACGTCGAGGCGGGCCGCACCTTTGAGGACGCCGTCGCCTATGGCGGCTATGCGGTGGACGTGCATCACCCGGCCGGCAAGGGCCTGCGCCAAGCCGTGGTCGAGTTCTGTTCCGTGCCGCCGCTCTATAGCATCCCCTATCGTTGCCTCTACTCGCGCAACGTCTCCAACCTGCTATTGGCTGGGCGACACGTCAGCGTGAGCCATTTGGCTCTGGGGACCGTCCGTCTGCAGAGGACGTTGGGAGGCGTGGGGCAGGCCGTGGGCGTGGCCGCGGACCTGTGCCGGCGGCATGCATGCTCCCCGCGGGACGTGTACGGGCATCATCTCAGCGAGCTCCAGCAGAGCCTCCTGCGCGAGGATGGCACCATCCTGACCGTGCCCAATGCCGATGCCACGGATCTCGCCCGCGTCGCGCAGGTGACGGCTAGCAGCGAGGAGCGCCATGGCCCTCATCGGCTTACCGACTGGACGCCGCTGGACCGCGTGGTCGGCGTCATGCTTTGGGACTGGGACGAGCGTCTCGATGCAGCCCAGCTCTACCTACGGAACGAGGGCGACGTCGATCGCGTGGTGCGTCTGGAGCTCAAGCGCTATGCCCCCGCTCGCCCCTACAAGCTTCCCCACGAGACACGCGTTGTCCTGGATGACGAGCCTTCCAACCGGATGGAGTGGGGCAACATGCCCGATGTGGGCGCCTACGCGCGGGTGGCTGAGGCCGAGGCTTTCGTGCCGGCCAACCATGAGGGGTGGGTGAGCTTTGCATTCGATGGCGTCGCTCTGGAGCCCA
>JBNGEB010000270.1:1142-3086 GCA_049975585.1 Anaerolineae bacterium
ACCCCACCAGCGACGAGGCTTGCTATGCGTTGCTTGCCGATGCGTGCACCGGCGTGGCCTGGGGACGCGATTCCTGGCGCTATGACTATGTCCGGCGGTGCGCTCTCGATGCAGGCACGGCGGCGTTCCAGATCTGGCCCGATGCGCAGCTCTTTGCGCTGGAGCCTGCGCCGCTCTATGGCGAGGCGGTCAACGTCGTCAACGGGTGGAATCGGCGATTCAGCACCAACCCGGTCAACATGTGGCTGAGCGACGTGGACCAGCCGCTGCCCCAGTGGATCGCGCTGCACTGGGACGAGCCGCAGCGCTTTGACGTGGTGCAGATCACCTTTGATACTATGCGTCGCGGCTATCGGAAGATGCCCATCAACACGGTAGAAATGGGCGCGTCTGGCATGTGCGTTCGCGACTATGACTTGGAGGTCCACAAAGTCGGCGCCGCGGACGGTGAGGGATGGCGCCCCGTCCACGTCGAGCGCGGCAACTATTTGCGGCATCGCGTGCATCGCCTGCCAGAGGTTCAAGAGACCGACGGCCTGCGCTTGGTGGTACGGGCTACCAACGAGATCGGCTGGCAGGTGCGTATCTATGAGGTGCGGGTTTACCTGGGAGCTTGAGGACGGGACTCCGGGTCAAGCGCCCGGCGATGCCATCTGGCGTCGTGCCCGGCCAAGGCGATGCGTCGCCAGGGCAACCTCTGCGCGCTGAGTTCGCTCGTACGCGATTTGCCAGAGGCCCTCGGCAAGCGTTGCAGCTGCGCTGGGTTTCACCAGCGCTCGAGCTGCGCGTGACATGGTTGCGTGCATCCGAGGCGAACGCAGGATGTGACGAACGGCTGCCGCTGTGTCCTTTGGTTTGGGGGCCCAGACGCCGGCGCCATTCGCAGTGACCCAGTCGGCCGTGCCAGCCTCTTGCCCGCGAAGCTGGGTGTGGAGCACCAGCGGCAGCCCCATCACCAGGGCCTCGCAGACGGTGTTCGGCCCGGATTTGGCCACCATGAGGTCGGCTGCGCGCATCCATTGCGGCATGTCGTGTACATACCCCTTGACCTGCATCGAGTCGCCCGCGCCGATCGCTGCCAGCTCGCGTTGGAGCTGAAGGTTTCTGCCGGCAATGGCTACGATCTGGGCCTCTGGGACGCTGCGAACGAGTTCCTCGGCTGTCCGCTTGGCCATACCCATGCCATCACCTCCCGTGGTCAGCAGCACAACGGGGCGATTCGGGGCTAGCCCGAGCTCCTCACGGACCTGATCGATGGGCAGGCTCAGCGCTCTGCGGAACCCTGGTCGAATGGGCATGCCTCCCAAGACCTCAATCCGCGTGCCAGGGGCTCCCTGCGCCATGGCGCTGCGGCGCGTCACCTCGAGAGGCACATAGCAGCGGTGGAGATCGGGTGTCCAAAATGCTGCGTGCACCTGGACAAGGTCCACGGCAACGCCCACGAGAGGCGTTGGGCGACGCAACTCGCGCAGTGCCCGACCGAGCGAGTGGTTGGGGATGGGATGAAAGCTGGCGATGACGTCGGCCGGGTGACGCCGCAGAAAGCGCAGCATCGCCTTGCGCAAGGTTGGCCAGATAGCGCTCTCCAGGGCGCGGTAGGCGCGTGGGCCGTCGGTGAGATGGTAGATCATTCCCCAGGGCACGCTGTTCAGCCGCGTCAGATCGCGATACCAATCGGCAAAGCGGTCAAATGGCCAGCGCTCCATCTCGGAGAAGATGTCGGCGATCTCTACCTGCGCCTCGGGATGGCGCGTTAACAGCTCCTGGCGGACGGCCTCGGCTGAAGAGCGATGGCCTCCGCCCGTGTCCGACATGATAAGTAGAAAGCGCGGCATGGGTTCACCTCTTTTGGCTGGGGGAGTTGCTTAGCTCGTCGCGTGGCCCCTTTGTAGCGCCAAGCGGCGACGGATCGTCGATTGGTCTCTGGGCAGCAGGGTACCGTAC
>JBNGEB010000271.1:0-3086 GCA_049975585.1 Anaerolineae bacterium
CGGGGCGCGTTACCTTGACAACCCGGTTAGGTTGTGATAGGATAATATGTGCAGTGACAAACGTATAGCATCGCCGAGTGCCAGGCTTCCTCGCGTAGGGGCTTGGCAGCGGGGGAACCAGTAACGGGGCGAGTCGGTAAGACATCCGTAGGGCCACTTCTTCGGCCCGAGCCCGACAGCTAACCTCGTAGGCGTGGAGGAAGGACACCGTGCGACGGGCGGTGGCCTCTTTTTTGTGGGAATAGCCCACATGGGGCCAATCACCACCCGTTTGGCGGGCTCTCTGCGCAAGGAGGCAGGCATGTCTGGCGAGAGTCACGAGGAAACGGACGAACGGCCGATACTGTCCGCCGAGGTACCAACCTCGGTGAAGGTAGCTCTGGACGAGGATGGCTCCCCAACAGAGCTGCAGCGTGTTCTCCTCAAGGCCGACCTGGGGCCCGATGGCCAGTTCGGCGAGCAATGGCTCCTTCTCGATGACCGCGATCTCCGCGTGGTCGAGCGCCACAATGGCACCGCGCACGTCCGCTACAAGTATCCTCTCGACCGCATCCAAAGCGCACGTATTGAGCGCTGTGTCGGCAACGGCCTACTCGAGGTCACCGTCGATGAGCAGCCGCGTGTGCTCTTGCATTATACCAACGAGCTCACGGACCGCTTTGGCCGGATAGCTCACTATCTCACTGAGCGCGCCACGCTGGGCAAGGATGCAGAGCTGCCCGATCCCTACGCAGGCGGCAACGTCTGCCAGGTCTGCGGACGGCCACTTCTCGATCCCTCGGCCAAGGTGTGTCCGCGTTGCGTGCAGCGCGGCAAGACCCTCAAGCGGCTGATGCAGCTAGCCCGGCCATACTGGGGCTCCATGGCTGCCATCCTCGGGCTGCTAATCGTGGGCACGCTGCTGGATCTGACGCCGCCGTATCTGACGCGCATCCTCATCGACGATGTGCTTAGCGTCAATGGGCGGCCTGATTGGCTGCTCTACGTTGTGCTCGGGCTTCTGGCGGTGAGGCTGGTCCGCGTAGCGTCACGAGTGCTCATCAACTGGATGACGGTCAATGTCAGCGCCCGGTTCACCGCGGGCATCCGCGATCAGCTCTTCTCCCACCTGAAGGTGTTGCCCATCGACTTTTTCGACAAGAACCAGATTGGGCGGCTGATGACCCGCATCAACCAGGACACCGACGAGCTGCAGGGGCTGGTGGCGCAGATGACGACCTTTGCGCTCAACATCTTGCTGGTGATCGGCATCGGCGTCGTGCTCTTTACCATGGCGCCGTCCTTAGGCCTCTACGTGCTGATCCCGACGCCGTTCGTGATGGCCGCCACGTATTACTACTATCGCTACATGCAGCCGCACTTTAAGCGGATGTGGCTGGCGCGGTGGCGCTTGAACGCCATGCTGAACACGTATCTCGCGGGAGTGCGCGTCGTGAAGGCATTCGCCCAGGACGAGCTAGAGGAGCGGCGCTACCAAGATCGCAACCATCGCCTGCTCGATACGCGCTTGCAAGTCGATCTGGCCTGGTCCCGCTTCTTCCCGCTGGTATCGTTCGCGTTTTCTGTCGGTGGGCTGATCATATGGTACACCGGCGGACAAGCCGTTCTCAACGAACAGATCACCTTGGGCACCTTGATGGCCTTTGTAAGCTACTTGGGCATGTTCTACGCGCCCCTTTCCAACCTCACGCAGATCAGCCAGTCGCTGAACCGCTTTGCCACCATTTCTCAGCGGACCTTTGAGCTCATGGATGAGGAGCCACAGGCGCAGCCCATCCGCCCGGTGCGCAAGGCGCGGATCGGCGGCCGCATCGAGTTCGACAATGTGACCTTTGGCTATGACCCGTACTATCCTGTGATCCGCGATTTCTCCTACACCATCGAGCCCGGCGAGATGGTGGGCGTGGTGGGGCACTCGGGCGCGGGCAAGACTACATTGGTCAACCTGATTTGTCGCTTCTATGATGTGCAGCGTGGCGCCATCCGCATCGACGGCGTGGATATCCGCGACCTCGCCATGGAAGAGATCCGCCAGCAGGTCGGCATCGTCCTGCAAAAGCCGTTCCTGTTTCGCGGCACGCTGGCCGAGAACATCGCCTATGCCAAGCCGGATGCCACCCGTGAAGAAATCGTCACCGCGGCCAAGGCGGCCAACGCCCACGACTTTATCACGATGCTGCCCGAGGGCTATGACACCATCGTGGGCGAGGGCGGCGCCGGGCTATCCGGGGGAGAGCTGCAGCGCGTGTCCATCGCGCGCGCGATCCTGCACAACCCGGCCATCCTGATCTTGGACGAGGCCACGTCCTCGGTGGATACCGAGACCGAGCGCCAGATCCAGCAGGCCCTGGACACGCTGGTGCAGGGGCGTACCACCATCGCCATCGCGCACCGACTGTCGACCCTCTACAACGCCGACCGCATCATGGTCCTGAACCACGGTCGGCTGGCGGAGGAAGGCCCGCCCAAGCAGCTTATGGACAACCGGGGCCTGTTCTATAGCTTGGTCAAGATGCAGAGCGAGTTTGCCACGCTGGAAGGCGTGCCCACAGTCTAGGGGGGAGCCATGAACCAGCGAACGTTTGATATCGTCTATCTCGAACCCGATCGCATCCGTCTCCATCGCGATGGGGACACGTTGCGGATGCAGATGCTGGACGGCCCGGACTATGCGCGGGTTGTGCTGCGGAGCTGTTTCCCCGTGGATGACAGCAACGTGCTCCTCTCCGTGCGGGACGCCACCAGCGAAGAGCAGGACGAGATCGGCATCATCCGCGACTGGCGCGAGCTTTATCCCGAAGATCGCGAGGCGGTAGCGGCCGAGATGAATCTGCACTATTTCGTGCCGGTGATTACGCGTGTGGTAGATGTCCACTCCGAGTTCGGCTTCCTCTACTGGGACGTCGAGACGGACAAGGGGCCGCTCGAGTTCACCATGCGTGACAGCGTGGCTCACTATGCGCGTGAGATTTCGCCGACGCGGTGGATCCTGATCGACATCAACCAGGCCCGCTACGAGATCCGTGACTTGGAGGCACTCGACGAACGCAGCCAGCGCCTGGTGGCGCGCGAGCTGCGTCTCTGAT
>JBNGEB010000272.1:0-3046 GCA_049975585.1 Anaerolineae bacterium
GGTCAGAGACGAGGCAAACTCGCCCACGGCCAGCAATGCCGCGCCCAGCAGAAAATAGCCGAGATAGCCCGTCAGCATCGGACCCACGTCGGGGTTGCCGATGAGCAGCAGCACCACCGCCATGAACCCGGCCAACACCAGGGTCACGAACAGCAGCGCCAGCGCGCCCAGGTACTTGCCCACGACGATCTCCCAGTCGCGGACGGGCGCCGTTAGCAGCAGCTCCAACGTGCCCTGCCGAGCCTCGTCAGAGAGCAGGCGCATGGTGAGCACCTGCGTCACCAGCACAAAGAACAGCAGCGCCACGCCATGATCAAAGACATAGCGCAAAGTAGCCTCGCGGCTGAAGAACAGAATCAACGCGAACATGGCGCCAAACACGGCCAGGAACACGGCCGCGCTGACGTACGCAATCGGCGAGACCAGATAGCTATCCAGCTCGCGCTTGGCGATCTGCCATACATGCCTCATGCCACCGCCTCCTCTTGTGCGAGGGCTGTGGACTCGTCGGTCGTCAACTGCACGAACACATCCTCCAGGCTCATCGAAACGCTCTGCATCTCCAGCAAGCCCCATCCGCCGCGCACCAAGGTTTCGGCCACGGCAGCGCGACCATCCGTCTCGGGCGCAAAGCTCAGCTCCAACCGATCGGGGGACAGCCGTCGCACCGTCGCCACGCCGGGAACCTCCTCCAGGGCATCGAGGAGCCCGTCGCCGGGCTGCGCTATCTGCACGCGGACCATCTGTCCGCCCTGCAGGCCGGCCTGGAGCCGGTCCGGTGTATCCTCCGCCACAATGCGCCCCTTGTCGATGATCAGGACGCGCTGGCACAGCTCGGCCACCTCGGGCAGGATGTGGGTGCTCAGCAAAACGGTGTGATCGCCGGCCAGGTCGCGGATAAGCTCGCGCACCGAGCGGATCTGGCGGGGGTCCAAGCCGATGGTCGGCTCGTCCAGCACCAGCAGCTCCGGATCATGCACCAGCGCCTGCGCCAAGCCCACCCGCTGGCGGTATCCCTTGGAGAGCCGCCCAATGATGCGGTCGCGAACGTCGCCCAGGCCGCAGGCCTCCACCACGCGAGACACGGCCGCATCGCGATCCTCCACTCCCCGCAGCGCGGCGGCGTACGCGAGATAGTCGCTGACGCGCATCTCGCGGTAGAGCGGCACCGTCTCGGGCAGATAGCCCACCCGTTGCCGTACCTCTAGCGAATGGGCTACCACGTCCAGTCCCGCCACCTCCACGGTGCCGTCGGTGGGCGGCATATAGGCCGTGATCGTGCGCATCGTGGTGGTCTTGCCAGCCCCGTTGGGCCCCAGGAACCCCACGATCTCGCCCCGCGCGACGTGAAACGAGACGTCGTCCAGCGCGCGGAAGGTGCCATACTCTTTGACCAGTCCCTCAACGCGTATCATCGCTAACGCACCTCCTGACCCGAACCGCGCATCCGCGGCACACGCATGCCCCAATCTCCTACCATTCTATCCAAGATTTGTGAAGGCTTTGTGAAGATCCTCTGAACATCAGGTTGACGGCCGGCCGCATCCAGACGTGCCAGCGATTGCGGCCTTGGCCGGGATCTCTGTCGGCGACGCCTTGGCTCCTTGGCCACTAGGTGGATGCACGAACAACAACACCCCGAGACCGATGGCCAGGAACACCGCGCCAGCTACCACAAAGCTGCTGCCCATGGTCCATGCGCCGGCAGCCGCCGCACCCACCATGGGACCGATGGCCCGTCCACCCGCCTGCAAGCTCGACGCCAGCCCAAAGACCGACCCGCGCCGACTGCTCGGCGTCATCCGAGCCAGCAGCGCGTTGGCCGTCGGCAGCACGCCACCCATAAAGGCGCCCTGCAACGCCCGAATCCCCAGCAGCACATAGGGCGAGCGCACCATGGCCTGCGGGAAGAACAGCGCCGCGCCTCCAAAGACGCACACGATCAGCACCCGGCGCTGCCCCAGCCGATCGCCTGCCCGCCCCAACACAAAGGCCGCTGCCGAAGAAGTCACCGAGGATGCCGCCGTCACCGAGCCCGCCAGCGTGCCCAGGTTGGGCGCATTGGGCACCAGCGACTGCACATACAGCGACAGGATCGGCGAGACGACCATGGCGCCAAAGCTAACGCTGGCCAGCGCCCCCAAGAGCACCGCCGAGCTGCCCCGCACCACCTGGCGCATCCCCGTGAACATCGGCCGCAGGCTGATGGCGTGCTGGCCTGGATCGGGCTTGCGCTCCTCGCGGACCATCAGCAAGATCAGCAGCACTGACACGGCCATCAGCGCCGAAGAGACCCAGAAGACCGTCCGCGCGCCATAGGCGTCGGAAAGGGTGCCGCCCAGCAACGGGCCGATGGCGTTCCCCACAAACTGCGCCGTCTGCATCAACCCCAGCGCGAATCCCATCTCGGCATCTGGCGTCTCCGACGCCACCAAGGTCAGCGCCGCCGCCACCGTCCCGCAGAACATCCCTTGCAGCACGCGAATGACCAACAGCATCTCGGGCGTGCGAACGAAACCCATGCTAAAGGCTAGCACCGCTCCCGCCGCCGTCGCGCGGATGAGCATCGGCTTGCGACCGACCCGGTCCGCCAGGACGCCCCAGATGGGCTGGAAGACCATCATGGCCACAGCCGCGCCACTGCTAAAGGCCGCCGACCACGTCACGGCCGCGTCATAGCTCTCGACGCCCAGCTCTTGGACAAAGAAGGGGATAAAGGGCAGGTACGAGGAAAAGCCGATCAGCGTCAGCAACTGCGCCACGCACAGAGCCACCAAGTTGCGGACCCACAGCTTTCGCACATGCCCTCGCGATCTACCGACGACTCTGACGAACGCAAACATCCTTCACCATATGCCCCGCTGGGAGCCTTGTCAAACGTTCAGGGCTACCGAATAACTGCTCGCAGCGCCGCGTATATTGAAGGGTAGTTGAGCTACCTGTCAGGAGCATCGTCGGCAACGGCTAGAGGTGACACGTGTCGCAAGCCCGCATCCTGCCCGATCTTATCGATCGCCCGGCTGCCGCCATGCGAGCCATCGTTGAC
>JBNGEB010000273.1:0-3022 GCA_049975585.1 Anaerolineae bacterium
CGGAAGCCGACGGGTGTGTCTAGTCACCCATCACCACACTTAATAGCGTAGACCCGAGGCGGCTTGCGAGTCGGTACCCACGGGCATTCGAGCTAGTCAGGTACATACGCCAGCAGGATCAGGAACCGAGCGGGGAACGTCTCGTCGGGCTCGTCTGGCTGGCGTGCGCTACAGATGAGGACGATCAGCGTCTCCTGGGTGACTTGGCCCTCTGGGAAGAGCTCGCTCACGCGACCGGGCTTGTAGAGATACGCGTTGGTGGTCTCGGCGTCCATGCGCAGGGCGTCGCGCACAAGGAAGGTTGCTTCGCTTCCGCCTTGCCCAAAGGTCACCGGGTGTCCCTGTAGCCGCTCTAGGTTGGCCTTGATGGTCGCTAGGTCATACGGCGATCGCACGCTCCCCTCGATGAGCTCGCGTAGTGGTTCCGCCTCCAAAGGGCGACGCGACCAGTAGCCGTCGTGGATGCTCAGAATCGGCACGCCGGTCAGCCCGTCAGCATACACAAAGATCTTGTGATCGGGAACCCAGGAGCCGATGTCGTTAAAGAGACGCAGGTTCGCGCCTGTGGCATCAGAGACGAGGATGTCGACTCCCTCGAGGGTCAGCCAGTCGCTTCTGGCCCAGTCCGTTGGGTAGCTTATCGTCAATGGCTCGGATGTGGCCGCCAAGTTGATGCCGTCGATGTAGAATGAATCCGACCGCGGCGTCGGCGGGGACTCGAACGGCGTGGCGGTGTTGACGAGCGCGCTATTCGTGGGTGCTGTCGTGTCGGCCAAGGTTGGCCGCAAAGTTGGCGTCCGCGTGGCCGTTGTAGTTGGCGAGGGCATCGCCGTAGGGCTCGGCGATGGCGTCATGGTGACTGTAGGTATCGGGGTATCGGTAGGCTCAAGCGAGGGAGTAGCAGCCACCGTGGGACGGGCCGTTGCTGTTGGACTGGCGGCTCCGTCCACGGGCTCTGGTATTCCCATCGCTGTGCTCAGGGCCAAGCCCAACGCAAGCCCCAGCACAAACACTGCGGGAAGCAGCCACTTGCGATGTCGTGTTGCGATTCTCTTGGCCGACATGGCGCCCCGTTTGCGTGGTATGCGTGCCCATTAGCTTGGCCGCATCGCGACGTGACCACTTTAGTCTAGGCACATTAGCGCAAAAGCCAAGTAATCCAGTAAGAAATATGACTGGCATCTGTCGAGCTTGCCAGGATCACTGCTGCATCGTAGACTCGCCTCGGTGGCAGCAAATGAGCAAGGAGAGCGTAATGCGCATCAGTGAGATCAAGGCCTATCCCGTCTGGGTCGGTCGGCGGAACCAGCTCCTCGTCAAGGTAGAGACGGACGAGGGCGTCTATGGTTGGGGCGAGTCTGGCCTCTCGGGACGAGAGCTCGCCGTCGTTGGCGCCGTGAAGCACTTTCGCGAGTTCTTGCTGGGCCACGATCCCATGGCTATCGGGCGCCACTGGCAGGAGATGTACCGCAGCGCCTATTTTGAGGGCGGCCGCGTCTTGACCGCCGCTATCTCCGCTATCGATTTGGCCCTCTACGATATCGTCGGCAAGGCGCTTGGCGTTCCCGTCTACCAGCTCCTAGGCGGGAAGCAGCGCGACTATGTGCCCATCTTTGCCACCATCGGGCTGGGGTCGCCTGACAAGGCCGTGGCGGACGCGCAGCTTCTGCTGGATCATGGCTGGCAGGCCATTCGCACGGGCATCGGCTACCGAGGTCGCTCTGACGACCCACGTACCTTTGAGCCTTGGCGGTCCATCGGCGCTACGGCAGAGCTCCTGACGCACCTCCGCCAGGTCTTGGGCCCGGATCCCGTGCTTGGTATCGACTATCACCATCGGCTGAGCGTGGCCGAGGCTGCGTCCTTCTGCCAGCGCGTGCCTTCCGGCACGCTGGATTTCCTGGAGGAGCCGATTCGGGACGAGTGCCCGGCCGCCTACCAGTCGCTGCGAAGCATGGTGAATATTCCCCTGGCCATCGGCGAGGAGATCTCCAGCAAGTGGGAGTTTCTGCCCTACATTGAGCAGGGACTCGCCAATTATGCGCGAGTGGATGTCTGTAACGTGGGTGGCTTGACAGAGGCAGTGAAGGTGGCGGGGTGGAGCGAGGCCCACTATATCGATCTGATGCCGCACAATCCCCTGGGCCCGGTCTGCACGGCGGCTACGGTGCATCTGGCGGCCGCGGTGGCCAACTTTTCTTGGCTGGAGTGCCGCGCTACGCCGACGGAGCAGCTTGGAGCGGATAACAGTGACCTGTTCCCCCAGCAGGTCACGCTGGACGGCCCGCGCTATGTGGTGCCCGATACACCTGGCCTTGGCGTGGATGTGGACGAGGACCTCGTGGCCGAAGACGAGTTCCGCTTCTCTGAGCCGTCGCACCTCCACAAAGAGGACGGTTCGTACACGAACTGGTAGCCCGACTAGGCAGCAAGGAGCGCCGATCGCCATGCCGGAGAGTCTGTTGCAGGTTCCCGTGACCCCCGACTGGGAGGAGATGCGCTCGGATTGCATCCTCCGCCACGGCACGCCTGGGCGTGTGCACCATATCGAGCTGTTCCTCGATCCCGAGGTGCGCGAGGCCGTGGCAGATCGGTTCCACCTGTGGGATGGCCTTGACTCGGAGGATCCCTATTTCTACTGCAAATCCGACCTCATCCTACAGCGGTTCCTGGGCTACGACTATGTGAGGGCGGGGGTGGAAGGCATCACCATGGAGTTCAACTGGGGTGCAGCCGACGACACGGCAGATCTAGGACGCAGCGGCGGTCGCCAGTATATGTCAGAGGGCAAGGGACCCATCACGAACTGGGAGGAGTTCCATGCCTACCCCTGGCCCAAGCTGGAGGATGCGCACACGCGCATGCTGGAATGGTACCAGGAGAACCTGCCTGACGACATGTGTATCATCGGAGGGGGCGGATTCGGTCACTTTGCCGAGTTCCTCACCTGGCTGATGGGATACGAGTCGCTCTGCTTCGCGCTCTATGACCAGCGGGATCTGGTCCGTGCCATCTCTGGTCG
>JBNGEB010000274.1:0-2990 GCA_049975585.1 Anaerolineae bacterium
GGATATGCCCGCATCCCCCGCCGAGGCCTATCAGGTGGCCTTCCGCTGGGAGTACGCGGCCTCGGACTATGTTCGGGGGGCGCCGCTGCTCCATGGCGGCACGCTCTATGTCGGGTCCGACGACAATGCGCTGCACGCCATCGACGCCGTCACGGGCCAAGGCCTGTGGAGCATCCCCACCGCCGACAATATCTCCGCGCGGCCGGTGAGCCTGGGGGCCCTGCTCTGCTTGGGCGGGTGGGATAGCCAAGTCCGCTGCGTGGACGCATCCAGCGGCGAGATCGCGTGGGCCTACGAGGCCGCCGGGCGCATCCAGGCCGACCTTGCCGCCAACGCGCAGGGCACGATCCTCTATGCAGCCGACGACGCCGGCTGGGTCCACGCCGTCTCGGCCGCGGGCGACCACGTCTGGCGCTACCGCGTGGGCGGAGCCGTCCTGGCCCCGCTGGTCCTGGCCGACGACGCGCTTCTCGTGGGCGCGTTGGACGGCTATCTCTATGCGCTGGATCCCGCCGAGGGCACGCTGCGGTGGCGGTTCCGCACCCGCGGCGACATCGTGGGCGCCCCCGCGGTGGCCGACGGGGTCACCTACCTGGCCTCCTGCTGGCGCGACGTCCACGCGCTGGACCTCGCCACCGGCGCCGAGCTCTGGTCGCGCGACATCGGCTCGGCCGTCGAGTCCGATATAGCCCACGCCGACGGGCGCCTCTACCTGGGCACCAACGACGGGCGCATGATGGCGCTGGACGCTGACGACGGCGCCACGCTCTGGGAGCATCGCGCCCAGGGCACGGTCCGCAGCGGCCCGGCGATCTGGCGCGAGGCCGTGTTCTTTGGCAGCGACGACCACCACCTCTATGGCCTGGATGCCGCTACCGGCGCGCTCATCTGGGAGTATGTGACGCCGGGAGCCGTCATCGGCGCGCCGCTCGTCGCCGGCGATAGCCTCTATGTGGGGGCGACGGATTCGCGCGTGCACGCCTTTGCCTTGACGACGAGCGAGGGAGCGCCATGAGCGAGCCGGGCCGCCCCGTCGTCAACCTCTGGCGCGCCCTGCCCTGGATCCTGCTGGCCATCGTGCTGGTCGCTGGCTTGATCGTCGGCTGGCCCTACCGCCACGAGCTCCGCAGCACCGAGGGCCTTTGGCGAGCCGCCCAGCGCGCGGAAGGCGTCAAGGCCGCCCAGCTCTACGACCTACTCGCCGAGCGCACCCCCGTGCTTGCCGACTACTGGCTGCTCTGGTCGGCGCAGGCCCGCATGCCCGCTCCCGATGCCATCGCCGACCTGGTTGCCGTGTCGCGAACCCGTCCCGACAGCCCCGCCGCCTACGAGAGCCATCTGACGTTGGCGCGCTACTATGCCAGCATCGAGTCGCCGCAGACGGTGACGGCTTACCAGGAGGCCCTCAAGCTCGACGATCGCGCCGACATCCGCCTGGAGCTCGCCCGCTACCTGGAGGAGCAGCACGCCACGTCCGGCGCCTACCGCCAATACATGGCGCTGCTGGGCTCCGAGCGGGCCGACGCCTTTGTGGGCATGCGCCGCACCGCCCCCGATGCCCTCACCCTGGCCAGCGACCTGCTCGAGCTCGGCTATCGCACCGACGTGCTGGACGTCCTACGCGACGTGGACGCCTGCCAAGCCGACTGCCTCCGCGCCCAGGCCTTGAGCGACCTGGGGCGCTCGGACGAGGCCACTCCCTACCAAGAGGCCTGCCTCGCCTGCCAGCAGGAGGGGCTGGGCGGCGGCGAGCCCACGGCCGAGGAACCTGCCCCCGACGCCGACGCCGCCAAAGAGCCCGCTCCTGATGATCCGTTGGCCACGGATGACCCCATCGCCTGGTGGAGCTATACCTGGTCGCTGGAGGAGGCCGACCGCCTGGACGAGGCCCTGCAGACCTACCTGCGCATCGCGGCGACGGATGCCTATGTGGCCGACGATGCCGCCTATCGCGCGTATGTCCTGGCGAGCCGCGCCGGCGATGTGGCCGCACGCGACCAAGCCCTGGCGCTCCTCAACGCCATGCAGCCCAACTGGCTGGCCTACCGAGCCACCGGCAGCCTGGTCTGGGATCCCGCCCCCGACTTTACGCAGCAGGCCATCGACGAGCTCGCCGGCCCGACGCTGGCCATCGTCGTCGCGCTGGAGGAGCTGGGTCGGCACGACCTGGCCCTGCGCGAGCTGCGCCATGCCGGCCGCGTCAGCGAGATCCCCGAAGTGATCCTGGCCATGGGCGAGGGCCTTGCCCAGCGCGGCGAGGTCCGAGAGGCCTGGGCGTTGGCGCTGGGCGAGCTCCATCGCCATCCCTATGCCGCCGCGGGCTTTTGGCGGCTGGCCTATCCCCGCATCTATGGAGCCGAGGTGGAGCAGGCCGCGAATCGCCACGGCGTCGATGCCGAGCTGCTGTGGGCCATCATGCGCCAGGAGAGCGCCTACGATCCCGACGCGGTCTCGTATGTGGGTGCGCGCGGGCTGATGCAGTTCATGCCCGCCACGCAACGCCAGATGATCGAGAGCGTCGGCCGCGCGTATGTACCCGGCGACGCTTTCCAGCCCGCCTATGCCATCGAGATGGGCTCGCGTTACCTGCGCTCGCTACTGGACATGTTCGACGGGCGGCTCGACCTGGCCATCATGGCGTACAACGCGGGGCCAGGCGCCGTCGGCCAGTGGATCGACGACCCGCTCATCGTCGATCAGGACGATATGGTGCGCTTTGCCTGGTATGGCGAGACCCGCGAGTACCTCACGCGGGTGATGCTCGATCGGGAGCTGTACAAGCGCGTGTGGGCGGACGGGGAGTAGCGGCGAAAGGGCCTGCGCTGATCGCAATCCCCGTCCGTGTTGCCACCATCACGCCATGCCAAGGGAGCGAGCATCTTGCCAGGAAGCGTCTTCTACCACGATCAGACCACCCGCCTCTTGCACGATGACGCGCGCACGACCACGTTGATCGAGCCGGCCAGCATCGATCTCATCGTCACGTCGCC
>JBNGEB010000275.1:0-2962 GCA_049975585.1 Anaerolineae bacterium
CCTCCGGCCTCGCCGGCGATCACGTTGGTGGCACGGATGCGGTCGAGCAGCGAGCGCAGCACGCGCCGCTTGTACTTGAGCGAGTTGCATTCAGGAATCTGGAGATCGATCACCAGCGATCCAATGACCATCCTTCCCCTTTGCTGCTAGCCGTGCCGCATCGTGGCTCGTGATGCTAGGCCGCGCCATCGTCCACGATACGATACGTGTAGCTGATGTCAGCGTTGAGCGATGCCGTCGCGCCGCAGTATTTGGTCTGTGAGAGCTCGATGGCGCGCTCAACGGCTGCCTCGGATACATCCTTGCCCTTGACCACGAACTCGAGAGTGATACGCTCATAGCGCTTGGGATACTCGTCGGCGCGCTCACCGTTCAGGTGCACCTCGAATCCCGTTACGTCCACGCGCTTTTTCTGGAGGATCGAGATCACATCCATGCCGGTGCACCCGCCGAGAGCCAGCAGCAAGGTTTCCATGGGGCGCATACCCGTATCGGCGCCGCCGACGTCGGGGCTGCCATCGAGCACGATGGCGTGCTTGGAGCCGCCCGCTGTTCCTACGAACTGCAAGCCGCTGGTCCATGTGAGCGTGGCGTCATAGGGATGCTTCTCAGCCATCGGATTCTCCTTTTTCTACTGGAAAGTACAATCGATACGTAGCCTGAAAGGCCTGCATCGTCTGAAGATAGCCATCGTTCCAGCCGCCGGCTGCATAGAGCATGTCCCCTTGGCCTCTGGCAACGGCAGCTAGCCCCAGATTCCGCCAGGATCCCGCCACGGGGCAGGGAAAGGTGGCCCAGGCGTTGGCTACGGCATCGTAGCGCTCTCCATAGCTCAACGGGGTAACCCATCCCCCGCCGATCACATAGAGCGCCCCCTCGAGGGCGACGGCCTCGTGCCCGGCGCGAGGCGCTTGCATCGGCGCGTGGACCTGCCACGCTCTCGCGCTGCCCCCGGTGGTAGGCGCCAGCGATTCGGCAAGCCGGTACACCGTGTCGCCGTCGAATCCGCCAGTGACGTACACGCGACCGTCGAGCAGAGCCCCAGCGGCAAAGGCGCGGGCGATGCCGAGGGCGGGAGCCGTCTCCCACGCATCGGTGGCTACCCGATAGTAGTAGCAGTCGGCCACGTACTGGCTGCCATCCCAACCGCCGCAAACCCAAAAACCGTCGCTATCGGCGACGAGCGCGTACCCTAGGAGCGGTTTGGGCAGAGGAGCCGCCTGGCTCCAGGCGCCCGACGCTGGCTCGAATACCTCCAGCGCGTCGGTGGACTGTCCGTTCGATAGGAGTCCCCCTGGGACATAGATCCGCTTCCCGATGACTGCCGCCTTGACGTTGGCGACGGCCGTGGGTTTGGATGGCTCTTCCCGCCAGGTTCCTGTATCGAGATCATACGTGTGAACGTCGGCAACGATGCCGCGTTCCGTTTCGCCGGCGATCAGGTAGAGTTGTGAGCCAAGTGCTGCTTGCGCAAAGCGGCTCCGCGCCTCGGGCAGCGTCGTCTCCACTCGCCAGCGGGGCGCTTCCTGCATCGCGCCTGCTATCTGAGCTTGCGTGCCGTCGCTGAACTCGCTGGCAGTCTGCGCGTCGTTGGCTGGGCTGCGCGGCCAAAGCGCCACGCCCAACCCAACAACGATGGCTAGCGCGAATGCTCCGACCTGCTGCCACCGAGGAATGCTGGCCCGATAGGCTTCCAGCGGATCTGGCGCTGGCGCCTCTGGCTCTTCCGGCTCTGGTGCCGCCGTGTCCAGCCCGCGTATGCGCACAAGCTGGTGAGCGATGGCGTAGCGCGTTGCCTCGGTGCGCGACTCGACCTCTAGTTTCCCAAAGATGTTGCGCAGATGGGCCTTGACCGTATTGGCGCTGATGCCCAATTCGAGGGCGACCTGCCGGTTGGTCATGCCCGTGCTGACGAGCTCCAGGATCTCAATCTCGCGCTCGCTTAGCGGTTGGCTGTCGCTTCCCATACCTGTTGCTCTCCTGGCGACCGCAGGCGATTCTACCACAGCCCCATGTATAGGCGCAACTTGCTAGCCAAGGCGGCGCCGCAACCTGCTCCCTGTCCTCGCGTAGAGAGGATACAGTAACCATTGCTTGAGGAGGTGTGGCATGTCAGATCGCGCGACGGATGCGATGGATCGCCCCGGCCGGGTGGTCGAGGCCTCGTTTCGATGGCCCCATGCTGACGAGATCAAGATACCCGAGGTCGATTGGGAGCCTCTTGCCGAGCTGGGACGCGAGGCGCTGCTGACCACGGTGGGCGTGGGTATCCTGGTGGGGCGTGGCGTGGCGTCAGCAGTCAAGGCTGCCTACCAAGCGGGCTTGTCGGAGGCCTCCCGTCCCGATTCGTGGCTGGCTTCTCTGGTGGGCGGCACATCGGAGGGAGTAACTGCTGCAGAAAAGGCCGGGGGCGTGTCGGCCCTTCCCATCGCCGACTATGACGCGCTAAGCGCCGACGAGGTGCTGTCTCGTTTGGAGGGGCTGGACCGGGCGCAGCTTGGGGTCGTGAGTCGCTACGAGATTTCCCACGCGAACCGTCCTGAGGTGCTGAAGGCCATCGCGGCTCGCCTCGTCTAGGCCGATGCCCAAGCGTAGCATTCTGTTCGTAGGCAAGGGCGGCGTAGGCAAGACGACCCTGGCAGCCGCCACAGCTCTGCGTACGTCCGAGCTCGGTCACCGAACGCTGGTGTGTATCTTGACGCTCCCCATGAGGTGAGTATGATGCGAAAACTCTGATCGGATAACCCGGCACCCTGGGGGCGTGTTGGCATGCTGACGCTCGGCATCGATTTTGGCACCACCAATTGCAGCGCGGCTGTGTACCGTGCCGGCCGCGTGCAGCTCATCCCGCTCGAGGATGGCGACACCATTCTGCCCTCGACGATTTGCATCACGCGAGAGGGCGAGGTCCTCGTTGGTCGCCAGGCCATCGTGCGCTTTTTGGAGCTCACTCGCCACACCC
>JBNGEB010000276.1:0-2943 GCA_049975585.1 Anaerolineae bacterium
GGCGTGTACGTGGTGCAATCGAACCACGAGGGCGTGCTGGTGGATGCTATCCAGGAGGCAGCGGTTTGGGCTTCTGGCATCGTCATCAACGCTGGGGCGTTGACTCACTATTCCATTGCGTTGCGTGACGCGCTCAAGGCCGTGGACCTGCCGGCTGTAGAGGTGCACCTGTCGAACATCCACGCTCGTGAAGCGTTCCGACATCGTTCGGTGTTGGCACCGGTGTGTGTGGGGCAGATCGCTGGATTGGGCTGGCGTGGCTATCTGTTTGCGTTGCAGGCGCTCGAGGGCGCCGTCCAAGACAGCCTAGACGCCAAAGAGGGAGTCGGCTGACATCAGCCGACTCTCATAGTTTGCCCCTCTGCTGATGCCTAACGATCGTTCTTGTCGTCACTCCTGCGACGCAAGAATGGCGGAATACGCACATCAGAGTCATTCGATGCGGAGGTCTCGCGAGGCGTCTTGTCGTTCGACACGATACGCCCTGGCCCTACGTCGGGGAGTTTGCGCAGCCCAGTGCGCGCGTCGCCCCCGGCCAGGTTGTGGGCAACAGGCTTGGCCACGGCTGGGCGCGAGACATTAGCGTCGGCATCCAGCGCGAACCCCGTGGCGATGACCGTAAGCTGGAGTTTGCCTTGCAAGGCCTCATCGAACGTGACGCCAAAGATGACGTTGGCATCAGGCGTGCAGTGCTCCTGGAGTTGATCGCCCAGATAGTCTAGCTCGTGTGGCGTAAAGTCGGTGCCCGCCTTGACGTTAAAGAGCATGCCTTGGGCGCCGGTGATGCGCACGCCCAACAGCGGGCTCTGGGTAGCCTGTCGTACGGCGGCAAGGACGCGCTCCTCGCCCGATCCCTTGCCGATGGCCATCAAGGCCGCGCCTCCGTCCTCCATGATGGCGCGCACATCGGCGAAATCCACATTGATGGTGCCGCCCTCGGTGATGATCTCCGAGATGCCCTGGATCCCCTGGCGGAGGATGTCGTCTGCATAGGCAAAGGCCTCTTTCACGGATGCGCGGATGCCGACGATCTCAAGGAGCCGATCGTTCTCAATGGCGATCATGGTGTCCACGTTTTCGGCCAAGCGCTTGATGCCTTCGGTAGCTAGTGCCTGCCGACGGCTGCCTTCGAAGCCGAAAGGCTTGGTTACAACCGCTACCGTCAATGCATCAAGTTCATTGGCAATCTCAGCGATGACGGGCGAGGCGCCGGTACCGGTCCCGCCACCCATGCCTGCTGTGATAAATACCATATCTGCGCCCTGCAAGACCGCGCGAAGCTCGTCGCGGGCGTGATCGGCTGCAAGCCTTCCCTTTTCCGGGACCCCGCCAGACCCGAGGCCTTGGTGCAGGTCCAGCAAGAGGCGTGTCGGTGCTTTGGACATGGAAAGGGCCTTGGCGTCGGTATTCGCAGCGATGAACTCGACATCGCTGATGCCGGCCTCGATCATACGGTTGACGGCATTGCCCCCTCCGCCGCCCACGCCGACGACCTTGATGCAAGCCGGATTCTCATCAATGCTCCGATAGCTAGCCATCAACGCATCCCTCCACAAGAGGTGCCCACGGTCTCAAGCTGGCACAACGTCCCTACTCGCTTTGTCACTGAGCCATGCTAACATAGGCTATTCGCAGTGTCAACGGTCCGTGAGGAAAAGGCGGGCTGTCGGCGTGGTGAGGTGAGCAGTCGAGCGATTGTGCAGAGTGCCCATGGCATCGGAACATGGATTTGGCTAGATTTGAGCGTATGCTTGTGCTAGCCTGGGTTCGCCGCGAGTTGTTTGAGCCATGGCGGTTGTTATGCTAGAATGGCAAACATGTATACGGTAGCGTCCAGCTAGCCGGTAGATAAGGAGGCGCACGCCACACGAGCTCCCACATAAGCAAAGACGCTTGGTCTCTAGGATGAGGCATCTGGGTTGGCCGCCCTTCTCGACGCATCAACTGCAGATCGCTTTGGTTTGCCAGGCATGGCTGACCATGGCGGACATCGTGAATGTGTATCAGGAGGAGCAAGATATGAAGGCCAAACTATGGCCAGTCGTCGCCATCATCCTGGTGGCCGCGATGGTGCTGTCGGCCTGCTCGTCGGAGCCCACGGCTACGCCCGTGTCCGGCGTGGAGCCGACCGCTGAACCATCGATGAAGGTTGTCGTCGCGTGTGACGCGGCCTGGCCTCCGATGGAGTTCGTGGACGAGAACAAAGAGATCGTTGGATTCGATGTAGACCTCATGACGGCTATCGCCGAGGAAATGGGGTTCGAGTTCGAGTTCAAGAACGTGGCATGGGATGGCATCTTCGCGGGTCTTGAGGCCGGCGACTATGATGTCATCATGTCATCGGTGACCATTCGAGACGATCGTCTCGAAAAGTATGACTTTTCCGACCCCTATATCAACGCGGGCCAGATCACGGTCGTCCGTGCAGATGAGACCGAGATCCAGGGACCCGAGGATCTCCCCGGCAAGACGGTAGGCGCCCAGATCGGTACCACGGGCGCGTTCGCCATCGAGGATATCGAGAATGCCACGCTCAAGGAATATGACAACATCGACCTGGCGTTGCTTGACCTGGTGAATGGCAACATTGACGCCGTCGTGACCGACACCCCGGTGGCAGCTGACTTTGCGCTGGCCTCGGACCAGTTCCGCGGCAAGCTCAAGATCGTTGGCGAGCCCATGACGGAAGAGTTCTATGGCGTCGTCGTCCGCAAGGGCGAGATGCAGGACTTTGTCGCTGCCTTTAACGAGGGCCTGAAAAAGGTCCAGCAGAGCGGCGTCTATGACGAGCTCTATGACAAGTGGATCGGCGGCAGCGACATCGTAGCGCCAGTAGGCGGCGAGACCGCCGGTGAGACGGCGCTAGTGCCCCCAGCCCCTGGTTTCCCGGTCAAGATCGCTGTTCTTGGCCCGCTCAGCGGCGACGTCAAGACCTTTGGCGAA
>JBNGEB010000277.1:0-2921 GCA_049975585.1 Anaerolineae bacterium
CTTTTCGAGGGTCCACTCGCCCCGTTCGTGGAGATCGTTGGGGTTCTCTAGGCCGGCTTCCTCGAAATAGTCCACGTTCCAGAAGACCACCTGAGGCCCAATCCCGCCTGGCATGCAGTACTGCACGCCCTGATACTGGCCGCGCTCGAGAGTTCCCGGCAAAAAGTCGTCCGCATCGAAATCGGGATCTGCTTCCATGTAGGCATCCAGCGGCAAGAGAATGCCCCGGGGCACGTCGAGGCGCATGCTGCCGGGTATAAACACATCGGGGGCCGTACCCGAGGCGATCATGGCTGTGAGTTTTTCCTGATAGTTGCCTGGTGGATAGACGATGGCGACGCGGATGTTGGGGTATTTGTCGCGGAAGAGCTTGTAGCGAGCATCCCAGGCGGCCTTTTCAGCAGCGCCACCCCAGATCATAAAGCGAACGGTGACTTCTTGCATCACGGGTGTGGCCGTGACAATCTTTTCGACCTCCTTTTCCACGACGACGGTCTCTTTGACAACCTTTTCGACCTCCTTTTCCACGACGACGGTCTCTTTGACAACCTTCTCGACCTCCTCGACGAGCGTTTCCACCACGACTTCCCGTTTGCAGGCTGCTAGGAACGTTGCTCCACAACCCAAACCTGCAAGCCGAAGGAACTGGCGGCGCCCCATCTCTCCCTGTGTCATCATTGACCTCCCCATTAGAGCTAGATGAACATCACCACAATCATTATAGCATATTGCCCTTTGATGTCAATGCCCTGTGCTCTTTTGACTAGGTGAGTCATTTCTCTGCTGCCTCGAACCCATTCTAGCCTACGTGCGCGTCAGCTATCAACGCGGGAGAGGGGAGCCGCAGCCACGGGAAGCCTCTCTCCCACGCCGTCTGCGGCGCGCGCATCGTGGGGGAGACGTTTGGAGAGGGGGTTGTTTTGGACGCGGGACGGCGTCCGCGGCGTGCCCTACCTTGCCTCGCCCCCTCCAAAAAAGGGGCGAATCCGCGCATGACTACGGGCGCGGATTCGCCCCCGGAAGTGGTCGTTCGGTTCAGGCCGCGGCGGCCATCCGCTTGGGCAGCCTGTCCAGGAACACGCGGGCAAAATGCTTGATCTCGTCCCAGTCGCGATAATCGCCGCCGGCCCCCAGCAGCTTGAAGAAAAACTTCCACGGCTGGGGCAGGTTGTGGCAGCAGCCGCCAAAGGAGGCGACCTCCACCTCTTTCACCAGGCTGCGGACGGGGGCCATGGCAGCTTGGGCCTTGTATTTGGCATCCTCGCTGGGCTTGCGCATCATCAGCCCCACGGTAAAGAGGCCGATGGGGAGCTGAGAGAGGACGTCGCGATGCTCTCGCACAAAGTTGGTGATCTCGTCCGGCCACACCCCACGGTAAATGGCGCTCCCCAGGATGGCCGCCGTGTAGGGGCTCAGGTCGATCTCGTCGGTCACCGAGTGGACGTCGGCCTGGACGCCCTCTTCCTCGAGGGTGTTGGCGATGGTCTTGGCAACCTCAGCGGTGGAGCCATAGTGGCTACAGTAGGCAACGAGGATGTGCTCTTGCATGGCGCTTCCCCCTTTTGGTGTGTGGCGGCGCCTGCGGCCTTCTTTGGCGGGCGTTCGCGTCGTCGTTGGCGCGCTAGGGGGTTCGACGGGAGCTGGGATGCGGCGCGACTCGATCCGAGCAACGCAAAACGCAGAGCCTCAAGTGACCTTTGTGTCGTCTCGGTGCAGGCGTCGTTTTTCTGGAGTGTCTCCTCCGAGAAGTCCGATCAACTTGCTTTCCCGCCGCTATCGCCGCGTTACTCACTTGTCGGGATCCCGGACCGGTCTCCCGGGCCTTTCAGCCGACTCGCGGTTCGGAAAGCCTCGCGTTCCTTCGTCCCCGCTCGTTGATCTTCTCTTCTTTGGCCATTACCGAGAGATCCATCAATCTCTCGAGGCTCTGCACCATTATAATAGCACATCAACGGGCCGCTGTCAAGGGTTTTTCGCGCGAGTTCGTGGGCATCTTGCCCCCCAATGTCGCCACAGCCTCTTCACATGGCCTTCACACCTATGGTGTAGGCTTGAAGGGAAGGTGAGCAGGGCGATGGCAAGGCCTTTTCTCTGGGAGACATGACGCCAGGTTGACGAGTGAGCTCGGTGCGGGCTATGCTGCGGCGGTACGTTGACGCTAGAGAGGGACGGACGATGCCAGACAAGATCCTGGTGGTGGACGACGAGGTTGAGATCGTGCGTATTCTGCGCGGCTACTTGGAGCGGTCCGGCTATGAGGTGCTCTCGGCCTATACGGGGCCCGAAGCGCTGCGCATGGCTCGCCAGCAAGAGCCCGACCTGATGATCTTGGACCTGATGCTGCCTGACATGGACGGCTGGGACGTCTGCCGGGCGCTCCGCCGCGATTCCGATATCCCCATCATCATGCTGACTGCCCGCGTAGAAGAGACCGACCGCCTGATTGGGCTGGAGTTGGGCGCCGATGATTATGTGACCAAGCCCTTCAGCCCGCGTGAGGTGGTGGCGCGGGTCCGCGCCGTGCTGCGCCGTGTCAAGGGGACACCCACGCAGGAGCAGGAGCGCTTTTCCGTGGGCGAGTTGGAGCTCGATGTCGCCAAGCATGCGGTGACGATCCAGGGCGAGCCGGTCGATCTGACCCCCACCGAGTTTGAGATCCTGCGGACGATGATGCGCGAGCCGGGGCGCGTCTTTTCGCGGTTGCAGCTCTTGGAAGCCGCCACCGGCGAGGCCTATGAGGGGTATGAGCGGACCATCGACACGCACATCAAGAACATGCGGCGCAAGATCGAGCAGGACTCGTCCGAGCCGACCTATCTGCTGACGGTGCACGGCGTCGGCTACAAGCTGCGCGAGGCATAGGATGCGTAGGATCTCGCTGGGGCTCAAGCTGGCGGTCGTCGTGGCCATCGCCGTCGCGG
>JBNGEB010000278.1:0-2916 GCA_049975585.1 Anaerolineae bacterium
GGGCACGGCTCTGCGCCCATCCAGCGGCCGAGATCTCGAACGCCCGTCGCACTTGCAGGCTGCCGGCATAGACCGCGCCCCACACCAGTCCATAGAGCAACAGCACGTCGAACCCGATCCACCAGGGAAGCCCGCCGAACACCAGATGACGCGCCATGGTGAGGGCCGCCGCTGCCGTCACGGTCGCCAAAGCGCTTTCGAGCGGGCCGAGCAGCGCGTTGGCGGTCACGACGATCAGGATCCCGGCGGTGATGGCCATCGGCGAGGTGCGGCCAGCGATCATGCTGCTGACAGCGATGATCATGCTGATGACGACGAGCCAACTCGCTGCGACCCGCGACCAACGACGCAAATAGTAAGCCCCCAGAGTCCCCACGAACAGGGCAAAGACTGGCCGCGAGGCAGCGCCAAGGGGCACGAGGTCGTCCGGCATGGCGATGGCGAGCCAAACGAGGCCCAGAACGGGCATACCGAGAATGGCCAGCACGAGGACGTCCTCGCGGATGCTCGCCAGCTCTCCCTCGACGCTCTGGCTCCAGTAGGCGCCGCTGGCGTCATGATCGTCCACAGTGCTGTCAAGCGATAGGCTTCCCAAAGACTGCATCGCATACCTCGCTAACACGTGTTCCGCTCGCGCCAACGCGATGAAGGGCTGCCTTGCGCCGCCTGACGGGCACCGGCAAGGGGCCATGCCAAGTCGGGAGAGCCTCGTCCCGAGCGGGAGGCAGGTATGGCGCGAACGCCTCGATTGTCGCGCTTGGGAAGGTGGGCGTCAAGGGGCATGGGGCAAGGCGGGCGCTGAGAGGGAATGGGGAGGGCGTGCAGCGGATGCGAGAGCGCGCCCAACTGTTCACCACCCCACCGCGCTTGTCCCCGTGACCTGCCCGCCCTACAATCCCCGGCGTCCGCGACAAGCTTGCACCATCACCCGAGGAGGATCTCGTGACCGTAGGCGCGCCTGGCGAGCCCCTTGGCGACTATGCCGTGCAGCGAAACATCGAGATGCCCATGCGCGACGGCACCGTTCTCCGAGGCATCCTCTACCTTCCCAAGGGCGATGGTCCCTTCCCCGCCCTGGTGGAGCGGGTTGCCTACCCGCTAGAGTCGCGATGCCGCGCGGCAGGCGCCTACTATGCCGCGCGGGGCTATGCCGTCATCGGGCAGAACGTCCGCGGCGCGCTGACGTCCGACGGCGTGTTCCGGATCTTTCGCGACGACGGCTGGGGCGCCCATCGCGACGGCTATGACACCATCGAGTGGATCGCCGCACAGCCCTGGTGTGACGGCCACGTCGGCATGTTGGACGGTTCGTACTCGGGGTTCACGCAATACGATGCGCTGCCCACGCGCCCGCCTCACCTGACGGCCTGCTATGTGCGCGAAGGCGGTAGCGACGCTTATCGAGACTGGGCCTATCGGGGCGGGGCCTTTCGGCTGGGTTGGTTGCTGAAGCGAGCCTTCGAGTCGCCCGATGCCTCTGTCCAACACGGCGGCGACTGGGCAGCCTTGGAGGCCGCCAAACCCCGCCTTGCCCAAGCCCTGCAGGAGATCGAGGCGTGGTATCGCCACTTGCCTCTAGCGGACTGTCCGCCCATCGAGGGCGTGGACGGCTCCTACATGGAGATGCTTGCCCACCCCGAGGACGGCCCGTACTGGCAACCGCTGCGTCTCTCGGACGCCTTTGACCAGATTGACACGCCGGTCCTACACCTGGGGGGCTGGTTCGACATCTTTCTGCGGGGAACCTTGCGGGCCTACCAAGGCATCCGCGCCCATGGACGCTCGGCTGCCTGTCGGACAAACCAGCGGCTCGTCGTCGGGCCGTGGATCCATGCGCCCAACAATGTGGGAGAGCGGTACGTCGGCGAGCTCGACTTTGGGCCCTAGGCCGCGTTCGATCTCTTTGGCCATCGGCTACGTTGGTACGACCATTGGCTGAAGGGGCTGGATACAAGCATCATGGATGAGCCCAGAGTCCAGGTCTTTCTCATGGGAGCCAATCGCTGGCTGGCGTTGGAGGATTGGCCGCCTCCGGTGACGTATGCGGCCATGTATCTTGGCGAGGGGTCCGGGCCGAGCGATCTGTCGCTGAACAACGGGCGCCTGGCGTTCGAGCTGCCCGACGAGACCAAAGACCCCGACCGCTATGCCTACGACCCAGAGGAACCGGTGCCCAGCCTGCTCCGGGGGTTCGCGCTCGGCCCCAGGGATCACGCCCCCGTTGAGGCGCGCATGCTCACGTACACGTCCGATGTCCTGCCAGAGGACCTGGCCGTGGTCGGGCCCATCGTCGCCACACTCTATGCCTCGTCCAGCGCACCGGACACGGACTGGGTCGTGCGGCTCTGCGACGTCTGGCCCGATGGGCGCTCGATGTCCGTGTGCGACGGCATCCTCCGCGCCCGGTACCGCAAAGGCCTGGACCGCCCGGAGCTGATGGACCCCGGCCGGACGTACCGGTTCGAGGTGGACCTGGGGGCCACAGCGCAGCTCTTTGCTGCTGGACATCGCATCCGGCTCGAGGTGACCAGCAGCGACTTTCCACGGTACGATCGCAACCTGAACACCGGCGACCCGCTGGGCAAAGAGTCGGCTAGCCAGGTGACCGTGAACAGCGTCTTTCACGATAGGTTGCGACCGTCGCATCTCACGCTGCCAGTGTACGCCCAAGCGTCTTCCTGAGGATCGCCGGCACGCTCATCAGGCAAACAGATCGCCCGCTCGTTCATCAGCGAAGGAGTCTTGCCCGTGATCATCGACATGCACGCTCACATCGCTGATCTGCGCACGACCGCGACGTTGGAGCACGAGCCTCCCACCACCGAGTCGCTGATCGCCCGGCTGGACGATGAGGGCATCGATCGCGCGGTGGTGCTGCCCTGGCCACCCTGCCCCGAGGCCATCACCTTCCCGAGC
>JBNGEB010000279.1:0-2893 GCA_049975585.1 Anaerolineae bacterium
CGCCCCCCTAGCCGGCGTCTCAGGCCTATCACATAGATCTGGCGCAGCCACAGGATCACCAGAAGCCCGATGATCACCACGACAAGTCGCGTGATCCAGTCTGCCGACGGGAGGAATCCCCCTGTCCAGGCCGCCAGGCCAGCTATTCGCCAGATATAGCCATCGGTGACGAGCCATGCGCTCTGGCCATCCGCGTGCAGCCGATGGAAGGCTAGAGCCAGAGTAGGGGCAAGCCTGCCGCATATGGGATCCACCCAACTGCCCGCTACACCCAGGCAGAGCGCCAGAGCCGCTGCCGGTTGTCGAGCCAGGACACAGCCCTGGCTCGGTACCAATATCTGGTCGGATGCCATCAAGACGGCGGGACCCACGAGCGCCATCGCCCATACCGTTGTGGATAGCAGGCCCTCTGCCAGGACCTCTCCTCGGTTGGCAGGGAGGGCGCTCCCAAATGCGACATACACGGCGAGGATCGTGCGTACCACGCCATATATCGCCATGGCCCAGACTAACACGGTCCATCCGGAACAGATCACGGCCGCTGCCGTCGTTAGCAACGCCCCTCCGGACAGCGCGACGATCCACCATCCCTTATCCCTGTATGCCCCGCGCTTGCCCAGCGCTCGTACCCACGTGCGAATGGGCCACAGCAGACAGAGGCCCTCGAGCACATGCAAGGGCAGCCGCCCCAACGCCTTGAGATCGAAACGGATCGCAAAGGGGAGCAGCAATGCCAGGGCCGCCGAGGTCGCTCCAATCTGCCACAAGGCTGCCATCATGCGCGAGCGCGATCTCCATGGTTGGCGATTATACGGCAACAGGCTGCATCTTAGGGGCGGGCTCGATCCATGTCAACCGAAGCCATTGTCACACCTGACTCGGCATGCTACACTCGTGCGTGTAGTCGATCTGCGTGGCACAGACTTTGGAGGGGATCATGGATAGTCTCTTCGGACCCTTTGTCGGGTTGGGTAACATCCCGATGCTGTCGATGGCCAAGACGCGCTCGATCTCGGCGGAGAATCCCAGCGGCGAGGTGAGTGGTGGCGCGCGCGAGACGCCCGAAGCCGATCATCCCGCCTCATTGCTGGGCAAGGGGTGGAAGGTTCGCCCCTGTATCACGCTCGATTCCGGGACCACGACGGCGCTAGCCGATATCCAGGGCCCCGGAATCATCCAGCACATCTGGATCACGGTGCATCCCAAGGCCTACCGATCTTGCGTGCTCAGGATTTACTGGGACGATGAGGAAACGCCTTCGGTGGAGGTACCGCTGGGCGATTTCTTTGCCAACGTCATGGGCCTACGCTACAACGTGACGTCGCTGCCCATCGCTGTCAACCCCAGCGGTGGGTTCAACAGCTACTGGCCTATGCCTTTCCGCAAGCGCGCCCGCATCACCATCGAGAACGGCTATTGGGAACCTATCGGGGGGTTCTTCTATCAGATTACCTATGCCCTGCAAGACGTGCCGGACGAGGCCGGCTACCTGCACGCACAGTGGCGTCGTGCCATGAGCACGCGCGAGCGACCTGAGCACGTTATCCTGGACGGCATCGTCGGGCAGGGTCACTATGTGGGGACCGTGCTCGGATGGAACCAGTTCTCCGACGGCTGGTGGGGCGAGGGTGAGATCAAGTTCTTCATCGATGGGGATGACCAGTATCCCACTATCTGCGGCACTGGCACCGAGGACTATTTCGGCGGCGCATGGGGCTTTGGCGATACCTTCTCGACAGCGTTCCAGGGCTACCCGCTGTGGAAACGTGATGAGGGCGGCGTACCCAAGCATGGGCTGTACCGCTGGCACATCATGGACCCGATCCGCTTCGAGCAGAACCTGAAGGTCACTATCCAGACGTTGGGCTGGTGGCTCAACGGCAAGTTCGAGCCGCTCACCGACGATATCAGCTCGGTGGGATACTGGTATCAGAGCGAGCCCCACGGCCCCTTCCCAGCCATGCCGGATCTCGCGGGACGTTGGCCTCGCGAGTAGCCTTTGTCATCAGAGACGCAAAAGGTGGGACATCCATAGGGGACGTCCCACCTTGCTACGCCGTTAGACGGATTATGGCTTTGAGAGAGCGGTCTCTATAAGCTGCGGCAAGAGATCGGTCATGTCAAAGCTGCTCCACTCACCATCTGGGTCACCCACGTTAAACACGGCGAATCCCAGCACATAGGGATCACGCCGCAGCTCGTCATCATACCAAGACAGTTGCTCGAGGTAGCTAGCCGCCGCTCGCGAGAGCGACTCGTCCGGCACCGAAAGGTCCACGAGCCCGCGCCAGCCATCCTCGCCATCGTTGCTTTGTGCTAGCACCCCGCCGTCGATCCCCGCTTCGGTGATCACCAGGGGAATCACGAGATCATTGGGCTGCAAAAAGTGGTCGTACCAGTAGCGGTATCGCAGGGTAAGGGCACCCGCGCCATCAACTGGCTCGGCGCCAGGGATGCCAGCACCCACACCGTCGCGCATAGTGGGCGCGCCATACTCGTGCAGCGAGAGCACGCCGCCGTGCTCCATCGCCGCGCGAATAGCCGGCAGAAACTCACCGAATACGTCCGCCTCGGGCGTTCCTACGGAAAAGTTGCCGATGGCAACCCTTAGCCCGTGCTCGGCCATGGCGGCTGCGCGCTCGGCCTCAAAGGTTGCATACCAAGCCATATCCTCGGGGGTCTGCACGACAGGTTCGTTCCAGCCGAGCCAATAGTCCACCCCCGGGTTGAGCAGATACCGCTCCAGGTGGCTGGCGACGAACTCGCGCGCCCGGACGACTGGGTCACCTTCTAGGCTTTGGTCGAGTTCGGCGTAACGTGCAACGGTGATCGTCTCTGGCGAGACGCTCTTGGCCTCGGTCAACCACCCAACGTCCCCTAGCCCGACCAAGAC
>JBNGEB010000280.1:0-2889 GCA_049975585.1 Anaerolineae bacterium
CGATGGTGCCCACGTTCACATGCGGCTTGGTGCGCTCAAAGACCTGCTTGCCCATGTTTGAGAACCTCCTTGACATTTCGCGCCGAGATGGGCCGCGCCCAATCGAACGACTTGAGCCCACGACGGGACTTGAACCCGTGACCACGTCCTTACCAAGAACGTGCTCTACCGTCTGAGCTACGTGGGCGCTTGCCGGCCCTCTCCGAAGAGCGAGCGAGTGGGCAGGGAAGGATTCGAACCTCCGAAGGCGTAGCCAACTGATTTACAGTCAGTCCCCTTTGGCCGCTTGGGTACCTGCCCAGATTGAAAAGGCTCGATGGGTCTGTCCCGCCCGAGGCTAGTGCACACGCAAAAGCCGACGGAGGGACTTGAACCCACAACCGGCGGTTTACAAAACCGCTGCTCTGCCGGTTGAGCTACGTCGGCACACGGTCGCTCTTCATTATAGCTCACCATAGAGAGTGGTCAAGTCAGCCGGAAAACGAGTATACCACAGACACCGACTGCGTCAAATCTGGAGACTTGCTACTTGCTCTTGCTCTCAGCCTGGCCTCTCGCTGCGGCATAGAGGGCCAGGGACGCGGCGACGGAGACGTTTAGCGAACTCACATGCCCAGCCATAGGGATGCTGGCAAGGATGTCACACGTCTCTACGGTCAGCCGACGCATGCCGCCCCCCTCGCTGCCGAGTACCAGGACCGTCGGCATGTCGAATGCGATGTGCCAGAGGTTCTGCGCATCCGGATGCTGCTCCACGCCCACTATCCATAGGCCCTCGTCCTTCATCTGCCTCAGCGTACGTACGAGGTTGACGCACTGGGACACGCGCAGGTACTCGGCTGCTCCCGCCGAGACGCGACTGACCGTGGGGGTGACGCTGGCGACCCTATCCGCAGGTAGGATAACGCCGTGCACACCGACGGCGTCCGCGGTGCGCAGGATGGCGCCCAGATTGTGGGGGTCTTGGACCCCATCGAGGGCTAACAGTAATGGCAGCTTCTCCCTGATGCGGGCAACTTCCAGCACGGCCTCGATCGGGACTAGCGGATAGGGCCCTACTTGGGCAGCGATCCCTTGATGGGGCATACCCCCCGCCAGATGACCAAGCCTGGTGGGCGAGGTGCTCTCTATGGGTATGCCGAGTTGACGGCATAGCGCGCCGATCTCCTGGATTTCCGGCCGCGGGCTCCGATGATGGCCAACGTAGACCCGATGAACGCGACGGCGGCCAGCGCGCAGCGCCGCTCTCACCGCGTGGGGTCCTACCAGAACCTCCATCCTAGGCGCTTGCCGTTTCGCTGACTACTGGATGACCCAGCGTGTGCCCTCGTCCGTATCTCGAAGGGCAACGCCGAGTTCCGCTAGGCGATCGCGAATCTCGTCGGCCAGGCCGTACTGTTTAGCTTCCCGCAGTTTGCTTCGTGTGTTTACAAGAAGATCCAAAAGGGCGCTTGTCATGCCGGCCTCCACGTCTTGGTCGAGGCTCTCGCCCATAAGTCCGAGCACGTCGCCGGCAAGCTGCTTGTAGAGATCGTCAATGGCCTCCAGTGACCCGGAGCTTGGCGGAGCCGCGCTGTTGAGGCGCGCGTTCACCTCGTGGGTCATATCATACAGAGCAGCGATGGCCATGGGCGTGTTGAAATCATCGTTCATGGCAATCTCAAAGCGTTCGCGAGTCTCGTCCAGCAATGCGCTGATCTCGGGGTCAACCTGGCCCTCCGGGGCGCTGGCGAGCTGTCGGCGCACGCCTCGGATGGCATTGTAGAGCCGCTGGAGGCCGCGCTCGGCAGCGTCCATGGCCTCCTCAGTCAGGTCCAGAGGTCCACGGTAGTGGCTCAGCAGGACGAACAGTCGGATGACCATCGGGTCCCAACGCTCAAAGGCCTGCTCCAGCGTGACAAAGTTGCCGAGCGATTTGTGCATCTCTTCGCCACGGATCATCAGCATGCCGTTGTGGAGCCAATACCGTGCGAACGGTTTGCCGGTGGCTGCCTCGGCCTGGGCGATCTCGCACTCGTGGTGCGGGAACTTGTTCTCGACGCCGCCGCCGTGAATATCGAAGGGTTGCCCCAGGTACTTGGTGGACATGGCACTGCATTCGATATGCCAGCCAGGAAAGCCCTCGCCCCAAGGGCTGGGCCAGCGCATGATGTGTTCAGGATCCGCGCGTTTCCACAAGGCGAAATCGGCGGGATGGCGCTTCTCCTCCCGAACGGCCTCGCGCGTCCCGCTCTGGAGGTCCTCGATCCGCCGACCGGAGAGCTTGCCGTACTCGGGAAATGACTCTACCGAGAAATAGACAGAGCCATTGGCCTCGTACGCGTGGCCGGACGCGATGAGCCGCTCGATCAATGAGATCATCTCGATGATGTGGCCGGTGGCTCGCGGAGCGATATCTGGTCGGAGCACGTTCAGCCGATCCATATCGCGGTAGTAGCGGCGGGTGTACCGTTCCGCCAGCTCCATCGGTTGGATATGCTCGCGTTGGGCACCTTTCAGAATGCGATCCTCGCCTCCCTCTAGGAGGTGGCCCACATCGGTGATGTTTTGAACATAGAGAACGCGGTAGCCAAGGTATCGCAGATAGCGGACCACCGTATCAAAGTTGATGTAGGTCTTGCCATGGCCCAGATGGGTGTCGTTATAGACCGTGGGCCCACACACGTACATGTGCACGCGGCCCGGATGCACCGGTTCGAACAGTTGTTTCTCGCGGGTCAACGAGTTGTACAGTTGGAGCGGCGTACTATCTGCCATGCTAAGCCTTATCCCTTGCCTCGTTTTGAAGCCCCTTCACTGCCTCGCATAGGCGGCCGCGGCAGCGCTCGTAGCCTAGAAGGCTCGCTACGATGCCCAAACATGGGCTCACCATGGTACCCATCAGCGCCG
>JBNGEB010000281.1:0-2859 GCA_049975585.1 Anaerolineae bacterium
GAATGTAGCGGTGGCGCTGCAGCGCATGGCTGATATGGGCTTGGCGCCGCGTATTTTGACATAAAAGGTTGACTATGCCTCGGAAATGGCCTGCTTCTTGGTCGCTCATACAGGCTCGGCGTCGTGAGACGGTGGGCTCTCTTCATGTACGCGGCTATTCGCTGCGCGCCATCGCTGAGTTGCTGGCCAAAGAGGGGCTGGTCAACCCACATACGGGCAAGCCGTGGTCGTATGAGACGATTAGGCACGACATCGAGCTGATCACGGCTTATTGGCAGGAGCAGGTACAACGCAACTACGCCGCTCACCAGGCCGACCTGCTAGAGGGACTTGACGAGGTGCAGCGTGCAGCGTGGCGTCGCGGTGACTATGGCGAGGTGCGCCGTTGTGTGATGTCCAAGGCGGAGTTGCTAGGCGTGAAGGGGCCCCAACGCGTTGATGTGACCACCAGCGGGCAGTCCATCGTGGCGCTGCTGCCGCCCCTGGAGGACGATGATGGGGACTAAGGTGCCGCTGGCCGTGGACGGCGCGGCCTGGCGGCCTCATGCCGGCCCCCAAATGGCTTTCCATCGTTCTACGGCCTTCGAGGTACTGTATGGCGGCGCCGCGGGCGGCGGCAAAACCGACTCGCTTCTCATGGAGGCGCTGCGTTATGCCGACGTGCCTGGTTACCACGCCATCATCTTCCGGCGCACCTACAACCGGCTGACGCGAGCGGGGGGCCTGGTGCCACGATCCCACGAGCTTTTGGCGTCTGTGGCCGAGTGGAGTGCGGCGGACTATCGCTGGACCTTCCCGTCCGGCGCCACACTGCAGTTTGGCCACATGCACCTCGACGCGGATCGGATGGCGTATCAGGGCGCCAGCTTTGCTTACATCGGCTTTGACGAGCTTACGGAGTTCACAGAGGCGCAGTATCGCTATCTCTTTTCGCGTGCGCGCACCAAGGCCCCGGTGCCGGTGCGCGTTCGGGCAGCTACGAACCCTGGCGGCGAGGGGCACGAGTGGGTACGGCGCCGCTGGTGGCCCTGGTTGGGCGATGAGCCGACCGCTAAGAGCGGTGAGGTGCGCTATTTCACGCCTGAAGGTGCCGAGACCGGGCCCGATGATCCTATGGGGCTCTCACGGCAATTCATCGCGGCGTCGCTTTACGATAACCCGACGCTGCTTCGTTACGATCCCGGCTACGTACGGCGCCTCCAGGCGCTTTCTTTGCTGGAGCGCGAGCGATTGCTCAATGGCAACTGGGCCATCACGCCAAAGGGGAACGTGTTCCGGCGCAAGTGGTTCCGGCGCATCGTTGACAGGGCGCCCGACGACTTGAGGTGGGCCCGCTATTGGGACCTCGCCGCCTCGACGCGCGACACGGCAAGCTATACGGCCAGCATTGCGGCGGCGCTGGGGCCCGACGGGACTCTCTATCTGCGCGACTTGAAGCGCGGGCGTTGGGAATGGCCCGACCAGGAGCGGATTCTGGTGCAGACGATCCTGGCGGAGCCGGGCGTAGAGCAGGGCATCGAGGAGGCGCTGCATGGCCTAGCTGCCGTGCAGGCGCTACTGCGTCGCCCGGAGCTCGCGGGACGCGCTATCCGCGCCGTGAGCGTGGACCGCGATAAGCTCTCTCGCGCGCTACCCCTCTCTTCGCGGGCGGAGCAGGGCAAGGTGGTGCTGGTGCGCGGGCCATGGATCGATACCTTTGTGCAGGAGCTGGCCAGCTTTTCGGGCGATGGCTCCACCTATGATGACCAGGTGGACGCCGCATCCGGTGCATTGGCCATGTTGGAGCGACGGGTGAGGCCGGAGTACGCGCCCTCGCCCTGGAGGTAGGAACGGTGAGTAGCATTTTGGCGCGCCTATCGGACGTGCTGTGGTCTCAGCGCCTTGATGAAATCGACGCCGAACGAGCGACGCGTCTCAAGAGGGCCTGGTTGGCCTATTATGGCCGGTTCACGAAGCCGCTGGCGCAGACCAGTGGCGAGTACGATGATAATCTACGCATCAACTATTGCCGTCTGGTGGCCGACATGAGCGCAGAGTTCCTTTTCGGCAAGGAGCCGCGTTGGGAGCTGGAGGAGGGGACCGTCACCGAGGCCGAGGAGTGGCTGGACGAGTGTTGGCGTCGTAACAATAAGATGGAATTCCTGGCCGCCATTGGGCTCAACGGCGCAGTGTGTGGTCACGTCTTTATCAAGATCGTGCCGCGGGATGATGGGGGGTATCCCGCCCTGGTCAACCTATCGCCCGAAAACGTCCGGGTGTTTACCGACCCTGATGACATCGGCAGCGTTTGGCTATATCGCATCGAATATACGGACCGCGATAAGGACGGCAAACAGCTCACCTTTCGGCAAACCATCGAGCGCGACGATAACGGCAGATGGCAGATTCTGGACGAGAAGGCGCGGGGCGGCGGTGCTTTCAAGAGGATGCACCGTGAAACGTGGCCCTATGACTGGCCGCCCATTATCGACTGCCAGAACTTGCCACACCCGAACACCTACTATGGCATGGCCGACCTGGAGCCCTCGGTAATTGAGCTGAACGATGGCATCAACTTCGTAATGAGCAATGTGCTGCGAATGGTTCGGCTGCACGCGCATCCGGTGCTGTGGGCCCAGAATGTCCACGAGGATGACCTGCGCGTGACTTCGAGCGATGTAATCTGTCTGGGCGGGCCCGACGCGTCGCTCAATGCACTGCAAGCGCCGGGTGACTTGGCTTCCAGCTTGGCCATCTACGAGCGCCTGAAAGAGGCGCTGCACGCCACGTCACGCGTGCCAGAGATCGCCGCCGGTAAGATGGATCGCGTGGGCGCCCTGTCTGGCCTGGCCCTGCAGATTCTATATCGGCCCCTGATAG
>JBNGEB010000282.1:0-2855 GCA_049975585.1 Anaerolineae bacterium
CTGTACTCCCCTCTCCCGCGCCATCTGTGGCGCGTCTGTCGCGAGGGAAGGGCAACACCGTCGGCGAGGCCCTCGTCGGCTCCCTACGCCACCGCCTCGGCCACCCAGGCAATATCCAGCCGGTGCAACGTCGCCGGCAAGGGCGTGCCTGTCTCGGCATCCCAGCCCATCATCCCATAGAAGAGGGTGATCGCCTCGTCCAGCTCCTCGGGGTCCACCGGGCGCTCGTTGAGACGCTCCGTCTTGAAGAGCTCTCGCGTGCGTAGCGGCAACCTATCATCGGTGCGAGTGAATCCCTCGCGCAGGTTAAAGGCCCGCGCCATGGTCACGCAGCGCTCGCCGGCCATCAGCAGCTCGTGGAGATTGGTCTCCCAGCCCGTGATGGCCCGCACCAGGTCCACCATCTGCCGGCGCGTCCAGGGGACGAACATGCAGTGACCCAGCATGTTGTGGACCCACTGCCAGTTGGTCGTCGCCGTATAGGCCCACACCTTGGCGGTCGTCATCTCGGTGCGGCCGGCCTGCTGATACACGCCCAGCTCCAGGAGCTTGTCGCCCAGGGGGTCCTTCTCTTGGCCCTCGTCCCAGTAGTTGTGCATGTGGTCCGCGCCGGTGGGCGACACGGCATAGCCCAACGCCTGGCCGTGGCGCGTGCGGCACTCGTGCATGGGGAAGGGCTGGCCCTTGACGTCGATGACGAAAGGCAGCGCCTCGGGACCGATCTTGGCGGCGGCGGCGCGCGGCCCCTCGGCCAGAAGCTCGCCGATCCCCTCGCGCGCGGCGATCAGCTCCACGCAGCGGACCATGACCTCGGCGTTGCCAAAGCGGAGCTCCAGCCCGCCGGTATCCTCGTCGGTGAGCAGGCCATTCTCATAGCACTCCATGGCAAAGGAGACGCACATCCCCGCCGAGATGGCATCCAGCCCCTGAGCGTTGCAGATTTCGTGGGCCTTGGCGATGGCGCGCAGGTCGTCGATGCCGCAGTTGGAGCCCATCGAGCCCACCGTCTCGTACTCTGGCCCGCCATAGATGGGGTCCACGTCATAGTCATCGTCGTGGATCTCGACCACGCGCTTGCAGCGGATGGGGCAGCCAAAGCAGCCCTCGCGGCCGGTGAGGATGGTATCGCGCATGGTGGCGCCGGTGATCTTTTCCGCGCCCTCGAAGGCGCCATCCTGAAAGTTGCGCGTCGGCAAGGCGCCCACGTCGTTGAGGTCCATCAGGCCGCCGTCGGTGCCGGTATCGTGGAGGCTCTCGGCGTCGTCGCGCCAGTGCTCGCGCATCCAACGGGCCAGCGCCTTGAGCGCATCGGGATCGGCGGGCGCCACGTTGCTGCCGCCGCGCACGGCCACCGCCTTGAGCTTTTTGCTGCCCATGACGGCGCCCACGCCGGTGCGCCCGGCGGCATGGCGCAGGTCGTGGATGACGCAGGCATAGTGGACCAGCCGCTCCCCCGCCGTGCCGATCACGGCCAAGCGGGTATGCCTGTCGCCGGTGGCCTCTTGGATGGCCTCCTGCGTGTCGCGCGTATCCAGACCCCACAGATGGTCGGCGGGCCGCAGCGTCGCGCCGTCGGGCGTGATGTCCAGCCAGACGGGGCTCTCGGCGCAGCCCTTGACCACCACCGCGTCATAGCCGGCGCGCTTGAGCTCCGCCCCGAAATAGCCGCCGCTATCGGACTCGCCCCAACCGCCGGTCAGCGGGCTCTTGCAACCCACGGCGCTCCGGCCCGAGCCCGCGATGGGTAGCCCGGTGATGGCGCCCCCCGCAAAGACCAGCACATTCTCTGGCCCCAGCGGGTCGGCGCCCTTGGGGACCTCTTTCAGCAGATAGTAGGCCACGAATCCCGCCCCGCCGAGATAGCGTCGGTAGAAGGCCTCGTCCGGCTCTTCCGTCCAGATGCGGCCCTCGGCTAGATGCACCCACAGGATCTTGCCGGCATATCCCTTGACCATGGCGTCCCCCTGCTATCGTACGGTGAGGCGACCTATGGCAGCATGATAGCCGGAAAGAGAAGCGGAGGGCAAGCGCGCCGGGAGATCGGTCGCACGGAGCACGGGGAGGCCCCCTAGGGACAGCCCCGCCCCCAGCAGGCGCTATCCACCACCTGGCCGCTGGGATCTACCAGCTCGACCACGTCGCCGCTGTTGCCCCAGATGGCGTCCGGCGAGCCAAAGGTGAACCCGCCGGTCTCGGGATGCACCTCATCGGTATAGACGCGGCAGGATGCGCCCGGCTCGAGCGTATGGCTTGGGAACTGGAACGCATTGCCATCATCGTCGCGGACCACCCAGCCGCCAAGCTGAACGGGCTCACTCCCCACGTTGACCACCTCGATCCACTCGTCGCTTTCCACCTGGGGCACGTCGCCGTCATAGTGCAGCGCGCCCAGCGCCAACGAGCCGCCACCCGTCGCGCTGGAGAGCGGGGCCTCGGTGGGCGACGCGGCGTCTTCCGCCCAGAGGCCGCGCCCCGCCTCCCTGGCCTCGCGCTGCAGCCGCGCGAACAGCTCCTGGTGCTTGACGTCGGGCGGGTAGGTGGAGGCCTGGGCATAGCCCAGCCGCACCAACTCGGCGTTGACCATGGCATCGCCCACCCAAACATAGCGCAGCAGCCGGCCGTAGCGGTCGGTCTCGGAGACGTCCTTTTCCAGGTACACGGTGCGCCCCTCCACCAGGCGGCGGTTGGCCTCGGACGCCTCGGGGCCCATAAACTCGACGGGCTTGTCGGGGTGGACGGTCTCGGGGGCGTCGATGCCGATGTAGCGCAGCTTGAACTCCTGGCCGTCGATCTGGACGACGATGGTGTCGCCGTCCACGACGCGGGTGACCAGGGCCTGCTGCAGGCCATCGGGG
>JBNGEB010000283.1:0-2852 GCA_049975585.1 Anaerolineae bacterium
TGCTCCCGCAGCGGGTGTTCAACAGCTACACCAAGGCCTGCAACCTCCGTTGGGGCCGGGCAGGTACGCTGTTCGAGGGACCCTACAAGGCCATCCACGTGGACGAGACTGGCTACCTCTTGCATCTCTGTCGCTACATTCACGCCAACCCCGTGCGCCACGGTCTGGTAACCGACCTCGGGCAGTGGGCCTATTCCAACTATGCCGAGTGGGTTGGCATGCGACACGGCACCCTGTGGGAACGCACCTTGCGCGACGCCTATTTCGCTTCGGCCCAGGCATACGACGCCTTTGTGCAAGAGTATCTGCGGGACCGCCACCATCCGGCTGGGGCGGAACGCTATCTTATCGAGTAGCCACCGTCCAGGTGCCAGGCACCCTGGGAGTGCCTGGCACCTCGAAGAGAGGACATGCACCATGCCCCACGACATCATCGACAACCGCGACGTCACCCTGGTAGCCAAGATGCGCGACCTGCTTCCCAGCACCGAGATGGCTCGCTTTGCCGTAGGCTACTTTTTCCTTTCGGGGCTGGAGGCCGTCGCCGACGTCCTCGATAGCGTCCAGGAGATGCGGCTGCTCATAGGCAATACCACCAACCGCCGCACCCTTGAACAGATCGCCGAGGGCTACCGTCGCCTATCCGAGGTCCAGCACCACGCCGAGGCCCTCCGATACCCCAAGAGCGCCGACCTCCCTCAGATGGCCGAGGACACCGCCGCCTCCATCGGCGAGACAGCCGCCCTGATGGACCAGAGCGATGAGGCCGAGTACCTCGTCGCCTCCCTCGCCGACATGATCGCCCAGGGGCGGCTCCACGTGCGCGTGTATACTAGGGGCCGCCTCCACGCCAAGGCCTACATCTGCACCTATGGCCAGAGCTTTGACGAGCAGGGCAAGCCCTTGCCCAAGACCACCGCCGGCGTTGGCATCGTCGGCTCCAGCAACCTGTCCCTCGCGGGCATCACCAGCAACACCGAGCTCAACGTCATGGTCCATGGCGACGCCAATCACGCCGCCCTTGTCGACTGGTTCGACCGCCTCTGGGACGAGTCCGAGCCCTTTGAGCAGCACCTGATAGACGTCTTGCAGGATGCGTGGCCGCTGGCCCAGGTCACCCCGTATGAGATCTATCTCAAGACGCTGTGGGAGCTAGTGCGCGACCGCATCGAGGCAGAGGATACAGCCGGCCCTCTGTGGCGCTCTGAGATCACCGAGGACCTGGCCGAGTTCCAACAAGATGCCGTGCACCAAGCTATCGCCATGATCGATACCTACGGTGGCTGCTTTGTCTCGGACGTGGTGGGCCTGGGCAAAACCTACGTCGGCGCGGCCATCCTGAAGCACTATGTCATGGCCGAGCGCGCCCAACCCCTGATCATCTGTCCTGCGCCTCTCGTCCCCATGTGGGAAAGCTTCTCGGCGCGCTATGACCTGAATTCGCAAGTGCTCTCCATGGGCATGCTGCGCGAGCGCGAAGGCGAGGGCGGCGCCCAGTGGCTCCGTGACGATCCCGTGTACAGGCACTGCAGCATGGTCCTGGTGGACGAGAGCCACAACTTTCGCAACAACGATAACCAACGTTACCGCGTTCTCCAGACCTACCTGGCCGCCAACGATCGACGTGCGGTGTTCCTCACCGCCACGCCGCGCAACACGTCAGCCTGGGACCTCTACCACCAGATCAAGCTCTTCCACCAGCACGACATCACCATCCTCCCCATCGATCCCCCGGACCTGCGCGCCTTTGTGCGCCTCGTGGAGGAGGGCCGCCGACGTCTCCCAGACCTGCTCACCAGCCTTCTGATCCGACGTTGCCGCCGCGACATCCTCCGACAGTACGGATACGACGCCGAGACCGAAGCCAAGGTCGACCCCGACCAATGGGACGCCTATCGCAACGGCCAGCGCAAGGCCTACATCCTCGTTGGCGGTAAGAAGCAGTTCTTCCCCGAGCGCCATCTCGAGACCGTGCGCTACAGCATTGAGGAGACTTACGACGGGCTCTACGAGGACATCCGAAAGCGGATCAGTCCGCCCCTGACGCTGGGCCTCTACCCCGAGGATTGCCTCACCTACGCCCGCTATGGCTTGGGCAACTTCGTGCTACCTTCTCACCAGAAGGAGCAACGCTACCAAGACCTACGCCGAGCTGGGCGTTCCCTGAGTGGCCTGATGCGCATCATGCTCTTCAAGCGCTTCGAGTCCAGCGTGCAGGCCTTTCGTCTTACCGTGGGACGCATGCTAGAGACCCATCGAGTTTTCCTGGAGGCGCTGCACCGAGGGATCATCCCCGCCGGCGAGGACGCCCAAAAGCTCCTCGGCGCCTCCGATCAGATGGACGAGCGCGAGCTGTACGATACGCTGCTCGAGGTCTGCGGCCGCTACGAGGCGGCGCACTTTGACCTGACGCGCCTGACCGGCGACCTCTCGCACGACATCGCCATCCTGGAAGAGCTCCTGAGCCTGGTGGAGCCCATCACTCCGGACGAGGATGACAAGCTGCAGACCCTTCGCGCTCATCTCCAGCGGGAGGCTCTGCGAGACGGCAAGCGCCTCATCTTTACCCAGTTCGCCGATACGGCGCAGTATCTCTATGACAACTTGGGTGACTTGGATCCCACGCTGCAGGTCATCTACAGCAGCGACCGTGACCCGACCGTGGTGGCGGCCCAGTTCAGCCCTAAGGCCAACCCTGACATCCCTGCGGCACGCTATGGCAAGGAGATCAACCTGCTCGTGGCCACCGACGTCCTCTCCGAGGGCCTGAACCTGCAGGACTGCGACCGCATCATCAACTATGACCTACACTGGAACCCCGTGCGGCTGATCCAGCGCTTTGGGCGCATCGA
>JBNGEB010000284.1:0-2850 GCA_049975585.1 Anaerolineae bacterium
CCCCTACCCAAGCCGAGGACGCCCTCACGCTCAACGGCGCCCCCGCCAGCGAGGAGGCCAGGGGACGCGTCTCGCGCCAGCTGGATCGCATCCGCGCGCGCGCAGGGGTTGAGACGCGCGCTCAGGTCGTCTCGCGCAACAGCTTCCCCGCGGCGGCTGGGGTGGCATCCTCGGCATCGGGGTTCGCCGCACTGACGGTGGCCGCCGCCGAAGGTCTGGGGCTGTCGCTGACGCCGCAGGAGCTGGCCGCGTTGGCCCGCGAGGCTTCGGGATCGGCGTCGCGCTCGATCTTGGGGGGATGGGTCGAGTGGGTGGCCGACGCGCCCGACGAGGCGTGCATCCGCCAACTGGCCCCCGCCGACCACTGGGACCTGGCCGACGTCATCGCCATCGTATCCCGCGAAGCCAAGCCGGTGTCGTCGCTGGACGGCCACACGCGGGCCGCCACCAGCCCGATGCTCCGGGCGCGGGTGGCCTCGCTGGAGCGCTCCCTTCGCGAGACCCGCGACGCCATCGCCCGCCGCGACCTGGCGCTGCTGGGCGCCGTCGCCGAACGGGACGCCCTCTCCCTCCACGCCGTCGCCATGACCAGCGAGCCGGGCATTCTCTACTGGCAACCGGGCACCCTCGAGGTGATGCACGCCGTTCGATCCTGGCGCAAAGAGGGCCTTCCCGCCTATTTTACGCTGGACGCCGGCCCCAACGTCCACATCCTGACCGCCACCGAGCATCGGGACGCCGTCGCGGAGCGCGCCGAGGCCTTGCCAGGGGTGCGAGGGGTGCTGGTGTGTGGGCCCGGCCAGGGGGCGCGGCTCATTGAGGAGTCGACGCGATAGGCAACACAGCGTCACCGGCCCGTAGGGACGAATCCCGACGCATTCCCATGCGCAAGGTGTTCGCCCGTCCGCAGGCCGTCGCCCCCTCTCCAGACCTCTCCCCCACAATACATGTGGGGGAGAGGCTTCCGGTCCGGCTCCCCTCTCCCGCGCCTATGGCGGGGGAGGGGACGGGGGTGAGGTTGCCGCTCCCCTCTCCAACCCCGTCTGCAGCGCGGGCGCGGGGGTTGCCGTCGGCGGGGCGCGGGCATTCGCCCATCCGCAGGCCGTTGTCGGCGAAGCGCAAGGTGTTCGCCCGTCCCCCTACTCCTCCAGCCGCCGCTGGTCCGGCGAGCGCAACGCGGTATCCACCGCCGTTAGGCCCGCGATCTCCTCGGCCGAGATGCCCAGCTCGCGGAATCGCTCCACCGACGGCACCAGCCGCCGATCGAACGAGCCCACGGCGCTGTTGTAGGCATCCTGGGCGGTACGGAGGCCGTCGCCGACGCTCGCCAGGTGCTCGGCAAAGGTGCTCAGCCGCGCATACAGCTCCTTGCCCTCCTGGGCGATGTGGCGCGCGTTCTCGTTCATCGCCACCTGCTGCCAGCCATAGCCCACCGCCTTGAGCAGGGCCAGCAGCGTCACCGGCGACGTGATGAGGATCTGCTGGTCGATGGCATAGTCCAACAGGGCATCGTCGGCGGCAAAGGCGGCGCTGAGGCAGGCCTCGTTGGGGACGAACATGACCACATAGGGCGGCGCGGGGTCGAACTGCGCCCAGTAGGCCTTGCGCGAGAGGTCCTGGACGCGGCCGCGCAGCGCCTTGGCGTGGGCTTTGAGCTTGGCGCGGCGGTCCGACGCGTCCTCGGCGGCGGTGGCGTCCAGGTAGGCGTCCATGGGAGCCTTGGCGTCGATGGGGAGTGCACCGCCGTTGGGGAAATAGACCAGCATGTCGGGGCGGCCGCCATCCACCGTGGGCTGCTCGTCGAAATCCACGTGGTCGGTCATGCCCGCCAGCTCAACGATGCGCCGGAGCTGGAACTCGCCCCAACGCCCGCGAATCCCCGAGGACCGCAGGGCCTGGTTGAGCGTGGTGGCGCTGGCCTGCAGCTTGCCCTGGGCCTCGTCCAGGGCCTTGAGGTGCGTCTCCAGCCCCTCATAGGCGCCGGCGCGCTTCTCCTCCAGCTCGCGGATGTTGCGGTCCAGCTTGTCGAGGCCCTCGCCTAGCGGCTTGACCAGGTGCCCCAGCTCGGACGCCGAGCGCTCTAGGAACGTCTCCGTGGAGATCCTGAGCGTGCGGCCGGCCAGCGCCTCAAAGGTATCGCCCAGTTGCTTTTGAGCCTGCTCCAGCCAGGCCGTCCGCTCTCGCGCGAGCTTGGCGTCACTCTCGGCGTCGGACAGCCTCTTGGCCAGGGGCTGCGCGTGGAACAGCCACACGGCCCCGGCTCCCACGGCCAGACCGAGCAAGCCAACGAGCGCGATCAGCGTGGTATCCATGGGGCCTCCTGGGGGGTTGCGACGCTAGCACGATAGTAGAGCCAGACCGCATCCAGCGCAAGCCCGCCCTAGTCGATCACCCCCAGCTCTATGCCCACCCGCTCGAACCGCTCCAGCCCGTAGGTTAGATCGTCATCGCTCAGCGCGGCCGACACCATCACGCGAATCCGCGCCTGGCCGCGCGGAACCGTGGGAAACCCCAGCGCCATGGCGAACACGCCCTCTTCAAACAGCCGCGCGCTGAACCGCTTGGCCAGCACCACGTCGCCCAGCATCACCGGCGTGATGGGCGTGACGCTCTGGCCCACGTCAAAGCCTAGGGCCTGCATCTGGCCCTTGAACTTATGCGTGTTGGCCCACAGGCGGTCCACCAACTCGGTGGAGCCGGCCAGCGCCCGCACCGCAGCTAGGCAGGCGGCGGTGTCAGCGGCCGTGACCGCGTTGCTGAACAGGAACGGTCGCGCCTTTTGCCGCAAATAGTCCACAATGATCCGCTTGCCCGCGATGACCCCGCCCACCACGCCAAACGCCTTGGAAA
>JBNGEB010000285.1:0-2842 GCA_049975585.1 Anaerolineae bacterium
AGGTTAGGTCGACGAGCTCGCATCCGGGCAGCGCCACCAGATCGTCCGGTGCCCTGGGCGCGACCGTGAACGTGCGCGTCTCGCTCCAGGCGCTTTCGCCGCCAGGCCCGCGCCCTTGCACCCGCCAGGAATAGGTGGCGCCGGGAGCTGGCGATCCGAGGCGTATGAATGTGTCCGGCTGCCGGTCGTAACGGATCACATCCTGCGGATCGCTCCATAGCTCGGCGCGGTAGGACGTCGCACCGGCAGCGCCGTGCCAGGCCAAGGTCAGGACCGCCTCGCTGTCATAGAGCGCGCCCTGGAGGGGATAGTCAAGCTGTGGCGTTTCGGGTGAGGCCGTGCGAGAGAGCACGCGCGCCGATGTCACCGTACCCGCATCCAGGGGATTGTCGGCCAGGTTGGCGTCGGACGCGCCTATCGTTTCCGCGCGGCCGCCGTACTGCTTGTGCTCGTACAGCGTCACTTGTGCATCGGCTCCCACGCGCACCGACGCGACATTGTCGTTCCCGACCAAACCCCAATCCCACGGCGTGGCATAGTCCCCTGGACCCAGAATGTGACAGGGGCCACAATAGCCGGGTTCGGCATACACGGCTATGCTATCGGTCGGCGGCTGGCAGCGATCTTGCTCGGCGCAATCGAGGCCCAGCGTGAGATGGACTAGCGGCAACACAGAGATGGCCTCGTTGCCGGCGCGATCGCGCAGCCTCAGGCCAAGGGCCAAGGGCCCTGGCGGCACGCCGTCCGCGCAAATATCCCAGGTATGGGTGAAGGGACTCGTATCATGGGTTGGCCCCACGACTCGCCATGCCCCCGCATCGTGAACGAGGAACTGGGCGGAGGCGAGTCCGCTAGCATCGCCGCTGCCGCCGACATCGCTAGCCCATCCCGATAGAGTCAGCGTTGGCGAGACGACTAGCGTGTCGGTCAGAGGGGCCGTGATGCCCCCGACGGGCGGGGCGTCGTCCCCGCTGAGGCAAGCCGGCTCGCCCGTGTAGCGGACCAGCCCTGTGGCCGACCAGCCATTGCCCACATAGGCCACCATGCTCTTGGCCCGACCGTCCCAGGAATCGAGGATGGTGTAACCGCTGGCGCTCTCGCCGTCGCCCGCCGTCGCCACCACAAAATGGTTCCAACCGGGATTGCTGTCGCGGACAAAGCGCACGATGATGGGCTGCCCGGCGGCTAGGGTGCTTGCGAGGGTATCCCAGGAGAAGCTCTGGTAATCGACATAACTGGCAAGCCCATCGCTGCAGGAGCTAGCGGCAATGCCCCAGTAGATGGGGCAGGCATCGTCGCCCAGGCAGTCGCTGAGCTGCGGCGGGTTCCGCGTGGCGCCATAGTAGCCAAAGACCATGGCAGCGCTGGTGAGGGCGCAGCCCGCCTCGCCGATGGTGAGGGCGCAGACCTGCATCACGGTGTCGCTCCACCTCGGATCGGTCTGGGCATAGGGTGGCAGCTCGCAGGGGAGTTCGTTGGCTGCCAGCGTGGCGAGGGCCTCGGCTTCCGTGAGGGGGCGCACAGACAGAGCCGCGTTGCCCGTGGCTGGATCCACCATCCGCTCCAAGATGCGGCCGGGCGCCGAGACACCGTCTCGCAGCAGGATTCCCGTAGTGCCCCACACGACCATGTCGCCCGGTGTGCCATAGAACGTCTCTGCGCAAAGGCCAGGCACGCGTAGGCGCTGCTGCTCTCCGTCCGATGTGCGGACGATGGCCAGGAGGAGCCCATCGCCCGTGTCCGCTGGGTCGTCCAGGGTGAGGGCGAGGGCGCTGCCATCGGGTGCCCAGGCGGGTCGGGTGATCCAGAGTCCTCTTGGGAAGGAGGCAAGCCTCTGTCGTTGCGCTCCGTCCGTGCTTGCCAGCCACAGCTCGGCGTTGGCCAGCGACTCGTTGTCGGCGGTGACATAGGCAACCGTGCGTCCGTCGGGAGAGAGGGAGATCAGGGCCTCGAACTGGGGCAGGATCAGCCGTGCGAAGGGCTCTTCGGCTACCGTGTGCCGGACGCCATCGGCGTCCAGGGCATCGATGCGGCTGCGGTTGCCCTCGGCTACTGCCTCGATGCGTGTTGCCTGGCCCCCTATGGGGCGCTCTGCCAAGGCAGCATCGGGTTCGGGGGTCGCAGGCGACCAGGCCACCAGCGACATCACGAGCAGCGCGATCGCTACGAGGCGTCTCACCATCGTGTCCTTCTCTGAGGCCTGCAATGGCGGGTATTCTGCACGGGTGCCAACGGGGCGTCAACCCCAAGAGATGTCAGCGTTCGCGGGGGCGTGCGGTCGATGGGCCTATCCTGTACAATAGAGGTAGTGCTATACCACGTCCGCGTGCAACGGAACGCCTGAGCGACGCGAGACGTCTAGGGTGTGGAACGAGATCAACCCCCTGCCGAAAGCCAAAGTGGATTGGCGAGGGATGCAACTTGGGAGGAGAGCCATGTTCCGTAGATACCTGTGCGCGTTGGCTTTGCTAGGATTGCTGGGCGGCGTCGTGGGCTGCAGCTCGGCTGCAACGGCCACACCGGTGCCGGCCAGGAGGGCCGATGACCTGCCGCCGACCGCCGCACCAGCCGCACCGAGTGGGGGAGGCTGCCTGGAGCGCGAGGCGCTCGTCGAGCGCATCGAGGTGCGCATCCTGGAGTCGCTGCCGGTCCAGGTGGATGTGGTCATTAAGGGCAATTACCGTGATGGCTGCAGCGAGATCGGCGAGATCACGCAGGACGTCCAGGACGGGCGTATCGCGATCACGGTCACGACACGGCGGCCCGAGGACGCCATGTGCACCCAGGCCCTGGAGCCGTTTACCGAGACGTACCGCCTGGATCTAGAGGGCATCGAGCCAGG
>JBNGEB010000286.1:0-2828 GCA_049975585.1 Anaerolineae bacterium
CTACAGCCCATTCATGTCCGACGATGTCCCAAGAGACGCTTGTCACTGGTCACCTCTAGCTATTGAGCTTTGTACGATGTTACCACGGTAAGCCACGTCGCCCAAAATGGTTGCGCGCCCAACCGCATTGTGCATAGAATGTGGTGCTCAGAGGTATGTCTTGCCTGGCCTAGTTACCCGGAAGGGGCAAGTGTGAGTGAGCTCGCGTTGACCGAGAGATTGTGTCAAGGGTTGGAGGCGCGTGGGTATCGCCTCGCGACCGCCGAGTCGTGTACGGGAGGGCTCCTGAGCCACTGGATCACCAACACGCCCGGGAGCTCTGCGTCCTTTGTGGGGGGGATCGTGGCGTATGACAATGTCGTCAAGGTGGGCTTGTTGGGAGTCCCCTCCGCGTTGGTAGAAGAACACGGCGCGGTCAGCGAGGCCGTCTGCAGAGCCATGGCACAAGGTGCTCGCGATAGGTTCGGCGTGGAGGTGGGCGTGGCCATCACGGGCATTGCGGGTCCGACGGGTGCGGTGCCTGGCAAACCCGTCGGGACCGTGTTCGTGGCTGTAGCCGCTCCGGAGGGCGAGCGATGCCAAAGATTCCAGTGGCATGGCGATCGCCTGGCCAATAAGGAGGCCTCTGCGAGGGCGGCGCTCACGCTTCTGCTGGACGTTCTTGGCATGGCGCCCGACGTCTAGGACGTAGATCTTTGCCTCGTGACCTCGTAGAGGAGCATGCCGCAGGCGATGGCGGCGTTTAGCGACTCGGCCCCGGCAGCCATGGGGATGCGCACGCGCTCATCAGCGGCTCGGAGGGCTCGGTCGCTGGCTCCGTGGGCCTCGCCGCCGATGAGCACGGCCACAGGCTGACGCCAGTCGAATTGCCACGCGGTCTGATGGGCGCCCAGCTCTGCCACGACCCGCACCAGCTTGGCCGTCAGCGCCGCGATTCTGTCCCAAGCCAAGTCTGTATGGATAGGCAGGCCAAAGTGTGACCCCATACCAGCGCGCAGGACCTTGGGAGACCACGCGTCAACGCAGTCTTTCGTGAGCAACACCGCCGAGACGCCCAGCGCGTGGCACGTCCGCAGCATGGTGCCCAGATTGCCCGGATCGCGGATGCCATCGAGAGCGACGACGAGCGAGGTGTCGGCTGGCAGGGAGGCTGCCGGCTCTGGTATGGGGACGACGCACGCTACGCCTTGAGGCGTTTGGGTGTCTGAGGCGACTTGCATAGCCTCAGCCGACACGTACCAGGCGGGCCAAGGCCCCGCTAGAAGGCGCTCCTCCAAAGCCTGACGGCGTTCGTCCGTGGCAAAGCCTCGTTCCAGGAAGCAGAAAAGGGGCACCACCCCCGCGTCCAAAGCTGTCTCGATGAGGCGTACTCCCTCGATGAGACAGCTCTGCTCACGATCGCGTGCCCGTTTCCGATGTAGGGATCTCGCTTGTGCGATATGACGATTCTGCGGGCTAGAGATCTCTCCCTGAAGCGCCACGAAGGTGGCTAGGCCTGGGCCGTCTGTGCCTGCCGAGCCACGTCCACGATAGCTGCAAAGGCGTCCGCATCGCGCACGGCCATATCGGCAAGCATCTTCCGGTTCACGTCAACGCCAGCAAGGCGCAGGCCATACATGAGGCGGCTGTAGCTCATGCCATGCTGGCGCGCACCGGCGTTGATGCGCACGATCCAGAGGCGCCGCATATCTCGCTTGCGGTTGCGCCTGTCGCGCGTCGCGTAGCCTAGCGACTTGAGTCGGGCCTCGTTGGCACGACGGAAGAGCTTGCTCTTGGTGCCACGCTGGCCTTTGGTGCTCGAGATGACTTTTTTGTGTTTTGCTCTGGCGGCCGGGCCGCCCTTTACCCTGGTCACTGTGTGTACCTCACTCTGTCACGCGGATGTCCCGCGGTTGCGGGTCTACTTTTTCTTCAGGTAAGGCGCTAGGCGTTGCACACGCTGGCGTTCGGAAGCTGTGTCAACCTCTTCCATCTTCCAAGATGCCCGGCGGGAGCGCTTTGAGCGTTTGCGCCGCAAGTGGCGCTTCTCAGCCTTGGTGCGCATCAACTTGCCAGAGCCTGTCACCTTGAACCGTTTGGCCGTTGCTTTATGAGTCTTGATCTTTGGCATATCTATCCTCCAATCCTAGGTCTCAGCTACTTGCCGGAAGGCGTAAGCACCATGAGCATCGTTCTGCCTTCCATTTCCGGCGGTTTGTCAACCGAGGCCACGTCTTGGAGCTCGTGAGCGACACGGCTTAGCTGCTCGACGGCGATCTCCTTGTGGGTGATCTCGCGACCACGGAAGCGCACGCGAATCCGAACTGTAGCGCCCTCGTCCAGGAACTTGCGCGCCTGGTTGATCTTGACGTTGAGATCGTGATCCGCTGTCTTTGGGCGGAACCGGATCTCCTTGACCTCGACCTGCTTCTGCGCTCTGCGCGCCTCGCGTTGGCGCTTGTTACGCTCATACAGGTACTTGCCATAGTCAACAAGCCGGCAAACGGGCGGATCCGCCTGAGGCGCTACCTCCACCAAGTCATAGCCTCGCTCCTCAGCGATGCGCAGGGCTTCCCGCGTGGGAAAGATCCCTAACTGTTCCCCCTTTTCGTCGATCAGGCGGATTTCACGGACTCTGATCTCGGTGTTGATGCGATGCTCTCTGCTACTGATCTTTCTTCCTCGGCAATTCTCCTGGTGCGATGGCAAGGGGCAACGCCTTGCCCCGCAGCGGATAGATTTATAGGGGAAAAGTGTACCATGGCTGCCAGACAGTGTCAACTGACGCGGCTCTTCGGTTCTACGTCAAGAAGTGTGGTGCTAGCACGGCGCCGCAGCAAAGCTGGGTG
>JBNGEB010000287.1:0-2806 GCA_049975585.1 Anaerolineae bacterium
GGTAAAGGATCGGTCCGCAAACACCGTGATCTCGACGGGCACGGTGATCCCCGCCTGTGAGGCCGTGCGCGCGTTGTACTCTTTGCAGAACTGCATGATGTTCACACCGTGCTGGCCAAGAGCTGGACCAACCGGCGGGGCGGGGTTAGCCTTGCCTGCCTGGATAGCCAGCTTGATCTTGGCAATGATTTTTTTGGCCATGGAAAGCATACCTCACTTGACGTTGCCGCAATGAACTCACGGCGCGATCCGACTCGGGAGCGCTAGATCCTCTCGACCTGCAAAAAGTCCATTTCCACCGGAGTCTCGCGCCCAAAGAAAGAGACTAGCACACGTACCTTGCCGCGATCGGGAAAGATCTCGTCCACAACGGCCATGAACTCGGCAAACGGGCCCTCGGTGATGCGTACCGTCTCGCCGATGCGAAAGCTGACTTTGATGCGTGGCTGCTCAGCTTCCATCCGGCTCAGGATGTTGTCGACCTCTTCCTGGGTGAGAGGGGTGGGGTCCGTCCCCGAGCCCACAAAGCCCGTGACGCCAGGGGTGTTGCGCACCACGTACCACGATTCTTCGTCGATGATCATCTGCACGAGGATATAGCCAGGGAAGACGCGCTTACGGCTCGTCTTTCGCTGTCCATCGCGGATCTCGACCTCCTCTTCGGTAGGCACGACCACACGGAAGATCTTGTCTTCCATGCCCATGGTCTCGATACGCTGCTCGAGGTTCCGTTTCACCTTGTTCTCGTAGCCCGAGTAGCTGTGAACGACGTACCACTGGCGACCATCGTCAGGTTCTTCATTAGCTGACGTCTCGCCTTTGGGGACGACATCGTCTTTGCGTTCCTCGATGTCCTCCTCTTCACGGAGGTCTTCGGTTGTGGATCGATCCTGATCCTCTTGTGCCATGATATCCTGGCGATACTCTGAGAGCCTAGCTAGCTGATCAGCAGTGCAAACAGGCGCGCGAAAACCCAGTCAAGGAAACCAAGCAGGAGGCTCATCGCTGCCGTCACCCCAAAGACGATGGCGGTGAGGTGGATGGTCTGCCGACGCGTAGGCCATACGACCTTGCCGATCTCGGCGCGCGTCTCTCGCAGATAGCGCACCAACTTGTTTTCCTTCTTGCGCTTTTTCTTCGCGGCCATCCTAACCTCGCTTGACCAGGGCCCCACCAGAAACAGACGTCCCTGCGTCTTCTTGCAGAAAGAACACCGCGAGCCAACTCTGTAGCGCAGTGTCTCCCTAACGGTAGCAGGGCTGGGAGCTCGGAGACTGGCGCGGTGCTATGATCGTCAGGCAGGCGAGGCAGGAATCGAACCCGCAACCTACGGTTTTGGAGACCGTTGCTCTGCCAATTGAGCTACTCGCCTGCGAACGCAAGCCAAGCTTGCGTCTAGCGTTCTTCGCGATGCTCCGTGTGCTTCTGGCAACGAGGGCAGTACTTCATCAACGTGAGACGCCCAGAATCGTTGCGCCGGTTCTTCTGCGTCGTATAGTTGCGCTCCTTGCATTCGGTGCAAGCAAGCGTAATGACAAGCCGATCTGCTTTCTTTGCCATCTATCCGCCTAGCTATGGGGTCGCCATCGAGTGATGGAGACGCCTACTCGATGATCTTGGTCAGGACGCCGGCGCCCACGGTGCGGCCGCCCTCGCGGATGGCAAAGTGGGATCCCACTTCCAACGCCACCGGCACGATCAGCTTGACCGTCAAGTTGGCATTGTCGCCGGGCATCACCATCTCTACGCCCTCGTCCAGCGTGATCTCGCCGGTCACGTCCATCGTCCGGATAAAGAACTGCGGACGATACCCGTCAAAGAAGGGCGTATGTCGGCCACCCTCTTCTTGCTTGAGCACGTAAACCTCGCCGCGGAAGGTGGTGTGCGGCGTGATCGAGCCCGGCTTGGCCAACACCATCCCCCGCTCCACCTCGTCCCGGTCGATGCCGCGCAGCAGGCAGCCCACATTGTCGCCGGCCTGCCCCTGCTCCAGCGTCTTGCGGAACATCTCCACGCCCGTCACCACCGTGGTGCGCGTGTCTTCGCGCAACCCCACGATATTGACCTGGTCGCCCACCTTGACCACGCCGCGCTCGATGCGGCCGGTGACCACGGTGCCGCGACCCTTGATGCCGAACACGTCCTCGATGGGCATCAGGAACGGACGATCGATTTCGCGCTCTGGCGTCGGGATGTAGCTGTCCACTGCCTGCATCAGCTCCAGGATGGGCTGATATTCGGGCGCGTTCGGATCCTCCGAGTCGCTCTCCAGCGCCTGCAGCGCCGATCCGCGGACGATGGGAATGTCATCGCCGGGGAAGCCATAGTCGCTCAAGAGCTCGCGCAGCTCCAGCTCCACCAGCTCCAGCAGCTCCTCGTCATCCATCATGTCGACCTTGTTGAGGAACACCACCATGGCGGGCACCTCAACCTGGCGCGCCAGCAGGATGTGCTCCCGCGTCTGCGGCATGGGACCGTCTGGAGCGCTCACCACCAGGATGGCGCCGTCCATCTGCGCCGCGCCGGTGATCATGTTCTTGATATAGTCCGCGTGACCCGGGCAATCGACATGGGCATAGTGACGGTTCTCCGTCTCGTACTCTACGTGCGAGATCGAGATCGTCAGGCCGCGCGCCTTTTCCTCGGGCGCGTTGTCGATCTGATCGTAGGCCAAGAAACTCGCCCCGCCGCTCATGGCCAACACTTTGGTGATGGCGGCCGTTAGCGTGGTTTTGCCATGGTCCACATGGCCGATGGTGCCCACGTTCACATGCGGCTTGGTGCGCTCAAAGACCTGCTTGCCCAT
>JBNGEB010000288.1:0-2796 GCA_049975585.1 Anaerolineae bacterium
CCCTGGAGCCGTTTACCGAGACGTACCGCCTGGATCTAGAGGGCATCGAGCCAGGCGCCTACACCGTTGATGTCAACGGCGTCGAGGAGGAGCTGGTGTTGGAGGAGGCGATGCTCGGTCGTGCGGAGGAGGCTACTCTCCAACGCGACGCGCTGGTGGACGACGTCACGCTCAAGATGACGCGATCGATTCCCGCGCAGATCAGCGCCCTCATCCGTGGCAACCTGCGCGATGGCTGCAGCGAGGTGAGTGGGATCACGCAAGAGGTGGTGGATGATCGCATCGTGATCCGGGTGATGACCACGCGGCCCGAGGATGCCATGTGCACCCAGGCCCTGGTGCCCTTCACCGAGACCTATCGGCTCGACATGGAGGATGTGCCTGCTGGGACCTATACCGTCGATGTGAACGGCGTCGAGACCGAGCTGGCGTGGGAGGGCGCGATGGTGGGACCACAGGCTGGCGAGTACTTGCTGCGCGACGCGATGATCGATAGCGTGCAGATCCAGATCATGGAATCCATGCCGGTGCGCGTGATGATCGCCATGGAGGGCAACTTTCGCGACGGGTGCAGCGAGCTGGCGGATATCACGCAGCAGATCAGCGGCGATCGCATCCTGATCACCGTGACGACGCGCCGGCCCAAGGACGCCATGTGCACGCAGGCCCTGGTACCCTTTACCGAGAGGTACGAGCTCGACCTCACCAACGTCGAGCCGGGTACGTACACCGTCGATGTGAACGGCGTCACCGAGAGGCTCGTCCTTGACGCAGAGATGCTGGGGCAGTAGCGGCGCGGCACGCTGTACGGTGACGTGACATCGAATGGTATCGCGGGGCGGTCCCTCGGGGGGCCGCCCTTTGGCGTGGTTGTGCGAGCTCCTGACCGAAGCTAGACTAGATGGGTGAACGGTCGCTTCGGGGAGGAGGGTGTCGCGTGCGCGCTCGACGGGCAACGAAGCAGGCCGCGTGGTGGGTTCCGCCGCCGTCCTTGGGGAGTGGCCGTCACCGCGCATGGTTCCGCTTCTATGCCGAGCTGAACGACTATCTCCCCGATGCCCGCAGGCATCGCGATTGCCCCTATCGCTTTGATGTGCCTGGCTCCGTCAAGGATGCCATCGAGGCCTTTGGCGTGCCACACGTGGCCGTGGACCTGGTGCTCGTCAACGGGCGTTCGGTCCCGTTCGACTACTTGGTCCAGGCTGGGGATCGCGTGAGCGTCTATCCCGTCTTTGAGCGGCTGGAGATCAGGGGCACCACAAAAGTCCGCGCTGATCCTCTTCGCGAGGTCCGCTTTGTGGCAGACGTCCACTTGGGCCGGTTGGCGCGCTATCTGCGGATGGCGGGCTTTGGCACGCTCTACTGGCGCGACGCTGAGGATGCCTACCTAGCCCAGCTGGCGTCCGAGGGGCGCATCCTGCTGACGCGCGACCTTGGTCTCCTGAAGCGGAACGCCGTGACCCACGGCTACTGGCTGCGTGAGACGTCCGCGCGGGCGCAACTGGCCGAGGTGCTGGCTCGGTTCGACCTCTATGACCGTGTGCAGCCGTTCCGTCGATGCATGCGCTGCAATACCCTGCTGGAGCGAATCGCGCGGGACGAGGCGCGGGGACGCGTGCCCGAGGGCGTGTGGGAGTCCTACGAGACCTTTGCCTGGTGCCCGAGGTGCCGTCGGGTGTACTGGAAGGGCTCGCACTATGATCGGATGCGGGACATGCTGCGAGCAGCTATGGAAGGGCACGTAGGCTCTACGGATGGACACGACGTGACGAGCGACGTTAAAGAAGGAGCATAGGGCGATGGCGTTGTTCTACCGGCCGCCTGATGGCGTTGCGGCGGATTTCATTCCGTTCTATGAGGATGGTCTTTGGCATCTCTTCTACCTGAAGGATTATCGAGATCGCGAGGACCATGGCGAGGGTCCCCCTTGGTTCCACCTGGTCACGCGTGATATGGTGCACTTTCATGATTGGGGGCAGACGCTCCCAAGAGGCACCGCCGAGGAGCAGGACCTGTACGTGTTCACGGGCTCGGTGATCGTGGCGGATGCTCGCTATCATATCTGCTACACGAGGCACAACCCCCACCTGGCCGAGCGGGGTAGGCCCGTGCAGGGCGTCATGCGGGCTGGTGCTGCGGATGGACGACGCCGTGCAGAGCTGGTATGAGGTCCGCCTCGAGCCGCAGCGTCAGCGCATAATCATCGATCGGTGGCCGCGGCCTGGCGATGACCCCTTTTTGCTCGAACAACCTCTGGGGTCAAGGCCGGAGGCGGCTATCCAGCTCCGCGTGCTGATCGAGGGCGACTGCCTCGTGGCGTATGCCAATCGAGGACCTCGCTGCGCATACGCCCTCGTGAGATGCTGGGCGATGCCGACGAGCGTGCTAGCCCTGAGCCGCCAGCCAGTCTACCATCAGGCCTGGCCACGAACGCAGCGACGGGCGATCCTGCGCCATGCCGACGCCGTGCGGTCCCGAAGCGTACAGGTGTAGCTCGACGGGGACGCCCGCCGCCTTGAGGGCCAGCGCATAGTCCACGCTCTGTTCTGCTGGCACCACGGGGTCGTCGGTGGTGTGGAACAGGAACGTCGGCGGATGGTCTGGCGTAACGTGCAGCTCGCTGCTGAGTTGGGCCCGATCGTTCTCCTGTACGGCGTCGCCCAGCAGGTTGGGGGCCAGGTTGCGGTTATGCTTGACCAGCGACACCGCGGGATAGGCCGCCATCAGCCTATTGGGTCGGGCGGAAAAGCGGTCGGCCAGATCGTCCTCGGGGACCCGGACCAGATCGGGTTGCGA
>JBNGEB010000289.1:0-782 GCA_049975585.1 Anaerolineae bacterium
GCCCTACTCGGCATCGGTGGGGACCGCACGCACTAGCGCTATCATACACAGCCAGATTGGGGCGGCAAGATCGAAACCGAGCGGGTCTGATGGTGTTTGAGGAAGTAGAGCCATCACCAGGGAGAAGCAGGCATGCACGCGCTCTCGATCATCGGCATCGTCCTAGCACTGGCCATGCTAACCCTCGCAGGGCGGGAAACGGGCCATCCCTAGCCTCCGTGCGCTGTAGAATGGAAAAGAGCGGATCGCCGCAGAAGCAGCGATCCGCTCCCTTGTTGCGGATGGCAACTCACCTTGCCCTAGAAGGCTCGATAGGCCCCCCGCTTGGCGTTGCAGATCGGGCAACGGTCGGGGGCATCCCCAACCAACGTGTGACCGCAACGCGAGCAAACGTGGATCTTGTCGACGTCCAGATCGGCCCCCGTCTCGGCGGCCGCCTTGGCCTCGCGATAGAGTGCGGCGTGCGTCTGCTCCGCTTGCCAGGCCCAATTAAAGCTACGCGAGGCGCCCCGCTCCTGCTGGAACTCGGCGGCCGCCTTGTACACGGGGTACATCTCGGCCACCTCGAAATCCTCGCCTTTGATGGCCACGGCCAAATTCTCCGCAGTCGGGCCTAGCCCAAAGCCGGCCCACGCCACCGTCTGCACAGCGCCAAACTGGTCTCGCATGACGGTAAAGTGACTCGTCGCATGGATCTGCTCCGCCCACGCGATGGCCCGGAAGAGTCGCGCGATGTTCGGGAGCTCGTCCCTGTCTGCCCTGTCGGCATAGATGAGATACCG
>JBNGEB010000289.1:792-1396 GCA_049975585.1 Anaerolineae bacterium
CATGTGCGCCTGGCTCTCGCCAGCAAAGGCGCTCTGAAGGTGGCCGAGGGTCATGTCGTACATGGTGGCGCGTCCTTTCGCGTGAGTATGCCGAGACTAGACGACCGAGATCTCCTTTGTGCTTTCCCACAGGCCGTGGATGTTGCACAGCGCCACCGCATAGAAGGTGCCTGGCTTCTCAAGCTTGACGCTGGTGGCCACGGTGTGGTGCGTGTACACGGGGCCTTGGTTCGGGCCCTCGGTGGATTCGCCGTGCGCCGAGAACTCAAAGTGGCCCACCTGATGCACGAACTTGCTCCCCTCGGGCTCAAAGTAGAGCGTGATGTAGCTGATGTGATGCTCCGTCGTGTTGGGGTGGCCGACTTCCTTGCCCAGGGTGACTCTGACCTCGAATACCTCGCCGGCCTTGACCTCGTCCGGCGCCTCGATAACGGGAACGTGCTTTTCCTTCTTCCAGTCCGCGTGCTGCAGCTTTTCCCCTAACGTTGCCATGTCTTGTCTCCTTTTCTATATCTCTCGACGAGTCCGCCTAGGCACAGGAAGCGACTCGCCATCCAACCGCATTCCACCGGCAAGATGAGCCACCATCCCACTGCTCGTAGGC
>JBNGEB010000289.1:1406-2793 GCA_049975585.1 Anaerolineae bacterium
CACGAGAAGCGTCTCGCCGTCCAACCACATTCCAGCCACGAGATAACCCATTATCCGCGCGTGGTGCGACTGTACGTCGCTACAGAAGCTTGGCCACCTCCGAGATGATCGCCGGCAGGTATTGCGGCAGATCATCCGGGGTGCGCGAGCTCACCAGCCTCTCGTCCACGACGACGGGAGCGTCCACATAGGTCGCCCCTGCGTTCTCTAGGTCGTCCCTGATGGCGCTGACACAGGTCGCACGCCGGCCAGCCACGATGCCAGCCGAGATGGGCACCCAAGCGGCGTGGCAGATAAAGGCCACCACCCCACCGGATTCGTACACCTCACGCACCAGGTCCAGGATCGACGGGTAGCGCCGCAACTTGTCCGGAGCATAGCCTCCCGGCACAACGACAGCATGCACCCCAGACGGATCAACCTCGGCCGCAGCCTCGGTGGCGGAGGCAACGTACCCATGCTTGCTGGCATAGTCGCCAGCCTCGGGCCCCACCAGCGTCACCGAAGCCCCTTCCTCCAGCAACCTATAGTACGGATACCATAGCTCCATATCCTCATACAGATCCTCTGCCAACACAACGATGTTCGCACCTGTCAGTTGCATCACGGATCACCTCCACTTACGTTCCGACGCGCAAAGGGCGACCAACGGCCGACATGTAGACAACCGACTCACGCACGCCATCGGCACTGACGAGAGTGTCCGCCCAATGCCTTGAAGCCCGCGAAAAGCAGCTCGGGATCGGCAGCTTTGGCACAACGCTTCCTGCAACGCATCAGCTACCAGCCGGGATCCGGCAGCTTTGTACGCAAGATAGACTCATACTGGGAGTTGGCCTACGACTTACAATTCTTGATATATTATATCATCATTCCAGCGATTGTCAAGGCGAGGCGTCCTCGCGCTGGGGCTCTCCTGCTAGCCGCCAGAGGTGCGCTGGACGGTCCGAAGGCTCGCCGCCGGCGCCAAAGCCGGGCAGATCCCAGACCTCGCCTACCAAAGCCGTCCACCCATCTGGCAACCCGCGAAGCACGGCTTGGGTGTCATCGCTATCATCGAGCAGCCAAACCTCGAGGCCCACGGCCTCCAAAGCGCTCAGGACCAGGGCGAACTCGTGCTCATCCCAGCTCGCGGGCCGGATGGCCTCGTGCCCCGCATAGCGCTCCACCGCCCCGCTGCTCAGTCCCGTTGCCACGACGGCATCCTCGGGCAGCTGGTCCCCCATCCAACGGTAGGCGGCAACCTGGCTCTCCGAAAGATGCCCGAACACGCTCACCGCATCGCGCGTCGACAAGGATAGCACCCACCCCACTCGGCCACCGAGCAGCAGGATCACCAGGGCGCTCGCCGCTAGCCTCCAACGCTCCGCGGGCATCCGTCGTAGGA
>JBNGEB010000290.1:0-2754 GCA_049975585.1 Anaerolineae bacterium
CCGTGCCCCTACCAGAGGGTCGCGTCAGAGGTGCGGAACGAGCAGGCCGGTAGGGGCGAATCTGAGCGCGGTCCGCCGCGCCAGTGTTCGCCCGCCCGGCTGGGCAGCGACGATTCGGGGGAGGCGACCATGATGGCAGGATACGGGCAGGGGGTCTCGTATGGCCGCAGGAGGCTGCTGCAGGCGATGGCGGTGATCGGCGGGACCGGTCTCTTGGCGGCGTGCACCAGAGCGCTTCCGACGCCAACCACGGTACCGACGGTGGTATCGTCGGCGCTGCGTACGGCTGCGCCCACGCGCACGCGGCGCGCCGTGCCCACTCGTACGTTGCGCCCGACGGCCACGGCCACAGCGCCCGCGACGCCGCGCGCGACGCCAGAGCGTGAGCCGACGCCAGAGGGCCGTCCTGAGGTGTGGCCGCTCCGATGGGGCGTGGACGACGCCGCCAACCGGCCGTATGCCTGGCCCTATGTCAAATGGGGTCCAGAGGTGCTGGAGGCGTTTGGGTTCGATCTGATCGTGCATCACTACCTGCCGTCGCCGAGCATCGCGCAGAACCGGCAGTTCATCGGCGCGATGGACGCCTGGTGCGATCGCTTTGGCGTCGGTTGGATGGCCAACCTGGAGCATGCCAACTGGATCGCGTCGTTCATCGACGAGAACGATCTGGACTGGTTCAACCAGCCGGATGGGCGCCACTTTTTCTTGTTCCCCAACGAGGTGTTGGACGCGCTGGGCGACTGCCGCCGGCTGCAGGGTCTTATGTACGACGAGGCGGCCCACATGCAGAACTGTGCCAACTGCATGGCGCAGGGCACCGACAAGCCCTGGGTGTACGATCCCGCGGGGGACGCCTTGGAGGACGCCGCCGACGCTTTCGCCAACGCCGTGGGGTCACTGGCCGAGCACCACGCCGCCTATGGCATCCCGCTCTACACCGAGCACGTCTTTCCCGTCATGTTCCATGGCTTGGCGCGGGTCGGATGGACCGCGGCCACAAAGATCCTGAAGGAGAACTGGTCGCCGGCCTATATCGCGTGCGCCATGGGAGCGGCGCTCCAATACGGCACCGAGCTCTGGATCACGCCGGACCTCTGGTTCGTCAACGACTATCCGGGGCACGATCCCGTCACTTACCGCTCGGCGCTGCTGCTGGCGTATCACATGGGCGCCGATACCATCTATACCGAGAATCTGGCGTATGACCACGAGAATGCCGGGCGCGGCAGTTTGATAAGAGCGCGCGAGCATTCGTTCGAGGTCACGAAGCATGGTCGCGTGGCGCAGTGGTTCCGCCAGGAGTATGTGCCCAGCCATCCGCGGCGTTACTCGTTCCGCGATCTCATCCCGCGCGTGGTCATCATCCGTCAGGAGGATGCCTGCTGGGGTCAGGCTCGGAGTTGGCTGCCCGATCGCCTTTTTGGCAGCAAGACTTGGCGCTCGACCGAGACCACCGAGGCCTGGCTGCGGTTGTGGCACGTGCTGTCGCGCGGGACGATCCCCGGCGACTCGTTGAGCTGGCACGGCGGCAGCAATCGGGGCCGCGACTATCAGCTTTTCTGCCCGCTGGAGGGCGTGGTGGTGTACGACCATCGCGCGCGCAAGCCGCTCTTTGACAAGGCCGAGTTGATCTGCCTGACGGGGCTGGGGATCAGCGAGCCGACGTTGCGGGACGTGGCCGAGTGTGTCGAGGAAGGGGCGACCTGCGTGACCCTGGCGCATCTGGCGCCCGACGAGGTGCGTGAGGCGTCGGGAGGCGCGGGCGTGGTGGAGGCGGGCAGTGGGCGTTGGGTGGTGGTGGAGGATTTCCTGGACCCGCTGGCGGTGGAGGCCATCGTGCCGGTGCTGCCCGTGGGCAAGACTATCCGCTACCGCTTTGGCGACGTGATGGTGCGCTTTGAGCCGGTGGACGATGATCCCAATCGGTTGGAGGTTTCGTTCCCGTAGGGGGGAAGCCTCTCGAGGATGCGGAAGGAGCGATGATGAACAAGAGGGTCGGTCTTCGTTGGGCCATCAGCGCGGCGCTGGTGGTGTTGGGGTTCGTGGTGATCGGCACGGCGGAGGCGACGTTCTGGGGGCGCCTGGGGATGGGCCTGGGCGTGGTGGCGCTGGCTGCGCTGAACGCGTGGCTGGCGCGCGAGCGGTAGGCGCGCCATGGGAGGCGAGACGTCGGGCGCGGCGGGTGTGTTGCTCTCGCCAGAGGTGTTGGTGACGTTCCTGGCGAGCCTGGCGCTGTTCGGGCTGGTGCTGTGGGCGATCTTGGCCTGGCGGGGACGTCGCAGCCGCCGCGAGCTTGAGGAGCAACGCACGCTGCAGGAGGCGGCGCTGGAGCGGGTGCTCCACGCGGTGGACGCCGACAAGGAGCAGGCTGTGGAGGCCTACGAGGCGCAGCTCCGCGAGAAGGAGGAGCGCATCGCCCAGCTCGAGGCGCAGGTGGGGCGGTTGCGGGATCGGCTAGCGTCGTCGGGGGTGCTGGGGCTGTTCGGGGGCAAGCAGCGCGATGTGGTGACGGCGCTCTTGCTGGAGAATGAGCAGCTCCACGAGCTCTTGGCGCAGCAGCAGGAGGATACGCGGGAGCTGATGGCGGACATGAGCGGCAAGCTGCTGGATCGCCTGGAGGCCCAGGCCGATCAGAGCGCCAAGGCGGTGCGCTACAAGCAGGCGCTGCTATCGGCGTTCCTGCAGCAAGAAGAGACCCGCCAGATGTTGGATCGCATGATCGGCGAGGGGCGGGTGTCGTTGCCGGAGGGGGAG
>JBNGEB010000291.1:0-2739 GCA_049975585.1 Anaerolineae bacterium
CCCGCAGGCCATGGCCTCTAGAACAGGCAACCCGAACCCCTCATAGAGAGATGGCACCGCCGTCACCGATGCTCCCGCATACACGGCAGGCAGATCCTCCTCCGGCACGAAACCGGGCAGAATCACCTCGTCACGCCACGAGCAACGCCGCAACGCCTCGAAAAAGCCCTCGTAGAGCCAACCTTTGGCACCCACGATCACCAACCCGTCGATCAAGTCCTCGCTGAGCAGCGGACCCATTGCTGCTACCAATCGCTCCAGGTTCTTGCGCGGCTCGATAGTCCCCACCGTCAGGATGTAGCGATCCGGAAGCCCCATCTTTTCGCGGACGGCAGCAACCCGGGCGGGATCTTGAGGCTGGAACCAAGGCGCCGCTGCCTCGGGAATGACGGCGATCTTGGCCTCGGGCACGCCATAGTAGGCCATCACATCGCGCTTGGTGGCCTGAGACACAGCAATGATGGCTGTCGCTCGACGACAGAAGAGCGGCATGGTAGCCCGGAGAAACCAGTAGTTCAAAGGTTTGTGGTACTGGGGGTAACGTTCAAAGACGAGGTCGTGCACCGTGAGAACCGTCGGGATAGTCCTCAGAGGCGGCAGGAGGTGCTCGGTCGCATGAAACAACGTCGCGTCGGGAAGCAGGCCGTCCATCCAGAAATGCGCCAACTGCCTCAGGCAGACCGACGCGCGCCATGGCTTGTAGCCGGCCTTCACACTGACACGCGTCACACCTTCCCAGGCCGGAGGCACCCTGGCCACACGCCCACCATTGTGAAACAGCGCCAGACGATCTCCCAGCAAGGGGATTAGAGCGTCCACCAGGCACTCTGTGTAGCGCTTCAGACCCGCCTTCTGGTGAACTGCGCTGCTGACGTCCACATAGATCGCCATCTTGCCTCCCGCTTGCGATTATAGGCACCGCGTCAAGCCCTCGCTAACCCGCACGCCCTTGCTACGGACGGGCCAGAGCCTTAGAATGTGGCCACTAGATGGGAGACAGCGATGCAGATCGTCGATCTTCTCAGACGCACAACTCTCTTTGGTCAGGTCCCGGAACAACACCTGAGTCAGGTGGCCCAGCGATGCGTCGCCGAGGATGCCCGGGCCGGAACCATCATCACGCAACAGGGCGACCTGGGCAGTGCGTTCGTGGTCATCGAGAGCGGTGAGGCCGTCGCCCATCGCATTGACGATGAGGGCAAGCAACGCCCCGTCGGGATGCTCGGCCCCGGCGATGCCTATGGCACCGCCTCGTTATTCCTTGGCGAGCCACGCGATGTGACCATCACGGCCACGTCACCCATGCGGGTCTGGATACTCGAACGGCAGGCTCTGGAGAGCCTCCTCGACGAGGTGCCTTCGCTATGGGATGAGCTATCGCTTCCAGAGAGCCTCGTCCAGCAGCTTGACACGTCGCGACAGGAATGGCTCGAAGCGGGCGAGATCGTCGTCGCCATCACAAGGCGTCACTGGCTGGTCTTGCTGCGAGGGTGTCTCTTCCCCACGTTGGCGTTGCTGACATACGCCGCGCTGCTCGCCATGGTGGAGCGCCAGGGCGGCAGCATCGCGCCGTGGAGCCTGTTTGTGATACCAGCCTTGCTGCTGTACCTCGTCAGCATGGCGTGGGTGTACGTGGATTGGCACAATGACTATCTCGCCGTCACCAACCGGCGCGTCGCTCACCAGGAGCGCATCGCGCTGCTCTACGAGTCACGCGACGAGATCATCCTTGATCGCATCCAGAACCTGCAAGTGAGCCGAGGGTTGTGGGGAAGCACCTTTGGCTTCGGCGACATCACCCTGGAGACGGCCGCTCGAAGCGGGCATCTCAGGTTCACCGCCGCCCCCCATCCCGAGACACTCCACGACCTGATTTTTGAGGAACAAGCTCGTTTCTTGGCCGCGCGTCGCGCTGCCGAGCGGCGCCTCATCAAGCGAAGCCTGGCCGCGAAACTCGCGCCCGAGGCGATGCTCCCCGAGGAGGAGGCGTTGGTGCCCGAGAGGGCGCTCGGCGAGGCAGAGGAGCCCCCAGAGACGGCGACAGAGGGGCCCATGCGCCACTGGATAGCACGCCTGCTAGGCCCCGGGTTGACGCCCCGCACTATCGCGGCGGAAAACGCGGCAATCTGGCGAAAGCACTGGCTCGCCGCTCTGGCGTCAGCTTTTGTCCCCGGCGCCATGCTCATAGTGCTGCTCGCTCTGACCGCCACCTCCTTGGGGAAGCGTCTCTTTCCCACGCCTCTCACCGGTCAGCTCGGCGTCACCATCGGCGTACTCTATGCCGCGCTGCTGTTGTGGCTCGTCTGGAAGCTCCTCGATTGGGCAAACGACGTCTATGTCGTCACGTCGGATAGGATCATCCACATCGAGCGGCGCCCGCTGCTTTTCTCAGAGAAACGGCGAGAAGCCAGCCTCAGCATGATCCAGCATGTATCTTTGCGCATCCCACACATGCTTGCCAACCTGCTGAACTATGGCGATGTCCTCGTAGAGACGGCCGGCCCCGGCGAGTTTGCGTTTCGACGCGTAGCCCGCCCCCGCGAGGTCCAGCGAGAGATCTTCCGGCGGATCGAGGCCCACCGTGAGGAGCAACGCGAACGCGACGCGGCTCGTCAGCGAGCCGAGCTAACCGAGTGGTTCGACGTCTTCCAAAAGATGCATGTCCAAGCCGAGCGAGGCGCGCCCGACGCCGATACGCCGACCACATCCCTTGACGAGGGTGTGGAATAACGGGCAGAC
>JBNGEB010000292.1:0-2693 GCA_049975585.1 Anaerolineae bacterium
GTGCGCTCGGTGACCGAGACCAGCATGATGTTCATGATGCCGATGCCGCCCACCAGTAACGAGATGCCGGCGATGGCTCCCAAAAAGATGGTCAGGATGCTCGTGATCTGGTTAAAGACGCCCAGGATGTCCTCCTGCGAGGCGACGGTAAAGTCGTCCTCTTCGAACTGGATGTCGTGGCGCTGGCGCAGGAGCCAGGTGATCTCGTTCATGGCCTGATCGATGCTATCTTCGTCGATGGCGGAGACGCTGATCATGCCCACCGTCTCGCCGCGTTGCGAGAGAAAGCGCCCGCTAAAGAGGCGTCGCTGGGCCGTCGATAGCGGCACCAGGAGCTGATCGTCCTGCGATCCGCCAAAGCCGCTCTGGCCGCCCTTGGACTCTAGCACGCCGATGACCCGGAACGGCACGCCGTTGATGCGGATGCTTTGATCCAGGGCCAAGGTCGGATCGCCGAACAGGTCCTCGGCGACGCCATAGCCCAGCACGGTCACGCGGGCATAGGCGGCGTCTTCGCCCTGAGTGAAATAGCTGCCATAAGCGATGGGAAAGTTGCGCACGTAGCCAAAGGCCGGCGTCGTGCCGATCAGGTTGGTGTCCATGGTGATGCCATTGTACACCACTGTCACGTTCCGCCGGATCTGGGGCGCGACGGCGGCTACGTGCGGCGCCTGGGCTGGGTCGGCGATGGCCTCGGCATCCTCGCGGGTGAGCGGCTCGGCATCTCTGATCGAGGGGGAAGCAGTGCCGGACTGGTCGAACTGGCCAGGGAAAACAAAGATCAGGTTGGAGCCGATGCTCTGGATCTGGCTAGTGATCTCGGCCTGGACACCCTGTCCTACCGAAAGCAGGGCGATGACGGCGCCGGTGCCGATGACGATGCCCAGCATGGTCAGCGCCGAGCGAAGCTTGTTGGCTGCCAAGCTCCGCAGCGCCATGCGGATGCTCTCTGCGACGTTCATGCGGTGCCTCCCGCCGAGAGAGCCGGCGTCCGCGCGTCCGACGGGATCAGCTCCTCGGGGACGTTGGGCGCGTAGAGAGGGTCAAGCACCGGATCGTCGCTCTCGATGCGACCGTCGCGAAGGCGGATGATCCGCCGGGTATAGTCGGCAATCTCGGGATCGTGGGTCACATAGAGCACGGTGATGCCTCGCTCCAGGTTGAGCCGCTGAAAGATGCCGACGATCTCCAAGCCGGTCTTGGTATCCAGGTTGCCGGTAGGCTCGTCGGCCAGAATGAGGGAGGGGTTATTGACCAGCGCCCTAGCGATGGCCACGCGCTGCTGCTCGCCGCCCGAGAGCTCGCTGGGCTTGTGATGGGCGCGGTCGGCCAGGCCGACGCTATCCAAGGCCTCCATGGCACGATCGCGGCGGTTGCGCGCGCCGCTATAGATGAGAGGCACCTCCACGTTTTCCACCGCCGAGGTGCGTGGCAACAGGTTATAGCTCTGAAAGACAAAGCCGATGGTGTGATTCCGGATCTCGGCCAACGCATCATCGTCCAGATTGGCGACGCGCTGGCCGTTCAGCATGTACTCGCCGCGGGTGGGGCGGTCCAGGCAGCCCAGGATGTTCATCAGCGTGCTCTTGCCCGAGCCCGACGGCCCCATGATGGCCGTCAGCTCGCCCTCGGCGACGTCCAGCGAGACGTTACGGATCGCTTCGACCTGCATGATGCCCATCTGATACGTCTTGAAAATGTTACGCAGTTCTATGAGCATGGCCTAGCCTCCAAACGCCCCGACGAAGGATTCGCGCGGCCGCGCTACGACCACGGGATCGCCTTCCTCCAGGCCCTCGATAATCTCGGTGTAGAGGTCGTTGGAGATGCCGGGGACCACGTTGACGCGAACCGGCGTGCCGTTGCGTAGCACCTCGACATAGGTGCCGTCACGATCACGTCGGAGGGCGCGGTTGGGCACCACCAGCACGTCCTCGCGCGTGTCCGTGATGATGTTGATCATAGCGGTCATCATCGGCCGGATGGCCAGGTCCGCGTCTTCGAGGCTGATCTCCACGGTATAGTTGACCAGGCCCTGGATCGAGCTTCCTAGCAAGCTGATGCTCTCGACGCGCCCCGTCAGCTCCTGGTTAGGGAAGGCGTCCAGGGTGATGGTGGCTTCCTCTCCCACCTCGAGCTGGCCGATCTCCGTCTCGTCGATGGCGACCTCCACGTGATAGGCGGTGTCGTCCAGGAGCGTGCCAACTGGCGCTCCGGGCGTGGCCGTGTCACCCTCGTGGAGGGTCCACGTAGCCAAGACGCCACTGGCTGGCGCGCGGAGAACGGCGTCATCAAGACGGCTGCGGGCGATTTCCAAGCTCACGCGGGCCTGCTCGACCTGGGCTTCGGCCATGGCGATGTCCTCCTCGGACGGCGTGTTCAGGAGGCGAGCCAAGTTGGCCTGCGCGCTGGCGAGCTGGGCCTCGGCGCCGGCGATGGCGGACTCGGTGGGGCCTTCCCAAAGCCGCTCGTACTGGAGCTCGGCCTGCTTGAGGGCCCACTCGGCCTGCGAGACGGCGGCCTCGGCCTGGGCCTTGGAGGCGCCACTGGCCATGGGGCTGCCGACGGTGGCGTCGCGACTGCCCTGCGCTCCCCAGAGGCTGGCCTTGGCCTGCTCCACCTGGATGCGCGCCGCCTCGATGTCGCGGGCGCTGGGGCCCTTTTGCAGGTCCTCGAGTTGCGCCTCTGCGGAC
>JBNGEB010000293.1:0-2688 GCA_049975585.1 Anaerolineae bacterium
AACAGGCTCCCTGTTGACTACACACATGCTTGCCATTATGTCTATTATACGAACGCGTCAGGATGCTGTCAACCTGACGCGAGCCCCGCCTTGCGCGTCAGAATCCGATAGGGACCAACCTCTTCGACGACGGCATACGTTGCCCGGATGTACTGATCGAGATCCCGTACCCCGCTAGGGATAGCGCTGGCGTTGGGCTCCCGCACCCCATCAAAGCGCGTCGATATGACGATGATGCGAACGTCATGGCGCTCGAGATCGGCGACGATCTCACGCTGGACCTCTCGCGTGGTCGCCTGGCCCGGGTGAAGCTCATGGTACCGGGTCCCTGCAACCCGATCGGCCAGGAAGTAGATCAGCGGCTCGTTGACAAAGACCTTCTCGTGCGTCCCGACGCCCACATAGATACGCTCCTGCGGCTCGGTAAGAGAGCGCACCCTCTGGGCCACCGCCTCAAGCTGGCGATCTATGGGTACGGGGTACGCTTTCGCTATAGCGCTAGCCGGCGCCTTTGTCCAGGGGAATCCCGCCTGCCAGAGCTGTCGCCTCTCGCGGAACGGATGCGCCAGCATCATGATAGCCAACGCCCCCACGACCACCGATACGCCAACGCGCGCCACGTCTGGCGAGCGCCCCATCCCCCTAGCGAGTCCCACCATCACCATGGGCACCAACACCAGCATCTGGACGTTGTGCACCAGGTCGCTGCGCACGCGGGCCTGCTGGAAGAGCAGCAGCGACAGAACAGACACCGAGGCCCACACTACCCATGCCGCCGTGGGCTTGTCCCGCCGCGTCAGCCGCCAGATCGCCAGAAACAACCCCACGACGGCCAAGATCACGGGCGCATAGTAGGGCAGGTAGGCCAAGCATTCTTCCCAGAACGACGGCGACAGGATAGGACCCGTCGGGCGAGGGAAGGGCAGGTCGCGCACCTCGGCGAACTTGGTAGCGGGGAACCAGACGAGCTGGTCCCACAGCGTCTCTAGCCCCACTGCTAACGCAAGCCACGCGTAAACCGGGCCAGCCACGAGGAGAACTCCCCCCAACAGGCGCCCCCATGACCGCAACATCCGCGTGATCTGCCCAGGCTGGCCCCGACCCTCTCGCCAGATCCATGCGCCCCCGACGGCCAATGCTACGGCAACGCCGTACGCGCCAAAGTCGTGTCGGAACAGGGTCGCTGCCCCCAAAGCGCCTCCCGCCAGCCACCACCAGCGACCAGACTCGGGGGGCTGACGATCACACGCCTGCCATAGCCATAGCACGGCCACGAGGCACAGCGTCAACGCAAGATACGCTGGGTAGAGGTAGAACTCGAAAAAGCCCAACCATGCCACCAGAAATGCCCAGGCGCCAAGCCCCCAGGCCGATGAGGCCGCTTTGCGCGTCAGGTAATAGCCCATCAAGGCCAAGGCAGCCCTCACCAGCGTGTCGTATGCCCGTGCCACCAATACCTTGCTGCCAAAGAGACGGAACAGTCCAGCCAACATAAAGTACTGGCCCGGAGCGTACACAGTCCAAAAGTCCCGATACGGAAGCTCGCCGAGCAAGACGCGCTCCGCCCCGTGCAGGATGAGGCCCTCGTCATAGACGTTCAAAGGGCGCCGGATGCCAGCCGCCAGATAGGCCGCTCCACACAAAAAGAGAGCCATATACGTCCCAAGGGTACCCCAACTCGAAGCGCGTCGTCGGCCTCTGGTCATGAGCCTACCTCCCCCATCCCATGCCATTATTGACAACCGTCGCCCCATGCTTAGACTGATCAGCGAGCCCACGCACCCAAACCTGAGTACGAGTCATGGATGAGCCAAGCTATACCTCATTACGCATCAAAGAGCTCCCAGAGAACGAACGACCGCGCGAACGCCTCCAGCGGCAAGGCGCCAGGGCCTTGTCCGATTCGGAGCTCTTAGCCATTGCGCTACGCACCGGCACCCGTCGCGAGAGTGCCCTTGCCCTGGCGCGCCGCCTCCAGAACCAGTTCGGCGGGTTGCATGCCTTGGCTCGCACTAGCATCCAGGAAATGTGCCAAGTCCCGGGCATCGGGCCGGCCAAGGCATCTCAGATTCAGGCTGCCTTGGAGCTGGGGCGGCGGCTCGTGCTTGCGGGAGACGGCACCCGCCTGCAGATCCAGGATGCCACCGACGCCTCGATGCTCCTCATGGCAGAGATCGGCGCCGAGCCGCAAGAGAACCTGTGTGTCATCTTGCTCGATACCAAGCATTATGTCCAGCGCATCGTTCGTCTGTATGAGGGCAATGTCAACAGCTCGCTGATTCGCCCGGCTGAGGTCTTCAGAGATGCTGTCAAGGACAATGCCACCGCTATCATCCTTGGGCACAATCATCCCAGCGGCGATCCGACCCCGTCTCCCGATGACATTGCGGTAACCGGCTCGCTCATCAAGGCTGGCGAGCTCTTGGAGATCCGCGTTCTAGACCACCTCATTGTAGGGCGAGGGCGGTACGTCAGTCTCAAGGCTGAGAGGCTGGCATTCCAGTAGAAGGCTCTCTCAGCATCCAGAAAGCTGCCATCATGGGAACTCTGCGCGAACCCAGCCCGGTCAAGCTCGTCGTCCCGATGCTCGCATCGGATGCCGCACTGCTTGACGCAGGCGAACAGGCGCTCGTCCAAGAGTTTGGCCCCATCGACCTGCGCAGCGAGGACCTGCCCTTTGCCCACACC
>JBNGEB010000294.1:0-2680 GCA_049975585.1 Anaerolineae bacterium
CCGCTGCCGTGGTCCCCAACGCTATCCCATCCAGGTGGTGCAGGGCGAGTGGGAATTGTTGTACGGGATGCCCGTCCATGCCGCCTGTGGCGGCGAGGTCATTGTGGGCAACGATCCCGATGGCTACGGACTCTACGTGCTCGTCACACATGAGCCGTGGCAACGGCGGGACCAAGACCACGAGCTATACGCCCACTTGAGCCGGTTTCGGTTGCCAAGCGGGTGCCGGGCCTCGGCGGGCGCTGTAATTGGCGATGTGGGCTACTCTGGGCACTGTGAGCCCAGCGGTGCTCCTGGCACACACCTGCACTGGGAGGTTTGGCGTGGAGGGCAACCAGTGGACCCGCTGGCATGGCTGGAATCACAGAGAGGAGAGGAGATGGCACAGATTTGGCCCCACATACAGGGGCACGGCTACGAGGATTGGCTGGTGGACCACGCGCGGAGGTTGGGCGGCGTGAAGCTACTGAACCCGCGCTACGGTGACTGGCGCAAGTTCGTAGCGGCAGGCATCCCGGTGGTTGGGCGCATAGTGGCCCCAGACGACGTGGACAAGAGCTTGCTGTGGCACGGCGATCCCATCGGGGCGGCCGAGCTCTGGTTCTGGGAGTATCTGTACCCCCAGATGGACGCCTGTCCTGGTATCCGCATCTGGGAGGGCCCGAACGAGCCCGTGCTGCACTGGAGCCCAGAGGGGACACCGGAGCAGAAAGCGATTTGGCTCAATGCCTTCACGGTGCGCCTAGCGGAGTTGGTACACGCTTGCAATGATGCGGAGCTGGTCGGGTTCCTATTCTCGACGGGACACCCCGACTTTGCGTTGTGGCGATACTTTGGTGAGGCGCTGGGCGCCGTGGACTATCTAGGGCGGCACGCCTACTCGCGGGACGGCTCGTTCGCAGAGGAGTATGAAAACCTCTATCGTGTGGTGCGGGACATCCAGGAGATCCGTAGTTGTGGCTACCGTGTGCCGCCGGTGTTGGAAACCGAAACGGGCGTGGACGTGAATGCCGAGCCCGAGACAGGTGGCTGGCACAGCACAGGCCTGACGCCGGAGCAGTATGTGCAACGCCTGGTGGGCTATGCGCGGCGCCTCGGCGGGCTAGCGCCAGAGGTGCTTGCGGTGGCCCCGTTCACCTGGGCGAGCACCGGCTGGCCGAGCTACGATCATGGCCGTGGCGTCAGCGACTTGATTGTAGCCGAGGTGGAGCGTGGGGTGCCCGCTGAGACAGTGCCCGAACCCATGCCGGAGCCTCCAGTGGACATCGTCGAGATGATTCGACGCGAGGCGGCGATAGCCGTAGGCGCAGCATATGAGCCCACCTGGGCATTCACGCGAGCAGCGCGCGCTGCAAATCTAGGTGCGCCCCTGGATGGTGAAGTTCACCACTTTCATGGATATGCCTATAAGCGATGGGCGCTGGGGATCACCTATGCGCCAGAGGGCAAGTGGGACAAGGTGAAGATCGCGGAGTACTAAGGAGAGAACAATGGCAGGAAGTAAGAGTGACTATCTAGAGAACGAGCTACTGGATCACGTGCTGGGCGGCGCAGACTATACGCGACCAGCAACGGTCTATGTAGCCCTGTTCACCGTAGCGCCGAGCGATACGGGTGGCGGCACGGAGGTCACTGGTGGTAGCTATGCTCGTGCCGAGGTCACAAACAATGCTACCAACTGGCCCGCAGCGTCGGGCGGCGTAAAGAGCAACGGCGTAGACATCACATTCCCAGAAGCCACGGCAGACTGGGGCACGGTGGTGGCATTCGCCATCTTTGATGCGGCCACCGCTGGCAATATGCTTTACTGGGGCGACCTAACGGCCTCGAAGACCATCAATAGCGGCGATACAGCCAAGTTCAATGCCGGTGAGCTGAGCATCACTGAGGACTAAGCAATGAGCTGGGCAGCGTCTGGCTCTTGCACTCATTGCGGCAAATGCTGCTTGCATATCGACCTGGGCGGGTTCATGCTAGACAATCCGTGCATGGACCCGTCTTGGGACCGCTGCGCCTTCTATACGGATGACGTGGCGGGCAAGCGGGGGCACTGCTTGGTCATGCAGGCGAACCGCAACTATGCCCGCGTGCGAGACCGCTTCGGCAATCCAATGACCAAGGAGCAAGTCCGCTGGTTTGAAGCAAACTGCGTAGACTGGCCCCAGACCGCGAAAGATGCGCAGGATATCGGCGAGGGGCGCATCAAGCTTCCGCCTGAATGTGGCTATTCCGTTGAGTGGGTGGACGACTAGCCATGAGCACCGTCACATATTACTTCAATGCCTACGGTGCGGAGCAATGGACCGATCCCGGCAACATGACGGATGGCCTCCTCACTAGCTACGCCAGCACCGCCTCTAAGACACAGGTCCAACTACTGAATGCAAACGACTGCCCCGGCACCGATCTGGGCTCGATCTCGGCGGTGGAGCTGCGCGTCTATGCCTACGGCGACGGCGACGACACGATTCTGCTACGCCCCGTGTTTGGTGGCAGCGCAGATGGCAACGATCATTCAGTGACGCCAGGGACGAGCGGAGCTTGGAGCGCATACCAGGACATTACGAACGATCCTAATGCTCCAGGCTCCTGGGGCTGGTCCGACGTCCAAGGGCTCGACTGCGACGTAGAGTTCGCCACAACCGCCAAGGGTAACACGATGTACGCCGCAAAGGTGGAG
>JBNGEB010000295.1:0-2678 GCA_049975585.1 Anaerolineae bacterium
ATCTGAGCATGGACGGCCGCTTTACCATGGCCAACATGGCTATCGAGGCGGGAGCCAAGGCCGGCCTGTTCGCCGTGGATGACGCCACCCTAGCCTACGTTCAAGAGCGAGCGCAGCGTCCGTATCAGGTTATCCGGGCTGATCCTGGTGCGCCATATGCCAAAGAGATCGCGTTCGACGCCTCTGCCATCGAGCCCCAAGTCGCCTTTCCCCATCTACCCAGCAACACGCGTGGCATAAGCCAGGTGGGCGACATCGCCATCGACCAAGTGGTCATTGGCTCCTGCACCAACGGCCGCTGGGAGGACCTTCTCGTCGCTGCGGAGCTATTGCGAGGCCGCCAGGTTGCGCCGTCGGTGCGCTGCATCATCATTCCGGCGACGCAGGCAGTTTACCTACAAGCGGTTCGTGAGGGCCTGGCCGAGGTCTTTGTGGAAGCGGGCGCCGCGCTCAGCACGCCCACCTGCGGGCCGTGCTTGGGAGGTCATATGGGCGTCCTGGCGGCGGGCGAGCGCTGCGTCTCGACGACCAACCGCAACTTTGTCGGGCGCATGGGCCATCCAGAGAGCGAGGTCTATCTGGCCAGCCCAGCGGTGGCCGCCGCGAGCGCAGTCATGGGACGGCTCGCGAGTCCCACAGAGTTGGAGTAAGCAACCATGTCGGCATCGGAGCGTTGCTGGTTCCAGTGTGTTCGCGGTTGCCCGGGGCGGTACTCGGTCTTTGACGTGATCTACCGCTGCCCCAAATGTGGCGGCCTTTTGGAGGTTCGCCATGATACGGATCTCCTAGCGCAGCGATCGCCGGACGAATGGAAAGCGCTCTTCGATAGCCGAACCCACTCGAACGATTGGCCCTATGGTAGTGGCGTCTGGGGCAAGAAAGAGTGGGTGTGCCCAGCCGTGGACGACGAGAACATCGTCTCCATGTACGAGGGGCATACGAACCTCTTCTGGGCGCAGCGTTTTGGCATGGAGCTGGGGCTAGACGACCTCTGGGTCAAGCTGTCCGGCAACAGCCACACCGGCTCCTTCAAAGACCTCGGCATGACCGTGCTGGTCAGCGTGGTCAAGCAGATGATGGCCGACGGAGCGCCCGTGCGCGCGATTGCATGCGCCTCCACGGGGGACACCTCGGCATCTCTGGCCGCCTACTGCGCAGCCGCTGGCATCCCCTCAATCGTCTTTCTCCCGCGAAACAAGGTCTCAGCCGCTCAGCTCATCCAACCCATCGCCAACGGCGCGATGGTGCTCTCCTTGGACACCGACTTTGATGGCTGCATGGCCATCGTCAAGGAGATCACGCAAGACAAGACGGTCTATCTGGCCAACTCGATGAACTCGCTTCGGATCGAGGGCCAGAAGACCGCGGGCATCGAGATCGTCCAGCAGTTTGACTGGGAGGCTCCCGACTGGATCATCATCCCGGTGGGCAACCTGGGCAATATCAGCGCTCTCGGCAAGGGGCTGCTCCTCATGAAGGCACTTGGGCTGATTGACAAGTTGCCACGACTGGTGGCAGCCCAGGCTGAGCGCGCCAATCCCTTCTACCTGAGCTATCTGGCGGGGTTCCGCGAGCTCGTGCCGGTCAAGGCCCGCAAGACGGCAGCCAGCGCCATCCAGATCGGCAACCCGGTAAGCTACGAGAAGGCCGTGAAGGTGCTCCGCGAGTTCGACGGCATCGTGGTGCAAGCCACCGAGTCCGAGCTGGCCGAAGCCGCGGCACGAGCCGATCGCACCGGCATGTACGCCTGCCCCCACACAGGCGTGGCGCTGGCAGCCCTCATCAAGCTAGTGGATCAGGGGCTCATCAAGCGCCATGATCGCACGGTGGTGATCTCGACGGCACATGGCCTCAAGTTCACCCAGTTCAAGGTTGATTATCATCAGGGCACGCTGGCCGACGCCGAGTGCCTGAGGCGGAATCCGCCCATCGAGTTGCCCGCCGACGTTGATGCCATCAAGGCAGCCATCGCGGAGCGATTGGGCAGTAGCTAGAAGATCCCTCGATTCAGAAGGAGTGTAGATCGTGAGCATACGGGGCAAGGTGTGGAAGTATGGCGACAATGTGGATACCGACGCCATCATCGCCGCACGCTATCTGAACACCTCCGACGAGCAGGAGCTGGCATCCCACTGCATGGAGGACCTCGATGCGACGTTCGCCAGCAACGTTCAGCCTGGCGACATCATCGTGGCCGGGGCGAACTTTGGTTGCGGTTCGTCGCGTGAGCACGCCCCTGTGGCCATCAAGGCTGCGGGCGTGCGGTGCGTGGTAGCCGAAAGCTTTGCCCGCATCTTTTACCGGAATGCGATCAACATCGGGTTGCCTATCCTCGAGTGTCCAGATGCCGCGCGCTCGGCTCAGCCCGATCACGAGCTGGAAATCGATCTAGCGGAGGGCCTGATCCGTAACGTCACCCTTGACCAGACGTACCGCGCCACGCCCTACCCACCCTTTATGCTAGCTATCATCGAGGCCGGTGGGCTGATCAACTATACCCGCGAGAAGCTCCAGGAGACCTCGCATGCCTGAAGGAACGGCCAAGACCGTCGCGTTCCAGGGTGAGCATGGCGCCTACAGCGAGATCGCAGTCCGCGCCATCTATGGTCCCGAGATCACGTCTCTCCCTTGCGCCACCTTCAAAGACGCCTTTCAGGCGGTAGAGAACGGGGACGCGG
>JBNGEB010000296.1:0-2643 GCA_049975585.1 Anaerolineae bacterium
ACCCAACACGGGCCGCGAGAGGAGATCGGCTGGATTCATGATTGGGGCATGGCCGCGACCAGCCAAAATCGCGATTGGGTGCACTTGTTACTCGCCCAGATGCCTGGGAATACTGAGCTGACCTTGGTTCACTGCACAGCGCCGAACCTGCCCCAAAAGGTCGGCGATCTCGAAGCTCGCATCCAGTCAGCTCAGGCGTCTGTGGTGGTGATCCAGATTGGCGACAATCTGAACGCCGGTGATGCTACCGACGAGACGCTGCGCAAACCGGTTGCGCGCTTGCTGCAGGCCGCCGATGCTCGTTCGGCCAAGGTCGTGGTGGGCGTGTGGGGTGGTGACGATGTCCGCGATCAACTGCTGGAACAGGCCGCCGAGGATGCGGGCGCCCTCTTTGTGCCGATCCACGACTTGGCCAACCAACCCGGCCACCGTGCCTGGGAGCAGGGCGTCTTTGACGAACCCGCGGTGGGTTGGCACCCCAGCGACTTGGGGATGGCTGCCATCGCCGATCGCGTGGCGGACGCGCTAGGATACGAGTGAGGCCGGGCTAGCCGTGCTCTCTCGATCGCACGCCAGTTGATGGCTCGCTTTGTGACGAGGAAGGACCGCCCTGGTCAGCGTCCCCCACCAGGTACTGACCAGGGTATGGCACGCGTGCGTCGAGTCTAGCGCCCCTCGATCTCGTCGCGCAGGTTGCGGGCATACTCGGCGCTGTGAAAGAGCCGCGCTTCCATAGCGGTCTTGCCGTCAAAGCGCTCGAAATCCTCCATGCTCGGCTGGAGCCCGGTGGCTACCATCCGCTCACCGCGCCGCAAATAGTCATAGAACCTGACCAGCTTGACGGGCGTCAGGTCGGGGAACGAGTTGAGGAAAGCCTCATCGCAGAACGGGATGGGGATCACGCCCCAGCCGTCCTCGATGTTCAGGTGGATCTCTGGGTTCTGCTCATAGAGCATCTTGGTGATGGTGGGGAGGTCCACCAGCCCGGTGCCTAGCGCAGCCCCACCGCACCAGTTGTAGCCCTTGTCTGTCAGGTAGATGCACGTGTCCTTGTAGTGGGTAGTCGCGGTATAGGGCGCCAGATTGCGAGCTGCCTCAATGGGATCCTCCACCAGCCCCAGCGGGTTGGCGGTATCCAGGTTGGCGCGCACGGCGGGCGAGTTCACGTCCTCCAGGATGCTCACTAGCTCGGTGGACCAGAGGTCCACGTGGATCTCCATGGTGACGATCTTGCCGGCGGCCTCTGCTATGGGGGCCAGCTTGGACAGCGCCTCGGTGGTCCACGCGATCTGCTGCTGGAAGCTGGGTTTCACCATCATGCGCTCTTGATAGAGGCCAAAGCAGGTGTTCAGGATGACCGCATCGATGCGATCGGCCAGCTCAAAGACGGGCTTCCAGTTCTCGACCAGTTCGTCAACGGTCCTGCCGGTGTCGCGGGGGTTGACGCCGGCGGCTGCCAACTCGACATAAAGGTCATGCTCGGCCTTGTAGTCGTTGAACGCGGCGACATAGTCATCGTCCTTGCCGTCAAAGAACGAGGCCGACGTTTGGACCCCCTCCAGGCCGTAGGCCACGACCTTCTGGAGCAGTTCCAGGGGGTCGCGTGTGGTGCGGTTCAGGGTGATGCCGTCAAGTCCGACTTTCATTGTGGTTGCTCCTTTGCGGTTACGCGATCACTTGAATGCCCCCGCCGCGATCATTTCGGCCAGTGGGTTGTCCGTGACGCCGTCCAGCGGTAGCTCCACGCGGGCGCGGCGGCGTGACGACTCGAACACGGCGATGATGATCTCCAGCGTGGCGCGGCCGCTCTCGCCCTTGAGCAGGTGGTCGTCAGTCTCGCCCTCGATCCATCGGATGAGCTCCTGGATCTCGCGAACAAAGTCGTTGGCGCGCGGTTCGTCCTGGATCGTGTGGTGCTCCCAACCTCCGCCCGAGCCGCGTAGCAGCCGCCAGTCGCCGTCGTTGTCGCCACCCACCTCGATGTAGCCGTCGCTGCCCTGGAGCAGCACGCGCTGGTACGCGGTGTTCGGCGAGACGTCGCCCACCTCGATGCGGCCTCGCACGCCGTTGGCGAACTGGACGTGGGCCACCGCGGCGTCCTCGACGTCGTGGCCAAAGCGGTGCTTGTCGCTGTAGCGCGTCACTCCGCCCAGGACCCACTCAACGGGGCAATCATCTACCATAAAGCGCATCATGTCCAGGCTGTGGGTCGCGTCGGTAAAGAGGTCGCCACGGCACTGCACCGTAACCGCCAGCAGGTCGCCGATAGCGCCGTCCTTGAGGGCTGCCTTGGCCTGCTCATAGCGCCAGTTGAAGCGCCGCTGGTGCCCTACGATCAGCTTGGTGCCACTCTTGCGGCAGGCATCCAAGGCGGCATCGGCGGCGGGCAAGGTCAGGTCAAAGGGCTTTTCGCAGACGATGCCCTTGACTCCAGCTTCGGCAGCCGCAACGACCATCTCGCCGTGGAGCGCGGGCCAGGTGCAGACGCTGACGATGTCAAGCGACGCATCCGCCAGCATCTGATGATAGTCGGCGTACATGGTGGCGCCGGGCACTTGCTCCTTGAAGCGATCTCGCGCTTCCTCCGAGATGTCGGCGGCCGCCACCACTTCGGTGGCTGGTACGCCTTGGTAGCCCATGAGG
>JBNGEB010000297.1:0-2614 GCA_049975585.1 Anaerolineae bacterium
CCAGAGCCGCAACCATGGCCTCCGTCTGAGAGGCCAGCTTGGCCTCGTCGTGGCTGCGTGCTTCGCCCTTGATTTCAACGCGGTCGGGCACGATGTTCGTCGCCCTGCCACCCGAGATCACGCCGATATTGGCTGTGGTCTCCTCATCGATGCGCCCCAGCGGCATTGATGCGATGGCTTCGGCCGCCACACGGATGGCGCTGACGCCTTTCTCGGGCTCAACGCCGGCATGGGCCGCTTTGCCGTGCACCACAGCCTCCAACGAGTTCTGCCCAGGAGCGCTGACCACCAAAGTCCCCTGCTGGCCCTCGGCATCCAGGCCGATGGCCATGCGCGCGCGGAGGCGATCCACCTCGACAGCCTTGGCCCCGAACAGGCCGATCTCTTCCTGAACCGTGAACAGCAGGTCCAGGGGACGATGGACCACGCTCCCCTCGGATAACGCGGTCACCGCCTCGAGGATGGCCGCGACGCCCGACTTGTCGTCTGCGCCCAAGATGGTCGTCCCATCGCTGCGCACGACGCCATTTTCCACCAGGGGCGTAACGCCCTCGCAAGGCACCACCGTGTCCATGTGAGCGGTGAACGCCAAGGGCGTGCCGTCGCCTTCCATATAGGCGTACAGATTGCCAGCCTGGTCACTCTCGACAGCGATGCCCAGATCCTCGAGATACGCGCGAATATACGACGCTACCTCTTGCTCCTGGCGCGAGGGACTGGCGATGCGCACCAGATCCAGGAAAACATCAAGCAGCCGATCCCGATCGATTCTCACGAGCAAGCTCCTCTTTTATGCCCGAGCGTTCCAGCAGCTCCCGAGCGCTTTGCCGAGAAGCCTCCGTCACGGCGCCCGAAAGCATGACCGCCAACTCATCCACGCGCTCCTCTGGGGAGAGGGTCCGCGCGGTAGAGACCGTTCGCCCCTCCTCTAGCGCCTTGTCCACACGGATGTGATGCTGGGCGCACGCCGCGATCTGCGGCAGATGCGTCACGCAGAGCACCTGATGTCGGTCAGCTAGGCTGGCCAGCTTGGCCCCCACCACGGCCCCCGCACGCCCCCCAATCCCCGCGTCAACCTCGTCAAAGATGAGGGTCGCGGTAGGATCCGCCGCCGAGAGAACGTTCTTTAGGGCCAGCATCAACCGCGAGGTCTCGCCCCCTGAAGCCGTGTGAGCCAGGGGTCGGAGCCCCTCTCCGGGGTTGGCCGAGATGAGGAACTCCACGCGATCCAGCCCTCGTCGGGTCCAAGCGTAGCGCGCATCGCCCACGGGGATGCCATCAACATCCTCCGACCAAGTGATCTCGGCGGCAAAGCGAGCTCGCCCCATCTCGAGGTCGGCCAGCTCTGCCAGCACGGCAGCCGCCAGCTCCTTGGCGGCCTCGCGCCGTGCGTCACTCAACCGTGTTCCCAGCTCGCTCAGTTCCTGGAGCAAGGTAGTTTCCCGTTTGGCAAGCTCCTCCGCGTGCTCCTCTCGATGCTCCAAACCGTGCAGTTCTCGCGCTGCGCGTTCCCCATAGGATAGGATCTGCTCGATGCTTTCACCGTACTTGCGCTTGAGCGTCGCTAGCAGCATCAACCGATCCTCGACAGCCACCAGCCGGCTGGGATCGAACTCCACGCGCTCGCGATAGTCCCGCAGCCGGTGAGCCACATCCTCCACTTGATAATACGCCGTCTCTAGCATGGAGGACACTTGGTCCAGCGAGCCATCTATCCGCGCCAGGGCCTGCAACGTCTTGACGGCGAGCCCAAGCTGGTCCAGCGCGCTCCCACGGCCTCGGCCGGTAGCGAGGAGCTGATACGCCTCCGCAGATTGCTCCATGAGCTGCTCTGCGTTGGCAAGCACGTGACGCTCCTGAAGGAGTTCCTGTTCCTCGCCGAGACGCAGCCGCGCCGCCTCGATCTCGTTGACCTGGTAGCGCAGCAGGTCCTCGCGCTGGGCCAGAGCCCGCGAATCCTCCCGAATCGCCTCCAGCTCCCGGCGGAGCGCCTCCAGCTCGCGAGCGCGAGCGGCAAACTCTGTGCGCAGATCGCCAAGGTCCCCGAAGCGATCCAAAAGGTCCACATGGTTGCGCACCTGCAGGAGCGAGAGCTGATCGCCCTGCCCGTGGATGTCCACCAGGTACTGACCCAATACCTGCATCTGCTGCGCGCGAATCGTATGTCCTCCCAGGCGGCTGGCGTTGCGGCGCTCCCGCGACACCTCACGCGTCAGCGTGATCCTGCAGCTACCCTCCTCGACCAGGCCGTCCCCCCGCAGCTCCGCTAGCACCTCGTCCGGAAGATCCGCCGCATCAAAGACGGCCTCGACCAGCGTCTCTTCGCAACCCGTGCGAATCACCTCGCTCGAGGCACGCCCCCCCAGGACCAGGCCCACCGCATCCACGATGATGGACTTGCCCGCGCCGGTCTCGCCTGTCAACACGGTAAACCCAGGCGCTAGTTCCAGATCGAGCGCCTCGATCACCGCCAGGTTCCGGATAGAGAGCCGACGTAGCAAGGTACTCCTTCTTGGCCGCGAGCAGCTTCGGCTACCCAATGGCGCTGGCCAGGGCTACGGACAGACCACATCTGCCCTAGTTGCAGCAGCGCAGCCCCAGCTCCGTCCGGGAC
>JBNGEB010000298.1:0-2592 GCA_049975585.1 Anaerolineae bacterium
GCGCCAGATCGACGAGCTGGATCGACAGAACAGCAGCATCGCCGAGCGCCTAGAGGCCACAGAGGCAGAGATCTCAGCCGCGCGTCAGGAGCTTCAGCCTGCCCGTGAGGCCCTCCAGACGGCGGACGAGAAGCGCAACCAGATCGAAGAGCTCGCGGCACAGTCTCGCGAGCGCCTCAGTGAGGCTGAACTGGCTCACCACCGAGCCCAGATCGAGGAGGAGCGCGCTCGCGAGTCCCTTGCCAACCTGCGCCAGAACATCGAGGAGGATCTCGGCCCCATTGACCTCCCAGAGACGTCGGGCCAGCAACTGCGCCTCGATCTGGGAGATGACGTCATCGAGTTGCCCGAGGTGCGTGCACTGCCCACTGGTCTCGGCGAGGACATCCGCCGCCTGCGCGCCCGTATCCGCCGACTGGGGAACGTGAATCCCAACGCGCCGCGAGAGTATGAGCAGCTTCTCGAGAGGCAGACCTTTCTCCAGAGCCAGGCAGCCGATCTCAGGGGTGCCATCGCGGCGCTGCACGAGATCATCCAGGAGCTGGACGCCATCATCGAGCACGATTTCGGCGCGACCTTTGAGCGCGTGAACGAGGCCTTTGGCATCTACTTCACGACGCTATTTGGCGGGGGTGAGGCCGAGCTGTTGCTGACAGATCCGGATAACATCGCCGAGACCGGTATCGAGATCACAGCCAGACCACCGGGCAAGCGACAGCAGGGGCTCTCTTTGCTATCCGGCGGCGAGCGCGCCCTCACAGCCGTGTCGTTGCTCTTTGCGCTGCTTCGCGCCAACCCAGTGCCGTTCTGCTTTCTGGACGAGGTCGATGCCGCGCTCGACGAAAGCAACGTAGGCAGATTCCGCGAGCTACTTCGTCAACACGCCGCTCAGACGCAGTTCGTCGTCATCACCCACAACCGGCGCACCATCGAGGCCGCTGAGCGCATCTATGGCATCTCGATGAGCGAGCACGGCGTATCCACCTGCGTATCTCTCAAGCTACCGAAAGAGGCGGACGCGAACGAGGAGGGCTCGGAAAAGGAGCAAGCCTAGCCGGCTTAGGATTCGGGATCATCCTCCGCCATGCCGGCATAGTCCTCGAGCTCGGGAAGCGTCGGCAAGGCATCGAGGGATCTGATGCCAAAGTACTCTAGGAACTCAAAGGTAGTCCCATATAGCAGTGGCCGCCCTACTTGGTCAAGCGTACCCACCTTCTCGACCAGTCCCTTGGCCACAAGCGTGCGTATGACGCCATCAGAGTCAACGCCGCGTATGGCATTGATGCGAGCGCGCGTGATCGGTTGGCGGTAGGCGATGATGGCTAGGGTCTCTAGCGCGGCAGACGAGAGCTTGCCTCCCATGCCGATGCCGAGAAACGTTTCCACCGCGTCCGCCGCCTCGGGCATGGTAACCATCTGCACACTGCTGCCAGCCATCTGCACCCGCAAGCCACGCTCGGACTCGGCGGCCTGGAGTTCACCGATAGCCTGTTCGATTTCTTTCACCGACACACTCAAGGCGGATGCTAGGTCCTGCAGCTCGGCCGGACCGTCCGCCACAAAGAGCAAAGCCTCCACGAAACACGCTAGATCCAAAATCTTCTCCTACTGGCGGAAACGCAACCTAACCATGCTGCTCGTCGTCGCACTGTCTCTCGCAAGCTGCACCCCGAGGTCTGCCCCCACAGCGTGCCCGCCGCTGGAAAGCGAACCGGCACCGGCCGCCGCAGAGGCGCTTGAGCAGCGAATCTCTGCATTGGCCGACGCCGGCGGCTTGGTTTCGCTCACCCTCACAGAGGACGAGGCGACGGCATATCTGCGGCATCGTCTCGTTTCGGACGATGCTATCGAACCCCGCATCACGCTGCGCGAGGAGACCATCTGCGCACAGATGAACCTCCCCTGCCTTGGTCAACGGCTACTCATCGTAGCAGAGCTTGCACCCTATATCAGCGACGGTAATCTGGCTGTTGACTTGACGACGTTGTCGCTGCAGAGACGATCCGTCCCGGGCTGGCTCCGACGCTCGGCAGAATCCACCCTCAACGAGCTGCTGGTCGAGCTAAGCGGCGCGGCTCTCGTACGATCCGTGAGCCTTGTGGATCACGCACTCACCCTGGTGGTCGAGATGCCCGAGGCCCGCTAGGTCAAGCGATCCTTCTCCTCAGACTCCTCCTCGAGCTCCCCTAGGAGATCCAGTTCCTCCTCATCGGGCTCCAAGGATAGCTCCTCTTCCGCCCGCGACTCGGTGTACTCGGGCGGCTCGGGAACGGGCTCAGGCTTGGGCTCGCGAGCGACGACGGGCTGCTCTTCCTTGGGTTTGCGGGTTACCTTGGGCGCCTCCCGCTTGGGCTCTCCGGCCTCCACCATGGTCGGCCGGAGCTCGGCCTCGGTGCCCAGAGGTTGCGTCGGTGGCATCGTGCCCTTGGGATACGGCTCGTGGTGAACATTGACCCGCACCTTGCCCGCTATCTTCAGGCCGAGCTGGCCCTCGACGATATCATGAACCATATCAACGATCTGGTCGGTTAGCAGGCCGATGTTGACCGAAGGGCTGGTATCCAAATCGAGCTGAACCTTCACGCTATTCCC
>JBNGEB010000299.1:0-2569 GCA_049975585.1 Anaerolineae bacterium
GTAGGATCCTCGCCATAGACGTCGTCGCCGACCTCCGCCTCGTACATGGCCTTGCGCATCGCCTCGGTGGGTAAGGTTACGGTGTCGCTGCGTAGATCGATCATAGGGGATCCTCCAGGTAGTGTCGTACCTTTCTGGAATAGTACGGGGCTTGTCAACAAGCGTCAAAAGAGCAATGGGATCGAGGAGCTTGCCGCGCCCCCCTTCTCGTGGTATTGGTAGAGACAGCGTTCGCCACTGTTCCCGTCAGGAGGTAGCCATGCCCCAGCTCGACGAGATCCATTTCCGTGACCCCTTTGTCCTGGCCGTGCCCGAACATGGGCGCCACTATCTGATCGGCACGCCCAGCTACCGGACAGAGGCCGGCGCTGTCAGCGGACTGGGCAGCGGACTCGATGTCTTTGTCTCGCGCGATCTACAGAGCTGGGAGGGTCCCAAGACCGTCTTTGAGCCGCCAGCGGGCTTTTGGGGGACACGCGACTTTTGGGCACCAGAGCTGCATCGCTACCAGGGCAGATTCTACATCCTCTGCAGCTTCAAGGCGCCGGACCGCTGTCGAGGCACGCATATTCTGGTCGCCGATGATGTGCTAGGTCCATACGAGCCGTTGACGGACGAGCCGCCGACCCCAAGGGATTGGGAGTGTCTCGATGGCACACTCTTCGTCGATGACGACGACAACCCGTGGATGGTCTTCTGCCACGAGTGGGTCCAGGTAGGCGATGGCGAGATCTGTGCCGTGCAGCTCAGTGACGACCTCACCAGGCCCATCGGTGACCCAACGCTCCTCTTTACCGCATCGCAGGCATCCTGGGTTGACGCCCATCCCAAGGCAGGCTGCTACGTCACCGACGGCCCCAGCCTCTACCGTGCATCGGATGGCGGCTTGCTGATGACATGGTCCAGCTTCAGGGCAGGGCAGTATGCCGTAGGATTGGCCAGATCGGCCAGCGGGGCGGTAGAAGGCCCGTGGGAACAGATGCCCACGCCTTTGTACGACAAGGATGGGGGCCATGGGTCAGTGTGCCGCACGCTGAGCGGCGACCTGGTGCTAGCACTGCACCGACCGAACAGAGCGCCCGAAGAACGCCCATTGCTGCTGCCATTCGTCGAGCGAGATGGGCTCCTGACGCTAGTGTCCTAGCCTGTGGCCTCGCCCGTGACCCGATCCAGCACGCGCTGGAGGTCTTCCGGCAGGGGACTCGTGAAGCTCATGGCCTCTCCCGTCGTGGGATGCGCAAAGCCCAGCCGGTGGCTATGGAGGAACTGACGGGGAGCCCTTGGCTTTGCACCCTTGGGCCCATAGACGCGATCCCCCACCACCGGGTAGCCGATGGCAGCCAGGTGGACACGAATCTGATGCGTGCGCCCCGTGAGGAGCTTGATCTCCAGATAGCTCACGCCGGCATAGTGGCCCAGCACGCGATACTCGGTCCGCGCGTAACGCCCCTTTTTCGAGACGGCCATGCGCGTCCGGTGCTTGGGATCGCGCGCGATGGGCGCCTCGATGGCACCAACCATGGGCTGCAAGCGCCCATGCACCAACGCGAGATAAGTCTTGGACACGGTGCGTTTCTTGAACTGAGCCCCCAGAGCTCGCTGGGCCTCCGCGGTAGCAGCCACTAGGAGCAAACCGCTGGTGTTGCGATCCAAGCGATGCACGATGCCCGGACGCTCGGGGTCCGCATCCGCTTGCACAATATCGGGCCGGTAGGCCAGCACCGCCGCTAGCAACGAACCGTGGCGCCGACCGGCTCCGGGATGCACCACCATACCAGCCGGCTTGTTGACCACCAGCAGATGCGCATCCTCATAGACGATGTCAAGGGGGGCGGGCTCTGGGGCAATCGGGGGCGTCTCGGGATCCGGCACAGCCACCGAAACCATGTCGCCCTTTGCGAGAACGAGAGAAGGCTTGGCGGACGCACCGTTCACCGTCACCTGCCCGGCGTCTATCAGCCGCTTTACCCGAGATCGAGACAGCTCGGCGATTTCGTCCGCCACAAAGCGATCCAGCCGCTTGCCCGATTCGCCGGCAACCAGGGTTATGCCTTGCATCGACATATCAGGCTAGCCCGACGGGGGTGCGGCATCCGACGGCTCACCCAGGTCAGGCGACACCTGCGAGGCGTCGCCCGGATCAGCCGACGCGGATTCTTGCGCGATCTCCCCCTGATCGAAGAACAGGGCATAGATGGCAAGCATAACGGTACCAACAACGATAGAAGCATCGGCAACGTTAAAGATAGGCCACCAACGCAGGTTGAAGAAATCGGTGACGTATCCCACCGTCACGCGGTCGATGAGGTTGCCCACAGCACCTCCGAGTTGCAGCGCCAGCGCCGCTCGCAAGAGCCACGACTGCTCAGCAAGGTGCCGATAGATCACCAAGATAGCGGTCACCACAACCAGGGCCAAGATGATGAACACGGCGTTCATCCCGCCAAAGAGCCCGAAAGCGGCCCCGGTATTGCGCGCATGGGTAAAGGTAAAGATGGGATCGAGCCACGGGACGGGCTGCCATGAGGTGGTCAAGGGAATCCTCATGCGCACCCAATGCTTGGTAAGC
>JBNGEB010000300.1:0-2568 GCA_049975585.1 Anaerolineae bacterium
CCCTTTACCAGCATCGCGGCGGGGCTAGGCATCGCGGCCGCCGAGGATGACCTCTGCCGACCTGTGGCGGATGCCTTTTCGCGAGCGACGCAGGAGCGGATTCGGGCAGAGGCTGTCACCATCGGCGAGACGGTGGCCTTCAGGCGAGGCTCGCAGACGGTAGAAGGCGTCGTGGTGGGGCGTGCGGGCGGCCGCCTGCACGATGCTGTGTTGGTGATCGAGTTCTGGGACGCGGATAGCGAGGCGTTTGTGAGCACCATGCGCCACGAGACCAAGGTCAGGCGGATCCAAGTGCCACACTGAGGTTGGCACCATCGGGGAGGGGGAAGCGGTGCGACGGTGGGATGCGTGGGATACGATCCTGGATTGCTGCTGCTCACGCTCACCAAGCTGGGACATCCGGCAGCGGCGACAGCCTTTCGGCGGGTGGTGCGCATGGCGGATGACGCCGGTGCCTGGAACGAGTACTATGGCGAGGCTGATCAGGTTCGCACAGCCAACTGCCGTGCGAGGCCTTGGGAAAGCGGCGTGAATGCGGCTGCCATCGTCCAGTACATGCAGCGGGGGCGAGGCAGGTCCGGTTAGCGATCCCCATCAGATGCGCAATGCGCTGACAATCCTCCCAAGATGCTTTGATTTGACCATCGCTCCATGCTATCATTATCCACAGAGCTAGGGTATCGAGAGAGAAGAGAATGACTGAGCAAACCGAACGCGTGCAACACATGATCGAGGTGCTTCGAGCGGCGGGGCATCGCATCACGCCCCAGCGTACGGCCATTGCCGAGGTGCTGGCCCGCAGCGTGGCGCATCCCAGCGCGGAGGGCATCTACGAGGAGCTCCAGTCTCGGTTCCCGAGCATGAGCCTGGCGACCGTGTACAAGACGGTGGCCCTGTTCGTCGAGCTCGGGTTGGTCCTCGATCTCGGGACGCACAACGAGGAGCGCCGCTACGATGGCCGAAGCACGAGGCCGCACCTGCATCTGCTGTGCGAGCGGTGTGGCGCCATCTATGATTGCGATGAGGCCGAGATCCCCGTACAGACGCTGCGCCGCGCTGCCGAGAACGCTGGCTTTGAGGTGGGGGCTGTGCGCTGTGAGGTGATCGGCATCTGCGCCAAGTGCCGTGAGGAGATGAACCGCGCGCCCGTGACACAGAGTGCGACGGCTACATATGAGGATCCTGCGATGAATATCAAGGTACAGGCTGCTATCAACGAGCAAATCAAGAACGAGCTCTACTCTGGCTATCTCTACCTGGCCATGGCCGCGTATCTCGAATCGGCTGACTGGCCCGGCATGGCCCACTGGATGGAAAAGCAGGCCGGCGAAGAGCTAGAGCACGCTCTGAAGCTCTATGCGTATGTGAATGAGCGGGGTGGGAGGGCCGAGCTGTTTGGCATTGACCAGCCTCCTCGTGACTTTGACTCGCCGCTGGACATCTTTGAGAAGGCCTATGCGCATGAGCAGCACGTGACGCAGCTCATCCATAGCTTGTACGAGCTGGCCGTGGCAGAGAAAGACTATGCCACGCAGAGCATGCTGCAATGGTTCATCGACGAGCAGGTCGAGGAGGAGGACGATGCTTCCTCCATCGTCGCGCAGCTCAAGCAGGCGGGCGACAAGAAGACCTGGTTGCTATCCGGCACTCCAAGGTCTGGGGCGATAGCGTCGTGGCGCCGTCGCTGCGCGCGTTGCGCGAGGCGGGCAAGATTCGCGGCGTAGCGCTCAAGTTGCCGCCCAAGCCGGTGGCAAAACCGCGCGGCAAAGTGAGGCCGGCGCCTACGGATCAGTCTGGTTTCGAGGCCCAGCTAGCTCAATGCAAGACGCCAGAAGAGCGGCTAGAACTATCGATTGCCTATGTGCGCGCGCAGATTGCCGATATGCGCAAACGGGGCCTCACCGATAACGAAGTTGTTGCCAGACTGATGGATTACGACTATAGCAAAGAGCCGGTTGCCGAGCACCTGACGTCAGCCGATAAGTGGGTACTCAAATTCAATGTGCCGCAGCCGTGGCAGGTGCGAAAAGAAACGGGGCGCATGCTGCGGTGGATGCGAAAATACGTCAACCACGACACGCTCAACGGGGTCGTCCAATGTGCCAAGATGGTGCCGTCGGATCATGCTTATTGGGCGCACGCCAGGCGCGAGATGGGCGTGGATGAAGGCATGCCTGGGCGCACCTATGCGCACGAGTTCGGGCACGCCCTCCATGACTCTACCCCAGGGCTCAAGAGGGCCATCCGCGCCTTCTTTACGCGCCGCATGAAGGGCGTCAAGATAACCAAGAACTGGGCGGGCGAAATGGTGCGCGACGACGGCAGGTGGTATAATCCGTATGTTGGGCGGATATACTCTAGGTCCCGCAGGGACGATGGCGATGAGGTGCTGAGCACGGGGTTGGAAGCGATGTATCACGCGTGGCGGCGGGTGAGATTCTTCGCGCAGACGAGGAGCACTTTGCGGTGACGTACGGCATCATGAGGGGGTGGATTCGATGATAGAGTGGGAGGTTCGCATCGCGGGTATGGAGCCTATCCGCCTGGTGTGGCGCGATGGGCGTATGC
>JBNGEB010000301.1:0-2559 GCA_049975585.1 Anaerolineae bacterium
GGTAGAACTTGCGCAGCTTGCCCTCGATGATGCGGTCCATCACGTGCTCGGGCTTGTTCTCGCCCGCCATCTCGGCGCGAATGGCATCCTTCTGCTCGTCAAGCACGTCCTCTGGCACATCATCCCGCGAGATCCACTTGGGGTCGGCAGCGGCGATCTGCATGGCGACGTCGTGACAGAATGCTTGAAACTCGTCGGTACGCGCCACAAAGTCGGTCTCACAGTTGACCTCTACGAGCACGCCGAGCTTGGCCCCTGCGTGGATGTAGGCTTCCACCAAGCCATCGCCGACCTCACGATCCGCCTTTTTGGCGGCGGCAGCAAGCCCCTTCTGTTTCAGGATCTCTGATGCCGCCTCGAAATCGCCTTCGCTCTCCTCGAGGGCCCTCTTGCAGTCCAGGACGCCTGCCCCCGTGAGTTCGCGGAGCTCCTTGATCATCTCGATGGTGACTGCCATGCGTTGATTGTCTCCCAATCTGTTATGATGATAAGCGTGAGAAGGCCGACTATTCCTCGTCTTCATCGATGATGAGGATGTCTTCGTCTTCATCATCGTCCATAGCCGAGATCACATCGTTCGCCAGGAAGGTTGCGGCGCTTTCTTCGGGTTGTTCCCTGGGGCCATAGACTTCCTCATAGACGCCGGCTGGCTCGAGGATGCTCTCTGGCTCTTCCTCCATCATGACGCCGCGCATTTGCTGACCTTCTACGACGGCGTCAGCGATCTTGGTAGTGATCAGGAGGATCGAGCGGATCGCATCATCGTTGCCAGGAATCACATAGTCAATGGGATCTGGGTTGCAGTTGGTGTCCACGATGGCGATAATGGGGATCTCCACACGGTTAGCCTCAGCTACGGCAATATCCTCGGTCTCGATATCCACCACATAGATGGCGTCGGGCATCTGGTTCAGGTTGCGCAGGCCGCCGATCTTGCGGTGAAGCTTGGCCAGCTCCCTGGCTTTTCCGGTTGCTTCCTTCTTGGGTAGCACGGCCCACTCGCCGCGCTCCTCTTGGCCCTCTAGTTCTAGCATATAGTCGATGCGAGAGCGGATGGTGCGAAAGTTCGTGAGCGTACCGCCGAGCCAGCGCTCGTTGACGTAGGGCATGCCGCAGCGAATGGCTTGGTTCTGGATCGTGTCTTGGGCCTGACGCTTGGTGCCGACGAAAACGATGGTTCCGCCTTCCGCGACTGTATCGCGGATAAAGGCGTACGCTCGCTCGAGCGCCTCCATGGTCTGCGAAAGGTCAATGATGTGGATATGGTTGCGCTCCGTAAAGATGTAGGGGCGCATCTTGGGATTCCACCGTCGGCTGCGATGCCCAAAGTGGACACCGGCCTCCAACAGCTCTCTCATGGTCGCGATTGGCACAGTTCCCTCCATAGACTCGTTTTGGACACCCGCCCCCTGACTCGCAGATGAACCCACTCCGCAACGCGGAGTGGGCACGACATCGGCCACATGAGGGCGTGCTTGATGATGGGCCTCCACCCGGCAACAAAGTATAACATGCACATCCGGAGGAGGCAAATGGTTGAGGGCGGCAGCCGCCCTGTGGTATACTTGGCGAGCTCGGAAAGGCCATAATCTGCTCGCTGGAGGCGACCCATGCTTTCTGATGATCTGCTTTCCATTCTTGCTTGCCCCGCTTGCAAGACGCGCGTTGTCCTAGTCCGCGATGAATGGCTGGTTTGCCAGAACGATGCCTGTCGTCGCAAGTACCCCATCGTGGATGGGATCCCGGTCATGCTTATCGAGGAGGGCACCAAGTACATCGACGTGGACCCGGAAGATCTTCCCGAACCCCATGCATAGACGAATCCATGCTTTGAGGCTGGCTAGGGCTATGGTGGGTTGTCGTCGGGCTGCCCTTCTATGGTTGCTAGCGTTGGGTTTGCTCCTGCATCGCCCCATGATCGTGGCGGCAGCGGAACCCGTTCGCGTTGCCAGTAGGGATGTGGCTTATTCTTTCTCAGAGAGCATCACTTTCGCTATCGAGCTTGAGAGCGAGGAGCCCATGGAGGAGGTGATCCTCTTCTACGGCATGGTGGGCGAGCCGGTGGTGCGCAAGATCTATCCCGAGATGGCGCCTGGGAGCTCGCTCAAGCTCTCGCACACCGAGGAACTGGAGCCAGGACAGTTCGCTCCAGGCACGCGATTGCGAGCTTGGTGGGAAGTGGTGCTGAGGTCAGGCGAGACCGTGTCGTTGCCCGAGGAACAGCTCACCTATGTGGACCAGGAGATCGAGTGGCAGCAACTCCAGGGCGAGCAGGTGACGCTCCACTGGCACGGACGCGCCGAGAGTCGGGCTGAGGATCTCCTGGCGTTGGCCGAGGATGTCATCGATCGACTCGCGCGAGAGATGGGCGTGCCTCGCCCTGGCGAGGCGACGATCTGGGTGTACAACAACGAGCGCGATATGTCGCGCGCTACGTCGGCCAGGAGCGAGTCGTACGATGCACGCGTCGTGACGCTGGGCATGGCCATGGGCGATGGTACGCTGCTATTGCTGGGCTCACACAGCGACGTGCGAGAGACGCTGGCCCACGAGTTGTGC
>JBNGEB010000302.1:0-2533 GCA_049975585.1 Anaerolineae bacterium
CCATGTATCAGCCGCTCGAGACCCTGGCCGTTCGGTAACATTATCTTCTGAGTGATTGATCAGCCCTCGGTAACATTATCATTTGGGTGGACACATACATCCGCTCATTGGAGAAGTTCCGCGACTTGACGCCCACCGGCCCCTCCACGTGCTTGATCTGGATGCGTTTGCCCGCCATTCGCGCGACGGTCTCAACCAGCTCGTCCACGGTGACGTACTGGGGGCAGCCGATGTTGCAGGCGCCTTCCAGATCGGACTGGGTGAGACGGTAGATGCCATCAACCAGGTCGTCCACGTAGGTGTAGGAGCGGATGGCGGTGCCGTCGCCCCAGACCTCGATGGCGCCGCCGTCCTCGGCGACGGCCACCTTGCGGCACATGGCGGCGGGGGCCTTTTCGCGGCCGCCGGTCCAGGTGCCATAGGGGCCGTAGGTGTTCTGGAAGCGGGCGATACGCACCTGGATGGGATAGTGGCGGGCGTAGGCCATAGCCATGCGCTCGGCGTAGAGCTTTTCCCAGCCGTACTCGTTGTGAGGTAAAGCGGGGTAGGCGCCCGACTCGTCCATCTCGGGCTCCTCGAGTTCCATATCGCGATAGATGCAGACGGATGAGGAGAAAAAGTAGCGCGGCACGCCGGCCCTGGCAGCCGCATCGATCATATGGTTGTTGATCAAGGCGTTATTCCGCATGATCTCGCACTCGGCGGTGGTGATAAAGCCCATGCCGCCCATGTCGGCGGCCAACTGGTACACCTCGTCAAAGGTTTCTCTACCCAGGTTGAGGGCCTCCCAGGCGTTGTGGGCCTCGCGTAAGTCAAGCAGGAGAAACTCGTCGGCATCGGTGGCGCGGAACTCATGCTCCTTGATATCTACGCCGCGGACCCAGTAGCCTTCACGCTTGAGTTTCGTGACTAGGTGACCACCGATGAATCCGCCGGCGCCGCAAACGAGCGCTCTACGCATCGTGTCCTGCCTTTCCACCGTGTTGCTCAACGATCCCCCTGCTATCCACCAAACACACCGCTGCGTCCCTCACCATCCCCCAATCTATCCTCGCGTGCGCCGTGTGCACGAACACGCAGTCGGCCTCTCTCAGCGCATCCTCGGTGAGCGACACGCTCTCCAGCACATCCCCATCCCTCAGCTTGAGCTTCGGCGCGTGCGGATCGTGGTAGGCCACCTCAGCGCCGCGAGCACGCAGCTCGTCGATGATCTCCAGCGCCGGCGTCTCCCGCAGGTCGGAGACGTCGGCCTTGTAGGCCACGCCCAGCACCAGCACCCGGCTGCCCTGCAAGGGCTTGCCGCGCTCGTTAAGGGCGTCCTGAATGCGCCCCACCCAGTAGCGGGGCATGGCCGAGTTCACGAAATCCGCCAGCTCGATGAAGCGGGTCTCCACGCCCATCCCGCGCGCCTTCCAGGAGAGGTAGAGCGGGTCGATGGGGATGCAGTGGCCGCCGAGGCCTGGACCCGGGTAGAACGGCATAAAGCCAAAAGGCTTGGTCTTGGCGGCAGCGATGACCTCCCAGATGTCCAGCCCCATGCGCTGGCAGATCTGGGCCATCTCGTTGGCCAGGCCGATGTTCACGGCCCTGAACGTGTTCTCCAGGATCTTGACCATCTCGGCCGTGGCCGGGCTGGACACGGGCACGATGGTCTCCACGGCGCAGCCATAGAGCGCGCTGGCCACCTCGGTGCAGGGCGGCGTCATGCCTCCCAGCACCTTGGGCGTGTTGCGCGTGTTCCACGTCTTGTTCCCCGGATCGACCCGCTCCGGCGAGAAGGCCAGGAAAAAGTCTTGGCCTACCGTGTAACCGTTCTGCTTGATGCGCGGCAGCAGGATCTCCGTGGTCGTGCCGGGATAGGTCGTTGACTCGAGCACCACCAGCATGGCGTCGTGCATGTGCTCGGCCAGCTTGTCGGCCGCAGCGATGATGAACGAGATGTCGGGGTCCTTGGTCTTGTTGAGAGGCGTGGGGACGCAGATGATGGCTGCGTCGGCGTCGTCCAGCGCCGACCAGTCGGTGGTCGCCGACAGACGTCCCGCCCGCACAAAGGACGCTAGATCGGAAGAGGGTACATCGTCGATGTAAGAGCGGCCACCGTTGATGGCGTCGCACTTACCGGCGTCGATATCGATGCCAACCACAGTGAGCCCGCCGCGCGCAAACTCGACGGCCAAAGGCAGGCCAACGTAGCCAAGGCCAATCACCGCCACACGCGCGGTACGATCCGCAATCTTCTCTAGCAGAACGTCATGATGGGACATGGGGGGAGCTTTTACGTTAGGGTCGTTCGGCGGCCCAGAGTCGCTGCGAGGCGCAGGGCTTTCAAACAACAAAGCACCAGCAACAACGGGGACGCCATCGTCTGGCCGGGCCGGAACTCACGCAAACACGCACAACGTAGCGCCCCAATCATAGACCAGGAGACCGTCAGGGTCAAGGCCCGAACGGCCCGCCCGCGTCAAGGTTGTGTGAAAATCGGTTCTACGTCAAGAAGTGTGGTGCTAGCACGGCGCCGCAGCAAAGCTGGGTG
>JBNGEB010000303.1:0-2526 GCA_049975585.1 Anaerolineae bacterium
TACCTGCATCGCAAGGACGTGTCTGAAGAGGTAGCCGGGCGCGTGATAGAGAGATTGGAACGGGCACACCTACTCGATGATGAAGCTTTTGCGCAAGAGTGGGTGGAGAATCGGGAGACCTTTCGCCCGCGCAGCAAGTTTGCGCTCAAGATGGAGCTACGGGAAAAGGGCGTGGCGTCTCGGTTCATCGAAGGGGCCGTCGAGGGCCTTGATGAGCGAGCCAGCGCCATGCGCGCAGCGGATCGCAAGGCGCAGCAACTGTCGCGCTATGAGTGGGAGACCTTTCGAAAGAGGCTTCTGGGCTATCTCGCGCGCCGCGGCTTTGGCTATGGCATCGCACGCGGCGTGACCGAGGATCTCTGGGCACGTTACGGGTCGGAAGACGGTGAGTACGACAACCTGACCGGTCTTGGACCGTGATCGCAAGAAAGGAACCGAACTATGTGGATGCGATGGCTAGGCTGGATCGTTGCGGTGTTCGTCGGCGTGGTGGCGTATATGCTGGGCTACCATGCCCGTACCAAGCTCGCTGGCCGCAGGGTCACAGAGCTGGAGGAGGAGGCTGAGAGGCGACTGGCAGAGGCGCGCACCAAGGCCATGGAGATCGAGCTGGAGGCGCGTGACAAAGCGCTGAACCTTATTAGCGAGGCCGAATCCGAGAATAAACAGCGTCTCCAGGAGATCGTCCAGCAAGAGAACCAGTTGAGGAGGCGGCGGGACAATCTCGATCACCGCATGGATGCGATAGAGGCGCGAGAGCACAAGCTCGAGGAACAGCGCAAGTCGCTTGAACGACGACAGTCGGAGTTGGACGTGGCCTGGGAGTCTCGTATGGGCGAGTTGGAGCGGATCGCTGCCATGACGCAAGACGAGGCTCGGGAGGTGCTGCTAGGAGAAATCGAGCGGGAGGCGCGTGTCGACGCAGCTCGTATCGTGAGACAGATCGAGGCTGAGGCGTCCGAAGAGGCGGAGAGGCGCGCACGAGAGATCATCACAACGGCGATTCAACGTGTGGCCTCCGATCAGGTGGCCGAGACGACGGTGTCTACTGTGGAGCTGCCTAGCGACGACATGAAGGGTCGCATCATCGGGCGGGGCGGCCGTAACATTCGTGCTATCGAGGGATTGACGGGCGTTGATCTGATCATCGACGATACGCCAGAGGCCGTGGTGCTTTCCAGCTTTGATCCGGTGCGCCGGGAGATTGCGCGCATCGCGCTGAGCCGACTGATCGCGGATGGGCGGATCCATCCGTCGCGCATCGAGACGATGGTGGAGAAAGCTCAGGACGAGGTGGATGTGGCCATTCGCGAGGCGGGTGAGGAGGCCGCCCTTGACCTGGGCGTACATGGCTTGCACCCAGAGGTGATCAAGCTTCTGGGCCGGCTGAAGTATCGGACAAGTTACGGGCAGAATGTGCTGGCACACTCGATTGAGACAGCCCAGTTGGCCGCGATGATGGCAGCCGAACTGGGCGCGGATGTCCAGGCTGCCAAGATGGCGGGCTTGCTGCATGACCTCGGAAAGGCGGTGGATCACGAGGTTGACGGTCCCCATGCCCTCATCGGCTATGAGCTGGCCAAGCGGTACGGCGTACCGGAAAAGATTGCGAATGCCATCGGGAGCCATCACGCTGAGATGGAGCAGGGGTCCATCGAGGCCGTGCTGGTGCAAGCGGCGGATGCCATCTCCAGTGCACGACCTGGCGCACGGCGTGAGTCACTTGAGAGCTATGTAAAGCGCATTCGAGCGCTGGAGGAAGTTGCCAGCGAATTCAAGGGTGTCGATGAGGTCTATGCGATCCAAGCTGGCCGCGAGGTGCGTGTCCTCGTCAAGCCAGATCAGGTGGATGACGTCGAGTCGATGCGTCTGTCTCGCGACATCGCCGCCAAGATCGAGGAGAGCCTGCAGTATCCGGGCCAGATCAAGGTGACGGTCATCCGCGAGACGCGCGCCGTCGAGTACGCCAAGTAGGGGCAGCCTTTGACGGAGAGCAGCTCGCGTGCTAGACTATACCCATAGGGGGTATAGTCTAGTGGCCTGATCCGGTGCTGCCGGAGAAGGGGAGCTCTATGGCGACGAAGGAACGATGGCATGTGCCGGCCATTTCGTGTGGGCACTGCGCGATGCGCATTCGGAAGGCCTTGGCCAATGTTCGGGGAGTCACCGCCGTATCCGTGGATGTGAACAGTAAGACGGTACGCCTCACGTTGCTCGACGAAGCAGCTGCAGAGCGGGCTCGCCAGGCGATGGAGGCGGCGGGATACCCGCCCGACGCGGCCTAGGTTGGGCGAGGAGCTATGCGAGGATCTCGTGACCGGGTGCTCGTGGCTGCCGCGGTCATAGCCGTTGTGGTTTGGCTGGCTCTGCGCTTCTCCGAACGGGCCGCGGTTGCGCCGATGACGACGCTCAAGGCAACAGAGATCGTGGCGGCGCAGGCGACATCGTCGCCGACGCTGGCCACTGCTCCCGTGGAGGGCGCGCTGGCGCCGGATGAAACGGCCAGCGGTGTGCTGGGATCAGGGC
>JBNGEB010000304.1:0-2507 GCA_049975585.1 Anaerolineae bacterium
CGCCAATATCATGCTCGCGCCCCCAAGCGATCAGCCGCTCGTTGATATCGTCCAGCGTATCCGAACCATAGATGCCGGGCTCACGCGTGCCCAGCAGGTTCAGGTTTGGCCCATGGAGCACCAGATACTCTCGCGTCATTGCCGCGTCCTTTCCAAAGCCTCCAGGATCTCCGCGTCGGACACATTGCCCTCCACTGTTACCTCGCCGATGCTTCTTGGGACGATCAGGCGAAGCCTTCCCCCGCGACGCTTCTTATCGCTTCGCATCGCCTCTAGCACGCGCTCAGGACGCTGCTCCTTGTAGACGATCGGCAAGTCGTGCTTTGCCAACGTTCTCTGAATCCGCGAGCGCGTGTCGGCGCTGCATAGTCCGACGATCTCGCCCAGATGAGCAGCGGCCACCATGCCCATGCTGATCGCGAGACCGTGAGCAAGCTGGTAGTCGGCGAGCCGCTCAAAGGCATGCCCGAAAGTATGTCCCAAGTTGAGCGTGGCGCGCACACCATGCTCCTCCGGATCCTGCTCGACGACGGCGATCTTGACCGCGATGGCACGCTCTACCGCCCAACCCAGATCCAGCTCTGCATCGGCCTCAAACGCCGCGAATAGCTCCGGATCGCCAATGATGCCCGCTTTGATCGTCTCAGCCAGACCGGCACGGCGTTGGAGTTCCGGCAGCGTCGCCAGAGTCTCCATGTCCACTACCACAAACGCCGGTTGGTGAAACGCCCCGACCAGATTCTTCCCCTGAGGACGATCCACCGCGACCTTGCCCCCGACACTGGCATCCACCATCCCCAGTAGCGATGTTGGGATCATCACGATGGGCACACCTCTCATGTAGGTCGCGGCCGCGAAACCGGCCGTGTCGGTCAGCACGCCGCCACCTACCGCCACGACGGCGCCCGAGCGATCCAGGCCCTGTTCCACAAAGGCATCATACAGATGCGCAGCGGCCTCCAAAGTCTTGTGCGTCTCACCATCGGGGAGACATGCCTCGAAAGGCGCAAAGCCGCTGGCCTGCAATGAGCGCATCAGCTCGGGCAGATACAAGGGGGCGATGGTCTCGTTGCTGACCACTGCCATCCGCGGACCGAATCCACGAGCCGCCACGAGGGCCCCCAGATGGTGACGGAGGCCTGTCCCCACCAACACCGGGTAGCTGAATCCCTCGCCATGTACCCACTGGGCACTCGCCTCGCTCTCGACCAGTGCAACGATCGCCTTAGCCACCTCGTCTGGCGTCTTGGTCGCCGTCTCGATGTGGAAAGGGATCCGCTGATAGGCCGGACCGCGCTTGCGCAAGAGATCGCGAATCCGTCGCCGCGTGTCATCCCCCGCGAGCATAGGACGGGACTCGCTGCCACCCAGACGCTCGACTAGCACATCCTCGCGGCATCCCAGGCAGACCGCCAGCGCGCCGTCGGCCAGAGCCACACGGTTCGCAGGATCGACGAGCGCGCCCCCACCCGTCGCAATGACGAGGCCGCTACGTTGCCCCAGCTCGCGGCAGAGATCCGCTTCCATCTCGCGGAATCGCGCTTCTCCTTCCGATGCAAAGATGGCCGGGATCGGCTTGCCCGCTCGCTCTTCGATCACCGAGTCCATATCCACGAACGAGCGCCCCAGCCACCTCGCCACACGCCTGCCGACAGTGGATTTGCCCGTACCCATGAATCCGGTGATAACGACGTTCCTACTGTGAGACATCAAGACGCACCCTCGCTACCAGATCGGCCACGACATCGGACCCATAGCGCTCCAGAAGCGCATCCGTCAGCACAAAGGCCACCATGGCCTCTGCAACTACGGCGGCGGCAGGCGCCGCGCAGACGTCCGATCGCTGGTACTGGGTCGTGGCAGGTTCGCCCGTCGCTAGGTCCACCGTAGCCTGCGGCTTGACCGTCGTCGGGATAGGCTTCATGGCCGCCCGAATCACGACGGGGCTGCCATTGGTGATGCCACCCTCCAGGCCGCCCGCCCGGTTGGTGCGCCTTACCACGCGATCCTCGTCCCAGTACAGCGCGTCGTGAACCTCGGTTCCCGGCAAGCTCGCATTGGCAAAGCCCAACCCGATCTCCACCCCCTTGATCGCCTGGATGCTCATCACGGCCTGCGCCAACCGGCCATCCAGGCGGCGATCCCAATGGACGTGGCTCCCCAAGCCCACAGGCAGCCCCCAAGCGACAACCTCGACGACGCCACCCAGCGAGTCGCCGGCGGCTTTGGCCGTATCGATAGCGGCTCGCATCCGCACCGCCGCGTCTGCATCCGGGCAGGCAACATCGCTTTCAGCAGCCCCAGCCACCCGCTCCTCGTAGGACATGCCATCCAGGTCAGCAACCACGTTCCCAATCGCCACGACATAACCGTGCACCTGTACGTCCACCTCGGCTAGCAACAGCTTGGCCAGCGATCCTGCCGCTACTCGCGCGGCTGTCTCGCGGGCGCTGGCGCGCTCGGCCACCAGACGCAGGTCGCCAAGGGCATACTTGGTGCTGCCCGCT
>JBNGEB010000305.1:0-2503 GCA_049975585.1 Anaerolineae bacterium
CCTCCTAGGGCGATCGGCGACGTTGGGGCGATGATAGCCGCAAGAACGAGACGGAGCAAGGGCAAGCGCAGCTTGTGAGCCGTTTGCGTCGCGGGTATAATGGGAGCGTGGCGTGCAGGGGCTGAGGAGAACCATGCCAGAGGGTTGGGATCGCCGCACGATAGCGGTGTGGGTCTTGGGGATAGGGTTGGTGCTGATTCTGATGATGTGCGCGTTTATGTTCTGGCTCTTTCCAAAGGTGGCTCCCGGCTGAGGCCGTCTCTTTACGCGGCGTTGACTCGGTTGTGACAGGAGGGTATGCTGAGGCCGAACGAGGCTCTCGCGTCGGGAGGGATCCATGGGTGCCAGGCGCGTTCGCGTGCGGCAACGTGTACGCCGGCCTACGCATAGGTCACGAGCGCGTCGAACCTTACCCAAGCCCCGATCGCGCCGCGCCTCGAAGGCCATCCCCACGGCCGAACGACGCGCCGCCGCCTATCGCCTCCTCGCAGGTCGCTTCTCCGGGCATGTGAGCAACAGCGCCGCCACGCGCCTGCTGCGCCGCGCTCCCGAGACCCAGCGCGACCGCGACATTGCCAACGTCATTGCCATCTACAGCAGGATTATCCGCAACACTTGCGATCGCCTCAATGAGGAACTGGGCGACTATCAGGACCACCTGCGCGCCCTCAAGTATATGCAGAGCGCAGGTGGATCGCTCTCGGCCAGCCTGCGGTGCGTCAGGGCGATGGGCTATCTCAACGCGGCCAAGGAGCTGGTGAAGGAGCTGGCGCCCGAGCCCCTCAAGGGCACCGTGGACCTGGTGGACGTCACAAAGTCGTTGGACTATGGCGCCAAGGTGATCGCCGCGCTGTCGCCCGTCCTGAAGCGCTACCGCAAGATGGACGCCATGGCGCGTGCCGATGAGGCCAACGACGCCGCCGCTCGCGACCTGATCCTCGAGCACGAGACCCCCGCCAAGCTCCGAACCGCGGCCAGCCGCATCTCCAGCCGATCACGGGCCTACTGGCGCTATGTCGTCAAGACGCAGCGCAGCCTGGCGCGGCTGAGTCGGCAGCGCTCCTCGGCGAGCTAGATGCTCCACCTGCTTGACGCCCTGCATCCTCGCGCTATGATCGAGCTGGAAGCCACCTGACTAGCAGAGGAGGGGTATGCGATGGTTCGGTGTACAGCCTATTCGACGCGGGTTAGCGCGCTGGACGAACGCTATGACGAGATCGTGGCCGCCTGCAAGGCGGAGAACATCACGCATATCGGCATTCTGGCCTCGGTGACGGGCAAGCTGCTGGCCGAGCCCGCCCGCTTTCGCGAGTACCGCGATCGCTTGGCCGAGGATGGTATCAGTTGCTGGGCGGAGGTCTTTGCCGTCGGGCACCCCGCCATGGGCCGCTACTATACCGAGGACGGCACGCCGCCTGAGCCTCCCTTGCATTGGGAGGGTGACCTCATCGCGGAGCCTGGCGATGACGTGGGCCTGCTCCCCACCGACTGGAGCTATGCCGTCAACGAGTTTGGCAACCCAGTGTATGCCACGGCCGCGCTCGATGAGGCGTGGGAGCGCCAGAACCAGCGCGTCGTGCGCGAGCTGGCGGCCGTGTTCGACGAGATCTGGTTCGACGACGAGTACCGCCACGATGGCGATCAGGGCGCGGGGCATCCGCATACCAGCACCGCTGCCGACTATTCCGACAAAGTGATGGCCGAGCTCTCGGACGAGGTGGGCCGCCCGGTCACCCGCGAGGACGTTCTGGCGGACCAAGCCCTCCACGACGTGTGGATGACGCAAAAGACCGAGCGGTTCGCTCGCATGTGGCAGAGCATGTGTGATACCGCCCGCGAGGTGAACCCCAACGTCCAGATGGGCTTGATGATCCGCTGGTTCGGCGAGGAGCGCGACGGGCTGGACGTGGATCAGCTGGTCGAGGCCATGCAGGATCCGCCGCTGCTGCGAGCGGGCGAGGGACATTTTACCGCGCGCGAGTATATCCTGCCCCAGAGCCAGGTCATCGAGTATCTCTCGGCCGGCTACCATGTGAGCTGGTACCCAAAGGCGACCGAGACCTGGACCGAGACCACCTACTTTGACGGCGTGCCTCGCGAATGGGTGCTGAAAAAGGTGGCGCTGGGCCTGGCGGCGGGCTGCAAGGCCGTGGCGTACTGCCCTTGCGTGCCTGGTTGGGTCATCCACCAGAACTATCTCGCGGGGGACGTGGAGACCATCGACGCCTGGGCGCAGGCCATGGCCCACGCGGACCGGCAGGTGGATCCGATCGTCATCCTGCGTACGGCCTCGGCGGGTCGCGGCGACAAGCGGCCGACCCAGCGCGTGCGCGATCGGCAGGCATTCCCGCTGTTCAGCATGGCGGGCCTGTTCAGCACCTGCGTGCGGCAGGGCGGCTGGCGCGACGATGGCAGCGGCTCGGTGCTGGCGGTGACGGGCCGCAGCGTCTGGGACGTGAACTTGGATACGGTCCAGGGGCGCCACCTGGTGCTGGACGGCGCC
>JBNGEB010000306.1:0-2500 GCA_049975585.1 Anaerolineae bacterium
GAGGTAGTAGCCTTGGGACTGTTCCCGCCGGCACCGTTGATCAGCGCATCCAGCGGGCCGTAAGCGGATAGTACCCGCTCGCGAGCGGCCTCGATGGAGGCCCGATCCAAGCAGTCACAATGCACGGCCAGGGCATCGTCACCTGCGGCAGTGATCTCGTCGGTCACGGCCTGCGCGGCTTTCTCCGAGATGTCGAGCACGGCGACGCGCGCTCCGGCCTTGGCGAGGCCCCGACTCATGACGCCACACAGCACGCCGCCGCCCCCGGTGATGGCGACGACCTTCCCAGAGACATCAAACCAGGTATCAAGCTTCCCCACGATGCATTCCTCCTAGATGTATGCGCCCACGCTCACGGACGCCTGGACCATCACGCCGATCCGCGTACCACCAGCTCAGCTCGCATCTGTACCGTCGCCGGCGCCGTGTCGGGATCGTTAATCAAGCTGAGCAAGGTCAGCATCGCCCTGGCGCCCAGCTCGGACTTGGGCTGACGCACGGTGGTCAACGACGGCCAGACATACGCGGCAAAGATTACGTCGTCCCACCCAACGACGGCACAGTCCTCGGGGACAGCCACGCCACTCCTGCGGCAAGCCTCCAGCGCACCCAGAGCCACGAGATCGTTGTAAGCGAGCAGCGCCCCTGGCTTTGGCTGACCTCGAAGCACTCCCATGGCCGCCTGTAGGCCTCCCTCAAAGGTGGGCGCACAGTAAACCGACGTGGCGTCCGCTAGGCCTTCCTCCGCAGAGGCCTTCGTAAACCCCTCCCGCCGCGCAGCTCCGCTACGCGACCCCGGCAGCCCGCTGAGAAAGGTGATCGGCGAGCGCCCCGTGGACGCCAAATAGCGCACCGCCTCGACGGCCGCAGCTACATCATCCACCATGACGCTGGCAACGCCGGGTATGGCGGAGATGCGTCGGTTCACGAGAACCATAGGGCGCCACCGCTTCGCTGCTTCCTCAAGTTGGTCTTCATCAAGACGCGAGCTTACGAGCAGCAACCCATCAACCTGGTGCGAGGCGAGGGTCCGCAGAGCCTGCTGCTCGCGATCGGGCTGCTCGTTGGTGTTCGAGAGCACGACGCTATAGCCCTCGCCGTAAGCGACCTCGGATGCTCCACGGGCCACCTCGGCAAAGAACGGGTTCGCAATGTCAGGGACTACCAGGCCGATGGTCTGTGTCCGCTGAGTGCGCAAGCCACGCGCCAGCCGGTTGGGCCAGTAGCCCATCTCGCGCGCGATCTCTAGGACGCGGGCGCGCGTTTCGGGGCTTATTTCGCCCTTGTCATTGATGGCGCGCGAGACCGTCTGCCGAGAGACGCCCGCGCGTTCCGCCACATCCCGAATGGTGGTGACCCGTCGAACCATCGCACTTGCCCTATCCACACCAAGATCGTTCACGTGATCGTTCACGAACAGGGCCACGAAAAAACGAACGCTAGCTATAGCTACGTTCCGCTCGCTCTAGGCTCGGTGGTAGCCCTTGACCAACGTGACCGTGTTGCCCTCTGCGGCGTCGGCCCGAAACTCCAGACCGTCCACCAGACTTCGCATGAGGAAAAGCCCGTACCCGTGCTCTTGCGCCTGATCCAGATCGGGCGTAGGCACCGCCCCGGGGTTAAAGCTCTTGCCCCAGTCGCGCACTTTGACTGTCACCCCGGTGCCGTCAGCCTTGAGCGTAACCTCCACCCGCCGAGTTTCGGCCGGCATCTCAGCGGTGTACGCATGTTCGATGACGTTGGCCACAGCCTCATCGACGGCCAGTTCCAAGTTATACCGGTCGTCCTCACCAAAGCCCGTCAGAGGCTCGCAGAAATGATGTACCACCGCTCCCACGAGCGCCCGGTGGCGCTTCTCGGCCGGTATCGCTACACGAATCAGACTATCAGACACCACCGAGACCTACGTGAGGCCGCCTACTGTAGCCCAGAACGCCGGCGAGTGTGTGCCAGTGTCACGACATCGCTCTGCTCTTTGCGCATAATCCCAGGCGGGCAGCCCCTCCTCAACGTCGTCCTCTCCGCGGCCAACGCCATTCTAGCATGGGCGCTAGGCCTCTGCAACCACTTGGCCTCCGGCATAGCTACAGATCACGATCGCTCCGCTCCAAAACAGCGCGTCGCAGGTCATCGAAAACGTTACGCCACTATTCGGAAGGCACTCAGTGGCCCGATGCCCATCGGACGTTGCCATGACGGAGGCATCCACGTCTGCCGCGTCAAGGGGTCGGCGTTAGGACGTCCGGGGAAGCCAGCCGCTTTATGCTCGCCGAGAGCGTTCAGCTCTGCGATGAACCCGGTGTGGTCATCACCCGGTGTCATCTCAAAGCCCCTGGTGCTCCGTGCGCAAGATGATCTCCTCTTGCATCTGCGGCGAGAGCCCCACGAAATAGTCACTGTATCCGCCAATGCGCACCACCAGGTCCCTGTGGGCATCTGGATGCTCGCAAGCCGCCTTGAGCGTGTCGGTATCCACCACGTTCACTTGGATCTCTAGTCC
>JBNGEB010000307.1:0-2439 GCA_049975585.1 Anaerolineae bacterium
CCATGGACGGTCTCCAGATCGCCGACGGCACAGCCATCGGCCAGCAGCACCACCCTTGGCTCAACCCCGACGTCCCAAGCCTCATTGCCCAAGTGTACAACCGCACAGTGGCCTCCGACGTCAAGCTCACCCTCATGAACCAATACCATGACGATCACCCCGTCGTGTTGATTCAAGCAGCGGGAACGCCACGCGAGTCGATACGACGTATCCGCCTGTACGAGCTCGATTGGCAGACCGACCTGGATCATCTCACCTCCGTCTTTGTGCCGCCAACGGAACAGCGCACATCGGTGACAGCCTTCCAAGACGTGGTGGCCCGTCTCAGGGCGCCCAACGGATGCCCTTGGAACCGAGAGCAAACGCACCAGTCGCTTCAGAACAATCTCGTAGAGGAGACCTACGAGGTGCTTGAGGCCATCGATGCCGATAACTCGTCCGATCTCTGCAAAGAGCTGGGGGATCTGCTCCTGCAAATCATGCTCCATGCTCAGATCGCCACGGAGGAGGGAAGCTTCAAGACCATTGACGTGCTCGAGGCCATCATCGCCAAGATGGAGCGCCGCCACCCGCACGTGTTTGGGGACGCTCAAGCGTCTGACACCCAAGAGGTCCTGCGTAACTGGGAGCAGATCAAACGTGCCGAACATGACGACCCAGCCAAGTCGCTGCTGGACGGTCTGCCCGCTGGGCTTCCCGCTCTTGGTCAGGCCTTTGCGCTACAGCAACGCGCCGCCCATGTTGGATTCGACTGGGAGTCGCCCGAGCCCGTCCTGGATAAGGTCGCAGAAGAGGTCCACGAGTTGCGCGACACCCACGATCCGGAGGCGCGTGCACGCGAGTTTGGAGACCTGCTGTTTAGCCTAGTCAATGCAGCTCGATGGCTCGACATTGACCCAGAGACCGCTCTGCGTCGCGCCAACCAGCGCTTTGCATCGCGCTTCAAGCGCATCGAGCAAACTGCCGCAGCTTCTGGACGTGCCTTGGAACAGATGAGCCCGATCGAGATGGATGCGCTCTGGGAACAGGCCAAGGCCGAGGAGGCCACGCCCGCCCAATCTGATGACCCGAACATAGAGGAGGGAACCCGACATGCGTAGACTCGACACTCGTACTATTGCTCTCGCTGCGGTACTCATCGCGCTCACAACCGTGTTCACCATGTCCGTGCGTCTGCCGATCCCAGCCACGCAGGGCTATGTCAACTTTTCCGATGTAGCTACCTATTTCGCCGCCTATGCCTTTGGGCCAGGGCTAGGCTTTGTGGCAGGGGGCATAGGCGCCGGCCTAGCTGACTTGCTCGGCGGGTACGAGCAATTCGCACTAATCACGCCGTTTGCCCACGGCCTCCAGGGCCTCTTGGCGGGGCTGATCAGTCGCAAAGGCTCGTTGACCGCGCTGATCCTTGGCTGGGCTGCCGGAGCCATCGCCATGATAGGGGTCTATCTCATCGGCGAGATCATCCTGCGTGGCATTGGTCCAGCCTTGGCCGAGATTCTACCAAACTTGGGGCAAACGGCCTTTGGCGGGCTCGTAGGCATTCCCCTGTACCTCGCCGTGCGCCGCGCGTATCCGCCCATCACCCGATGGCGACCTGGGGCCACGCCCGAAGAAACGGACGTCCCTGACGCATTCTAGACCTAGCATCGCAGCACACAGGAGCTCACGCTGGCTATCGTCGAACTCGCCAACATTAGGTATGCGTACCCGCCTCTAGCGCCCGGGCTGGAAAGCGCTCCCGTGCTGCGCGGAGTCGATCTCTGCATCGACAGGGGCGAGCTGGTCGCCTTGATGGGCCGCACGGGCTCTGGCAAGTCCACCTTGTGCATGTGCCTCAACGGCATCGTCCCGCAGTCCACGGGGGGGCGCCTCGCGGGGGACATCACGGTGCTCGGCCACGATCCGAGGCGCACGCCCACGTCCAGGCTGGCACGCGAGGTCGCCCTCGTCTATCAAGATGCCGAGAGCCAGCTCTTCATGCCCACGGTCGAGGAGGAGGTCGCCTTCGGCCCCGAGAACCTGGGACTGCCCCGAGCTGAGGTGGCCGAGCGGGTTGCCTGGGCGCTCGACGTGGTGGGCATGGAACCGATGCGCCATCGGCCTCCCAGCCAGCTCTCCGGAGGCCAAATGCAGCGAGTGGCTCTCGCCGCCAATCTAGCCACGCTGCCCCGACTGCTCATCCTCGACGAGCCGTTTGCGGGCCTGGATCCCGCTGGCCGTCGGCAGATCGCACAGACGGTGCTGCGCATACGGGCAGAGCAAGATGTCACCGTGCTGGTCGCCTCGGCAAATGCAGAGCTCGTGGCAGAGATGGCGGACCGTGTGGTCGTGCTCCATGAAGGCCGCATCGTGCTTGACGATGCACCTCAAGTGATTTTTGCCGAGGCCGCCATTCTCGCACAGGCTCGCGTCGGCCGGCCTGCCGCGGCAGAGCTAGCA
>JBNGEB010000308.1:0-2419 GCA_049975585.1 Anaerolineae bacterium
CCCATGGAGCCCTCTACCTGGAGGGTGATGGTCCGGCCGTCGTCCTGAGAGCGCAGGGTCACGCCTGGCACTTTTGTCAATCGGGCGGGACCAACGGGCTCGCTAAAGCGGACCCGCACCCGTCGCGAGGTCATGTCCAGGAGCTGCTTCGGCTCGATGGTCTCGACGATCTTGCCGCGGCGGATGATGGCCACGCGGCTGGCCAGCCCCTCCACCTCGCTGATGACGTGCGACGAGAAGAAGGTGGTAGCCCCATCGGCCTGGGCCTCGTGGATGAGGGCGTACATCTCCTGCTGCATGAGGGGATCGAGGCCAGCGGTGGGCTCGTCGAGCAGCAGCAGCTCCGGGCGGGCCATCAGCGCCTGGACAACGCCCACCTTCTGCTTGTTGCCCTTGGAGAGGTTCTTCACAGGAATGTCGAGATCGAGCTGCAGCCTGCGGGCCAGCTCGCGGACATAGCGCCACTCCAGGCGGTTGCCTCGCAGCGCCGCCAGATAACGCAGGGTCGCTTCCACGGTCAGGCTGGGCTCCATGTTCAGCTCGCCGGGGAGGTAGCCGACGCGCTGCCGGACGGCCTTGGGCTCGGCCTGAGGATCCAGCCCCAGGATGCGGATGGTGCCGGCTTGCGGACGAATGAGATCGAGCATGCAGCGGATGGTGGTCGTCTTGCCGGCGCCGTTGGGCCCCAGAAAGCCGAACACCTCGCCACGGGCGACCTGGAGATCGACGCCCCGCAGCGCCCACATCGACCCGTATGCCTTGTGGAGATCACGCAACTCGATGGCGGGCACATCGTTCATGGCTAGCCCCTTCTGATCGCAACGTACGGATGGGATCGTAACACCAATCGCGAGTGGCATCTAGGACGCGCAACCCTCACATCTAGCCCCTCGCCCACGATCCGCGTGGGCGAGGGGTGCACAGGCCGGTAGGGGCGAATCCGTGCACTACCCCCTATCCGTCAATCCTATCTCGCGGCCAGTATCCGCCGATGCCGGAACCGCGTACAATGGCTGCAAGGAGGAGCCCTTTCGATGATCGACCCAGGCCTCGATGGCAAGGTGGCCCTCGTCACGGGCGCCAACAACCCGCTGGGCATCGGAGCCGCCGGCGCCCCCCCTTGAGCCCTAGCCGTTGGGTCCACAGCCCAGGATGAACGTCGTCTTGCCGTCATCGTTGCCGATCACCAACTGGGCCATGTTGCCGTCCTTGGCCCAGATCATCAGGACATCGCCCTGCACCGTCATCTCAAAGGTCAGCGACCAGCCTGCATCCTGCATCGCCTGAGCATAGTGGTCCTTGATGAGCGACGGATCGTCCTGCGTGCGGTACACGTACACCTCGTTGATGCGGCCCATGTCCTCGAGCTGCTGGATGAGCGCTCCCGAGGTGATCTCGTCCACGGAGGCGAGCGTCGCCTCGCCATAGGACGGGATCGCGCCGCAAATGTCGCCGCCCGCCCCGCCGCCCTGCGCCGACTCGTCGTCGTCGCCATCGTCGCCAGCGTCGCCAGCGTCGGGCACGATCTCCATGGGCGATGTCAGCTCGACGACCACGTCCGCGACGCGCGCGTCCTCCTCGGGCAGCAGGGCCAGCGAGAGGCCAGTGGCGTCGGCAGGCACGTCAAAGACTAGCAGCGCCTCGCTCGGCTCGCCGTCGTTCCAATGCATGAGATAATCATAGCCATGGGTGTTGGCCAAAGCGCTGCACTCTTGGCTGTAGGTGTCGGTGTCCATGGCATAGACCCGCCCCTGATCGTCGGTGAGGCGGAACAGCGCATAGTCCAGCGTGCCGTCGTCGGTCTCGCCCTGGAAGCTGAACGCCACCACCACGTACTTGCCCTGATCGGCCTGGTAGAACGCGTCGTCGCTGCCGAACTTGGCGATACGCCCCAGCTCCTGGAAGCCGATGATCTCCAGCGTGGCATCGGCATAGCTGAACGCCTCGCCTTGGCCATAGCGATCGCCCGAGGCCACGTCCATGGTGGGCGTCGGGACGGGGGTCCGCGTCGCCGAGGGCTGGCTCTCGAACGCGGCAATGGCCTCGGTGTCGCCGCACCCCACAATGATGGCGGTCTCGCCGTCCTCGGGGCCAGTGACAACCTGCGCGGACAGCGTGCCCTTTTCCCAGATGAACAGCCCCTGATCGCCCATGGCGAGCTCCATGGTGAGGTCCCAGCCGTCGTCGGCCATGGCCTCCTTGTACCAGGCGTGGACATCGGCGCCGTCATCCTTGGTGCGATAGACGCGGATCACGCCATAGCCGCCCATCTCCTCGAGCTGGTCCATGAGCTGCGCGGCCTCCAGATTGGCCTGGGCAAAGACATCAGCCTTGGGATAGACGGGCAGGTCGGCGCAGCCTGCGGGGCCGTCGTCGCCACGGCCGGGCTCCGATGAAGACGACGATGAGGAGCTCGACG
>JBNGEB010000309.1:0-2403 GCA_049975585.1 Anaerolineae bacterium
GGCCAGCTCCAGGCACCGGCCGATGGTGAGGCTCTCGGCATGGACGGCAATGGGCCCCGGACCGGGCCATCTCTCAAAGATCTCACGAAGCGTATCCGTCTGGAGCAAGAGATCGCCATAGGTCTCATCCAGGTACAGTTTGAGACCGACCGCGTCCCCGGCCAGGGCTAGGGTCTCTTCGGTAATGCCCGCGCGTAGCCCAAGAAAAAGGCCGTAATCGCTTACGACCAACCGCGAGAAAAGGGCTTCCTTCTGGCGGAAGGTGCGCCTGTCGATGGTAGGTGGACGCGTATTGGGCATTTCCAACACGCCGATGACTCCGCCGGCGAGGGCGGCGATGGTGCCAGAGAGGATGTCCTCCTTCTGCTCGCCGCCCGGCTGACGCAGGTGCACGTGGCTGTCGATGATGCCTCGCAGGATGAGGTGGCTCATGCCGCGCCGATGCTCCCGTGGATGCTCCCAAACCAGCGCGATTATAGCAGAGGACGCAGGGGCCCGCAACCAAGATCATTCGAGGAGCCCACGCAGAGCGCCGCGACCCGTCGGTACATGCGGCGGATGAGGAGCAGTGCCTCAGCCGCTCAGCTTCATCAAGCGACCATCGCCGGGCGCCAACCAGAACGCGGTGATCATCCCGTCGGCATAGGCGCCCGTAGCGGGCACGCCCAGGTCGCGGGCCACCGGGCGTAGCTCGCCCGTCGAGCGCGCCACCTCTTCCACCGTGCGGTAGGTCGTGCGCAGCGTCACCCTGGCAAAGCTGGAGCGCTCGCGGTCGCGGTTGACCACCATCACCCAGGGATAGCCGTCGGCATCCTCGAACTCGCCCACCAGGTAGCTGCCTCCCTCGATGCGAGCCACCACGCCCGCGCCGCAGAGGCAGCGCGTCTCGGCCTGGGTATCCACAGGGACATCGGGCCAGTGCCAGACGCCCGTGGACCTGAGGCCCAGCAGGTGCGGCGCCAGCGCCTGGATCTCCAGGTTGAGGTCGCGCACAATGTCCCACTTGGCCGTGCGCTTCTCATAGATGCTCAGCGGGCCGTTGCGATAGTTCTCAAGATCGGGCGTCTTGTAGGTGAAATAGGCCAGCGCCTTGGCGCCATAGGCCAGGCTCGTGTACACCTGCCAGCGCATGTCGGCCGCGGACGGATCGCGATAGTTGAAATGCGGCGTCGCCAGGATGATGTTCATGAACGGCGTGCCAGCGCGCAAAGCCTCGCGGCGGATGATCTCCAAGTTGGTGAAATAGTGCGACCGGTCGCCGGTCTCGAGCAGCGAATAGTTGTCGTACGACAGCAGCACCGGTCGGACCGTGTCCATGTAGGCGCGAACGTGCGCGGCATAGCTGACCGTCCCGAGCTGATCGGGGCTGGCATAGTTGGGATAGAGGTTGATATACGCCACGTGCTCGGGATCGCGCTCGCGAAAGGCACGCACGATCTGGGCCAGCCCGTCAAACTCGCGCAGGTGCGGCTCGTCGGTGACATAGTAGCCCCACAGCGCCGCATGCCCGCCATACGCGGCCACCACGGCGTCCACAGCGGCCTCCCAGTCGGCGTCCTCGGTCATACCCGACCTAATGCGCCGATCCGCCACGACGGCCTTGATGCCAAACTCCTGGCACCAATCAAGCACCTGCAGAGCATCGGCCTCGTTGGTTGCGCGCACCTGGGCAATGTTGAATCCAGCCTCGGCGATCTCGGCGTACCGCTCGCGCTGGGCAGAAGGACCCGACCAGTAGGAAATGGGGAACAGCTCGTTGCTCATGCTTATCCTTTCGTCACAACTCGATGGTCTTGGGACCGCGTCAGGCCTGCTTGCTCAGGCGCATCAAACGGCCGTCGCCGGGCGCCAGCCAAAAGCGCACGATCATCCCGTCGGCATAGGCACCCTCGGCACGGACGCCCTGGTCGCGACGGACGGGCCGGAGTTCGCCGGTGGACCGCGCCACCTCGTGCAGCGTGGTCAACTCGGTGCGCAGCGCGATCTTGGCAAAGACGGAGCGCCGCATGTCGGCGTTGACCACCAACACCCAAGGATGCCGCTCGCTATCGGTGAACTCGCCCCAGAGCAGCTCGCCGCCGCTGGCCTTGGCGACCAGGCCGCCATCACTCGCATCGCCACGCCAACTCGCCCCCACGCGCGTGGAGCGCAGCCCCATCAGGTAGGGCGCCAGGGCCTGAAGCTCCAGGTTGATCTGCTGCATGCCCTTCCACAACGGCCCCCTGTTGCCGTAAAAGCTGGTCAGCGCCCCGCGAAAGTCCTCGGCGTCCACCGTCTGGTAGGTAAAGGCGCCGATGCCCTTGGCGCCATAGGCCAGCGCCGTGTACACCTGCCAGCGGACCTCGTCCGCCGTCGGGATGCGCCAGTTGGCCAGGGCGCAGGTCTGGAGCCACAGGCAAAAGG
>JBNGEB010000310.1:0-1772 GCA_049975585.1 Anaerolineae bacterium
ATCGAGCCACACTCCTCAGCCGCCTTGGCCGACCCAAGGGATACTCTGTACAGACCAGTCCCATACCACAGGTAACCATTCTATCACAAGCAGCCAACATGGCAACCTGAGCCGCGAGTTGGTTTGCCACGCCCCGCACGCTCGCTATAATCATGCATCCAAGTGCAGCAAGCGTCTCCGCCCCGCCGAGAGGAGCCAGCCTATGCTCAAGACACACAACTGCGGCGCGCTTCGCGCCTCCGACACTGGCGCCCAAGTCCAGCTCGCTGGCTGGGTTCATCGGCGGCGCGATCATGGCAACCTGATTTTCATCGACCTTCGCGACCGTTGGGGCATCACCCAGGTGGTGTTTAACCCCACCACCAGCGAGCAAGCCCACGAGACGGCAGCCTCGCTGCGCAACGAGTTCGTCGTGCAAGTGAGCGGCGAGGTGAAAAAGAGGCCCGAGGGATTGGAGAACCCTTCCCTGCCTACGGGCGAGATCGAGGTCGCCGCCAAGAATCTAGTGGTCCTCAATGAAGCCAAAACGCCTGTCTTCTATATCAACGATGAATCCGAGGTCGACGAGACGCTACGGCTTCGGTACCGCTACCTTGACCTACGCCGTCCTCGGATGCAACGCAACATCATCCTCCGACACCAGGTCGTCCATTTCATCCGCAACTGGCTCTCCGACAAGAGCTTCTTGGAGATCGAGACGCCGATTCTGATCAAGAGCACGCCCGAAGGCGCCCGCGACTATGTCGTGCCAAGCCGCCTCCATCGCCACAAGTTCTACGCCCTGCCCCAGTCGCCACAGCAGCTCAAGCAATTGCTCATGGTGGCGGGATTCGAGCGCTATTTCCAGATCGCGCGCTGCTTCCGAGACGAGGACCAGCGGGCCGATCGCCAGCCCGAGTTCAGCCAGCTCGACCTGGAGATGTCCTTCGTTGAGGCCAACGATGTGATGCAAGTGAGCGAGGACCTCCTAACCGCCCTCGTGCCCGCCATAGGGACCAAGCGCATCCTGGAGACACCCTTCCCGCGCCTGACCTACCAGGAAGCCATGGATCGCTACGGCAGCGACAAGCCCGACATCCGATTCGGCCTGGAGCTGGCCGATCTGACGGACATTGCCGAGCAGTCGGGCTTCCGGGTGCTCTCCAGAACCGTCGCCTCCGGAGGCGTCGCCAAGGCCATCTGTGTCCCCGGCGGCGGTGCCTACAGCCGGCGCGAGATCGACGATCTCGAAAGCGATGCTCGTATTCTCGGCGCCAAGGGCCTGATCTGGATCGCGTACGGCGAGGAAGACGTACGCTCCTCAGCCAAGCGATTCCTTAGCGAGGCCGAGCTGGATGCCATCGCAGCTTGCATGAACGCCAAACCTGGCGATCTTGTGCTGATCGTGGCCGACGCCTGGCAGACGGCCTGTACAGTCATGGGAGGCCTGCGGACACAGTTGGGCAAGCGCCTCTCGTTGGGCGATGATGACACGCTGGCCTTTGTCTGGATCACCGACTTTCCGTTGCTCGAGTGGGATGATGAGGAAGAGCGCTATACAGCCACTCATCACCCCTTCACCTCCGCGAGAGATGAGGACCTATCGTTGCTGGAGACCGACCCCAGCAAGGTGCGTGCCAAAGCCTATGACATCGCCTGTAACGGCTACGAGATCGGGGGAGGCAGCATCCGCATCCACCGCCGCGACATCCAGGACCGCATGTTCCGCGCCATCGGTCTCACCGAGGAGGAAGCCCGCGCGCAGTTTGGTCACCTGCTGGACGCCTTTGAGT
>JBNGEB010000310.1:1782-2380 GCA_049975585.1 Anaerolineae bacterium
GAGTACGGCGCCCCGCCGCATGGCGGCATCGCCTGGGGCATCGCGCGGCTCGTGATGCTCCTGGCGGGAGAACCGAACATCCGCGCGGTCATGGCCTTCCCCAAGTCGCAGAGCGCCACCGATCTTATGACCGATGCGCCGTCGCCCATCTCTGATCAACAACTGAAAGAGCTGCATATCCGTTTGGCCGATGACGAGACATAGCAAGGGGTCCCGGAATTGTCGGTATCACACACGTGTGCTAGAATGGAAGTGTGGATCGAAGATCTCGCCCTCGTGGTGCGAGACGACGCCCATCACGCGCCTGCTATGGCGCGTGGCGCTTGGAGGGAGGTGAGGCGAGCACAAGCGAGCGCGGCATGGTCGGACCGGCACAGCCTGGTTGGCCGGCTAGGACGGCTGCGCGGCATGCCTGTGCAACGACACCGAGTCATGCTCTGACCCGGCGGTTGTGTGAATGGGCCACAAGGCCCCGCCCGCGTGCAACACGCACGCCCTGCTTCCAAGAAAGGACACAAGCGAGGTGACACAGGTTCTTCGCCGTGATGGCGAATCGTTTGAAGGGCTTTTGCGGCGCTTTCGCAAAGAAGTGCAAGAG
>JBNGEB010000311.1:0-2373 GCA_049975585.1 Anaerolineae bacterium
GTACCTGTGGACGGCTCACAACCGCTTCCCCACCAATACGCCCGGCTGGTGGGGAGGCGCCCATCCCTTTGGGTTACTGGACTGGTCCGTGGTCCACAACGGCGAGATCTCCTCCTACGGCACCAACCGCCGCTATGTGGAGATGCACGGTTACGCCTGCACTATGCGCACCGACACCGAGGTATTCACCTATGCCATAGATCTCCTCATGCGACGCCATGAGCTTCCCGCGGAGCTGGCCGCGGCCGTCTTTGCCAGCCCGCTGTGGAACGAGCTGGCCCAGTTGCCTCCCAAACGACGGGCGCTGCCGACGGCGCTGCGCCAGACATACGGCTCCCTGTTGATGAACGGGCCCTTTACCATCATCGTAGCGCGCCAAGGCGAGATGATGGGGCTCGGCGACCGCATTCGCCTGCGCCCGCTGGTGGCCGGCATCCAGGGCGACATCCTCTACGTCTCCTCGGAGCTCGCCTCCATCCACCTAGTAGCGCCGGGCATCGAGCAGTGTTGGATGCCCGAGGGCGGCGAGCCCGTCATTGGCCGCTTGGGAGAGCAGCCCCGCGTGCCAGAGCGCATCTCGCACGAGGAGCCGATCCATGCCTAGCGCACAGACCTCGTCGGCACAGACCCAGCCCCCAAGAGAGACAATCGTACGGATCGATGCGCGCGGCCTCGCCTATCGGGCACTCAACGCTCAGCTCGACCAAGCCTTTGCCGACGGCGCGACGGCCGCCCGCCTCGAAAATGTACACGGCCAGCGCTATATCGGCACCAACCTGCAGCGCCAGGTCCGCATCGACATCCACGGCGTGCCTGGCAACGATCTGGGGGCCTTTATGGATGGCCCCGAGATCTATGTGCACAACGACGCCCAAGATGGCTGCGGCAACACCATGAACAGCGGCTTGCTGGCGATCCACGGGTCGGCGGGTGACATCGTGGGGCATTCCATGCGGGGCGGCGCGGTGTTTGTGCGCGACGACGTCGGCTACCGCGTAGGCATCCACATGAAGGCCTACGAGAACGTGCGTCCCATCGTGGTCATTGGCGGGACAGCCCAGCACTTTCTGGGGGAGTATATGGCCGGAGGCGTGCTGCTCGTGCTCGGTCGCTGTCTGCCCAACGAGGCGGTCCATCCCGCCCGCTATGTGGGCACCGGCATGCACGGCGGGGCCATCTACCTGCGTGGCCGTCCTAACGAGGCCTTCCTCGGCAAGGAGGTCGGTCTGGCGCCGCTCACCTCGGACGACCGCGCCCTCATCGAGGAGCTCGTCTCGCGCTTCAACCAGCTCTTTGAGCTCCGGGTAAGCGCGAACGACCTCTATACCAAGCTGATTCCCCGAACCAAGCGCCCCTACGGACAGATCTACGCCTACTGAACGACCATCAAGCTGCTCTAGCGCCAAAAGAGGCACGACACGCGTGCTTTTTCTGGGCATCCCCCTTCTTTGGCGGGATCATGCGCACGGAAGGCAGAGACCGAGTCGATGCCGTGACTTGCGCAGATGGTCCTGATACCGCATACTAGGGAGCCAAGTGTAGTAGCAGCATGGGATGGAGAGAACCATGGCAGAGTACACCCCGGGTATGCTTGCTCTCGAGGACGGGAGCGTCTATGAGGGCAGGTCCGTGGGCGCACAGGGCGAATGGGTGGGCGAGATCGTCTTTAACACATCCATGACCGGCTATCAGGAGATCATCACCGATCCCTCCTACTGGGGCCAGATGGTGGTCTTTACCTGCCCACACATCGGGAACGTGGGCGTCAACTCGGAAGACGTCGAGTCCTCCCGACCATGGGTGCGCGCCGTCCTTGCGCGAGAGATCTGCGAGGTGCCCAGCAACTGGCGCGCCGAGCGTTCGCTGCCTGACTATTTGCGTGACTATGGGGTGGCGGCCCTCGACGGCCTGGATACCCGCAAGCTGACGCTCACCATCCGCCAATGGGGCGTCATGCGAGCGGCCCTCTCTACAACCAACTTGAGCGGTTCCGACCGCGACCGTTTGGTTGCCATGGCGCGCCAGGCCCCCGACATGAGCGAGCTGAGGCCGCTGCCCGAGGTGATGCCAGACTCGGCCACCCCATGGGAAGAGCCCGCGCGCGAGGGGTGGACCTGTATCCCCCCCGCTCAAGCCGGCCCCGACAGCCCGCATGTGGTCGTCATCGACTGCGGCTGCAAGTACAACATCCTGCGACATCTGGCCGCTGCGGGAGCCCGCGTCACGCGCGTGCCCGCCGACGCCACTCCCGATCAGATCCTGGCCCTGGCGCCCGATGGCGTGCTCATTTCCAACGGACCCGGTGACCCAGCCACGGCCACCGACACCATTGCCACCGTCCGCGCCCTTATAGGCCAGGTGCCGATGTACGGC
>JBNGEB010000312.1:0-2348 GCA_049975585.1 Anaerolineae bacterium
AGGGCCCCGATGTTGCCGAAGAGACATCGGTGGAGACGATCTCGTTAGATGGTGCAACCTACATCAACTACGGTGACAAGTGGATAGCCATGACCGCCGAAGAGGAGACGCTAGAGGACCCGTGGTTCTACTCGCCAGACCAGTATGTGTCTGGCGATAGCCAACGCGTCGGCACTGACACCGTCAATGGCTACCGCTGCGTGCACTACCGCGCCCGTGAGACGGACGCCCTCCTTGGCATAGAGCATCTTGCAGAAGCCGACTACTGGGTCTCGACTGAACACGACATCGTGGTCCGCGGGATCGTGAGCTGGATTGTCGATACCGCCGACGGCGAGTCGGGCGAGTGGCATATGCAGTGGGACATCACAGAGATCAATGAGCCCATCACCATCGTCGCCCCAGAAGGCGTGGCCAAGCCAGGGCTTCCCGAGGACGTTCCCCTCATGCCCGGCGCGAGCAACGTCAGCTCCATGATGGGGATCACCAGCTTTGAGATCGACGCGACGGCCGACGAGGTGGCTGCCTTTTACATGGAGGCCCTAGAGGGCAACGGCTGGACCCACGAGGAGAGCCCGATCCCCGTCATGCACTCTTTCAGCAAAGACAGCCGCGAGCTCACCCTCATGCTCGACGATGAGCAAACCCCAACGGCCGTGACGATCATGATCGCTGAGGACTAGCCAGCAAGCCTAGTCTGTACGTGCGAGGCGGGCCCAGGATGGTTCCTAGGCCCGCCTTTCGTTGCGCTCAGGCTAGGATGTGCTCTCGAGGTTATCTGCACGGCCACCGGAAAGGCTAAGCCACCCACCCAGTCGGACGAATGGTTGATGGATCCGCTTCTGTCATGGGCCAGAGGTGCACGTCCCAGCCATGGGCGCGGAACTCTTCCGCCATAGCTTTGGCAACGATCAGCGTATTGCCCGTGCCTGAGAACCAGTAGATGTCGAGCACATCGGGCATCAGCTCTCCTCGCTTGCGCTGGTGGCAGACTCGACCTCCGTGCCGTCGAGCTCGCCGAACATCGCTGCGATGGTCTCCTTCACGATCGTCTCAACCTCTGGCGTCAAAGGCTCGCCGTCGGCAAAGCCCTTCCACGAGTTGGGCTCATACCCACCTTCCTCAAAGGCATCCGCCGTGGGCAAGTACCCCACCGTCCCGTCGGTGTAGCCGAGGACCATGGTTGCTGGCCCCGGCCTGAGCTCCTGCCCGTACAGCGCATAGGCCACGAACGGCTCGCCGGCCAGGCTGACCAGGGCCGCATCGCCCAGGCGGAGACCGTGCACCGGCAACCGCTGAAATCCGCCCCGCGCGCTTGGGAGCAAAACCGTCCGCCATCGATGCACCAACGGCAAGCTCTCTACGTCTTGGGAAGAAGCCAGGGCGTCCTCCAGAGCCAGGGCGACATCAACACCATGCTCGTCCATCTGCTCAAAGCTGTTCCGCTCGCGGTAGGGATTCTGATCACCACAGCACCCCTGCAAGAAGACGGCCAACGTCCCACCGTGATCGGCCTCAAACCGCCGCACAGCCGCGCCCATCCACTCCGCTGAAATCTGCAAGTTATCCGCCGTCACGGTGGCACCATGCAGCGGCAGGCTCCACCAGATGACATCCGGCCGTTCAAGACGCGAAAAGGTCCACGCTGTCAGTACCGGCATCCGCGGACCATTGGGATTGACCCCGATGACGGTGGTGCCCTCGGGCGTACGCTCGCGACGGCTGGCGCCCACGTCCACAGTCGCGTGTCCCACACGCAGCGCGGCAGGGGCCAGGTCTGCCAGCGCACGTCGACACACGTAAGCGCACTTTTGCGCGAATCCCACAAAGTAGGCAGGCTCACGCAGGGCCAGGGGATCCTCGCTCACGACCACGCCAACGTCGGGACCGGCATGGGTATGCGAGGTGTTGACCAGGATCTGATCCGGCTCGAGGCCCGTAGCTTTCATGATCGCACCCTTGAGCAGGTGCGTCGTGTAGAGCGGCATCTCGCAGATATCGAGCGCCAGCATCAAGAGCCGCTGCTCGCCATCGGAAAGCGCGACCGCGTTGGCCCAGAGATCGTCGTGTATAGCAACGGCGCCTTCGGTTCGCGCCCCATATCCCATCATCGTGATGCCCAGGGGCGGCGTGATCCGCGCCCGGGCGTGTCCAACGTGAAGCTGCGTCATGCTTGCAGCGCTCCCATCTTGTCCAGCATCTGCTCAATACCCTCCTTGACCGTGCTCTCAACGCTTGGGTCCAGCGGGACGCCATCGGGGTACCACACGTAGGCATTCGGCTCGTAGCCGCCCTCCTCGTAAGCCTCCGCCGTGGGGAGATAGCCGACGGTGCCATCGCTGTATCCC
>JBNGEB010000313.1:0-2339 GCA_049975585.1 Anaerolineae bacterium
CCCGTGGCAACCATGGCGCCGCCCGATACGGGAGAGCCCGATGGACCGCCAGCTCGCGGCGCGCTGCTCTACAGCGAGGACTTTCAGGACGCGTCCAGCGGCTGGGACGTCTACAGCGAAGAGGGCGCTTCGGTCGCCTACGAAGGGGGCCAGTACGTGGTCCGCGTGGACCAGGAGACTTGGTACGCTGGCGGAAACGCGTATCAGTGGTTTGACCAGGATATCGCCATCGTCGTCGAAGCGACCAAGATCGACGGCCCCGATAACAACAGCTTTGGCATCGTGTTCGGCTCCCAGGGCCTGGAGGATTTCTACTGGTTCGAGGTGGCCAGTGACGGCTACTATCACGTCGTCAAGATGGCTGGCGGTGAGCTGTCCGAAATGGTCCCTTGGACCGAAACCGATCTGGTGCGGCCGGGCGAGGCCATGAACCGCCTGGTGGTGGAGGTCCGTGGAGACCGCATCGCGTTCCTGGTCAATGGCAAGCTGCTGGACGTCGTCGAGGCCCCCGGCTTTGCTGGGGGCGACGTCGGGCTGTCGGCTGGCTCTTTTGAGGAGGGCGGCGTCGCCATCGCCTTTGACAACCTGCGGGTCCACGCCATCGAAGGTCCTCCTGCCACGCCCATTCCGGCCTCACGGCTGGGCGAGCTCCTCTACAGCGAGGATTTCTCCGATGCCAGCACCGGTTGGGACGAGTTTGTGGACGCGGGCATGTACCTGGCCTACGAGGAAGGGCAGTATGTCATCCGAGTGGATTCGCCCAACTGGATGAGCTGGGGCAACGCCTACCAGTGGTTCGAGGATGGCATCATCATCCGCGTCAAGGCGACCAAGGTCGGCGGCCCCGACGACAACTGCTATGGCGTGGTGTTTGGCTATCAGGATAGCGACAACTTTTACCGGTTCGAGATCGCCAGCGATGGCTATTTCCGCTTTGGCAAGTACGTGGACGACGAGTGGATCCCCATTGTCCCGTGGACCGAGTCGGACCTGATCCTGCAGGGGTATGAGACCAACGTGATCCGCGTAGAGATGCGGGACGGTCGGTTCGTCTTTGCCGTCAACGGCGAGCCGCTGGCTTGGGCGCAGGACGACAGCTTTGCCGATGGCGATGTGGGGCTGGTGGCGGGCTCGTTCGACATCCCCGGCGTTGAGATCGCCTTTGACGATTTCGAGGTGTACGCGGCACAGTAGGGTCTAGACGGGCGAGGTGCGAGGGACACCCCCGGCGCCGAGAGGCACCGGGGGTGTTGCACAGGGCTGCTGCGTCACTCCTCCCCCATCTCCCCCACGCTCCCCAGCACCGCCAGCGCCGGCGACGTCGCTCTGGACGATGGGCGGGACGCTCTCACTCGGCTCGCTCATGGGTTGTCCTCAGGCAGGCGCGCTTCGTCTCGCAGCGGCCACGGCTCCACGTGGATATAGGCGTGGTCCACCTGGCGCAGCGCCTGGACCCGCTCGCGCACGAGATGGCTGGTGCGGTGGACCACCTCCAGCGGCGTGGCCCCGTCCATGCGGATGTGGATGTCGGCGTACACCTGGGGCCCCTGCTGCTCGACGATGACGCGGTCCGTTCTGATGACGCCCGGCACCGACTGCACCGCGGCGACGATAGCATCCTGGAGCTCCTGGGGCGCCGAGCCTCCCAGGAGTTGGTTGGCGGCCTCGTGGAGCACGTCCCACGCCCCGCGAAAGATCCACAGCGCGACGGCCCAGGCTGTGAGGGCGTCGGCGGGCGCCCAGAGCAGGCTGGCAAAGGCACCGGCGACGGCGGAGCTAGAGGCTACGACGTCGCTGAGGTTGTCCTTGGCCGACGCGTACAGGGTGGGGCTGCCCACGGCGCGCCCGAGCTGCCGCACGCGAAGGTACATGCCCGTCTTGACGAGGGCCGATCCCGCCAGCACCAGCAACGGCCAGGCATCGAGGGTCGGGCGGCGCCCCGCCATCAGGCCGTTGAGGCCAGCGCGGGCGGCCTCGATGCCGGCGGCGGCCATGGCCAGCCCAATGAACATGCTGACGAACGGCTCGGCGCGACGATGGCCGTGGGGATGCCCCGCGTCCGGCGGGCGCAGCGCGAACCAGAGGCCCACCAGCATCAGCAGGCTGTAGGCCAAGTCCGAGGTCGAGTTGGCGGCGTCGGCATAGATGGCGCTGGACCTCGTGCGCCAGGCGACGACGCCCTTGGCCGCGGCCAGCAGCAGGTTGCCGCCCAGGGCGATCCAGCCGGCGTCGTGGTAGGCGCGGCGCGTCTCGGCGGGGACGCGGTCGGTGTCGATGCGTTGGATCATGGGGGGAGTATAGCAGGGAGGGCGGGGGATGGGTAGGGGGAGGGCGTGCCA
>JBNGEB010000314.1:0-2297 GCA_049975585.1 Anaerolineae bacterium
GCGCTCCAATGCCATAGCCGATGGCTCCACAGCCCGCTCGGGACGTCGCCACAGACGTTGCGGCGTCCGTCGGATCACCCGCCAGCCGTCGCGCCACAGCCGCTTTCGCCACGATGCCCACAGCTCGTCGTGGTCGGCGCCGGAATCGCGCCACGCTTCCAACAGATCCCAGAACTCGAGGAACAGGTCTTGCCACAGATCGTCCTCCTCATAGAACCCGCCATCGCCGCGACGCAGCCGCGCCAAGGTCCCGCCGCACCAGACCCGCGCGCGTCGGCGGGCCTCTTCCCACAATGCCATCAGCAACGTCTCGTCGCACGCGCCGCCCTGTCCTGTCATGTCTCTACCTCCTTTGGGGGCGCCAAGGGATCGGCCGCCTCGACCACCTGCGAGCCATCGTGAGGAGCGGCGGCGTCCTCCTCCAGCACCGCGCACAGCGCCGCCGAGAGCAGCAGGTCGTCGTGGATGGCCGGGTCGGCCACGCCCCAACGCATGGGCTGCTCGGGACCGCTCCCCACCACATAGTCGGCGGCCTTGACCTCGCGCCAGAACTGGGCCGTGTCGTCGGCGCCGTCGTCGGCATACTCCAGATAGCGCCCGCTCTGGCACAGCCCCAGGAATCCCCACCCCAGGCGACTCTTGACGGCCGCCGTGAACTGGACCGGCACCACCCGCTCGCCCAGATGCCGCTTGAGAAAGGACGTCAGCCCCGCGCCGACCCCGGTCGCGTCCACCACCACGTGCGCCGCCGACCAGATCTCGGCCAGGCGAGCGATGGCCGCATAGAGCTGGTAGTGAGGCTTGCCCGTCCACCAGCGACGGTCGCGGACCAGGTAGCGGGTGCCGGCGGGGTAGGGGTCCAGGGCCACCACGGTGACGGCGGTGCTATCGCGGCGAGGCTCGCGTTGGCGCAAGGCCTCGCCCTCCAGGCGGTCCTCGGCCTCGCCGGCGACGTCCACCAGCAGCGCCGTCCGCAGGCGCCTGTCGTCGGGCTGACGTTGCCGCGGATGCCGCCCCTGCATCAGGGCCCGCACGCCCGGAGGGAACATCCCGCCTCCCGACGCGATCTCTTCCAAGAGGTACTGGGTCTTGATGAGGGGATGGTCGCGGCCCAGGCGCGCGATCTCGCCCCGCACATAGGCGCCATAGCTCGGCACCACCTCGGCCACCACCTGCCACGGCACCATGAACACCCGCTGGATCTGATCCTTGCCCTCGGCCCAACGCAGCTCGCGGATGGTCCGCGCCAGGAGAGTATCGGGCGTCCAGGCGGTGCCCCAGAGCACGGTGGTGGCGTTGGTGCTGGATGCCATGGGGCGAAAGTCCTTGTCCCACTTGCTCTCGTCCACGTCCTGGGCCTCGTCGGCCTCCAGCAGGATGCTGGCGGTGGCGCCCACTACGTTGGCGGCGGCGTTGGCGGAAAAGAAACGCGCCATGGCCCGCCCGAGGCGCACGGTGCCGCCCGATTCGACGGTGGCCGCCGGCAGGACGCTGCCCTCTAGCACCTCTTGCAAGCGCATGAGGCTGTTCATGGCTTGGGGGTGAAAGGTGGGCGACGCCTTGACGATGCACCCGCCCCGCCGGCGGTAGAGGTTCAGCAGCAGCGCCTCCACCTGGGCGGCGGTCTCGTTCTTGCCCGCCTGACGGCTCATCATGACGGCGAACGTCATGCCGCGACGCTGCAACACCGCGTCCACGATGGCCTGGGCCGGCCCGATCTGGTAGCCGCGCAGGGGACGCCGCAGCGCCCGCCGCGAAAAGAGCTCTGCGTTGGTGAGGGTGCGCGCGATCTCGAACCGCAGCCGGTCATCCATGGGGACCTCCGCCGCATCGCGGACCCCGTCGCCCTGGCTAGGCCTCGGCATGGGGCACCTCCTCTCGCAGGATGTCGTCCATGACGGCCTCGACCAGGCCATCCTCCTGGGCGGGCTGCTCCTTGAGGAGCTGGTGGCGAGCCCGGATGAGCTGCACGATGCGCGCCGTGACGCGCTCCCAGGCCGCCAGGAACTGGTTGGGATGGATGCGCAGCCGCTTGAGCTCGCCGGCGTCGTCGTCCTGCCGATCGCGCTCGCGCAGCTCAAAGGCCCAGTTGCGGAACTCGTCGCGGGCGCGCAGCAGGCGGTCCAGCTCCTCCTGGATCAGCGCCAGGTCGTTCTGGATAGCCTCCTGGCGCACGTCCTTGAGGAGCTCGGGGACGCCGGGATCGTGGCGACGGGCCTGCCGCCAATGGGAGGCGCAGAGCACCTCGCCGTGCTTGGCCCAAGCCTTGCAGCCCTGCACGGCGCAGTGCCGCTTGG
>JBNGEB010000315.1:0-2275 GCA_049975585.1 Anaerolineae bacterium
GCCCTCGGCCTTGACCCATTCGTGCGAGCGCGCATAGTAGCGATCTTTCAGCACCGTTGACATTTCATACCTCCTAATAGACGATCCTCATCGACACACGCTCTATGGACTGACGTCCCTACCGCTTGAAGAAGGGGCGCTTGACCACGACGGCATCGCGGACGCGCCCGTGGATCTCGACGCCAAGGGCCGTGCCGACCTTGGCCAGCTCTGCTGGGACATAGCCCAGCGCCAAGAAGCGCTCCAGCGTCGGGGCAAGCATCCCACTGGTGACCACGCCGCAGGGCTCGCCATTGTGAACGATGCGGTAGCCCTCGCGGGGCACGCCGCGCTCCACCATCTCGATCCCCACCAGCCGCTCGGCGGGGCCTTCCAAGCGCGCCTTGAGCAAAGCTTCCCTCCCCAAGAACGCGTCCACATCCCAGGCCATGGCCCAGCCCAGCCCGGCCGCTATCGGGTCGCGATCGGGGCCCAGCTCGTGGCCATAGAGCGGCAGGCAAGCCTCAAAGCGCAACGAGTCTCGCGCCGCCAGCCCGGCGGGCAACAGACCATGCGGCTCGCCGGCCTCGAGCAGGCCGTCCCACACCGACGCGGCGCCCTCTGCATCCAGGTAGAGCTCGAACCCGTCCTCCCCCGTATAGCCCGTGCGCCCAACGATGCCCGGCACGCCCAGCACCGTCGTCTCGCGGCAGGTGTGCCTGGTCATGGACGCTAGATCCACGGGACAGAGCAGATCGAGGATGCCCTCGGCGGCGGGCCCTTGCAGAGCGATCATGGTGGTCTCTGGCGAGATGTCGCGAATCTCGACGTCCAGCCCGCCCGCGTGCGCATCGAGCCAGCGCGTGTCCTTGGCCACGTTGGCGGCGTTGACGACGACTAGATAGCGCCCCTCCAACGCATAGACGAACACGTCGTCCACGACGCCGCCGTCCTCGTAGCAGAGCAGCCCATAGCGCGCGTCGCCGGGCTCCATGGCAGCGATGTCGCTGGTGACCATGCGCTGCAGGAAGGGCAATGCATCGGGGCCGCTAATGACAAGCCGGCCCATGTGGTCGATATCGAACAGGCCGGCCGCCTCGCGCACGGCGGCGTGTTCCCGCAGGGCACCGGCGGTGTATTGCAGAGGCAACTCCCAGCCGGCAAACGTCGTCATCCGCGCGCCCAGCGCCAGATGTCGCTCATAGAGATCGGTCCTATGTGGCATAGCGCTCCCTCACCTCGCCAGCGACCGCAGCAGCGCCGACAGCTCGCTCCGCGCCTCGTCCGGCGTCAACGGACGTGGATAGTTGTACATGGGACCCCCAGGCCGCTCGTTGTAATAGGGCCGGTTGCATTCTGGGCACCCGGCCGTTCGAAAGGCCTCGCCGTCCGCCAGCAGACGGGCTAGCTCGTCGTCCGCGAGGCCCAGGTGGGCGATACGCCCGTCCTCGTCGTAGCCCATCGCCTCGGCGCAGGCGTGGCCGTTGGCCATGAGCCACCTTGCGGCCTGCACCCGACGGTACACGTCCAGGGGCGACTGCGGGACGTCCTCCATGGCGGTGCCAGGCACCGGCGTAAAGGCAAACAACGCCACCATGATACCGCGATCCAGGCCCCATTGCACGCGCTCGACCATCTCGCGCTCGGTCTCGCCGAGGCCGACGATGAGGTGCGTGCCCACATGGCCCGGATGCGCCTCGGCTGCAGCCTCCAAGAGGGCCTCCACTCGCTCAAACCTGCCCGATTTGACGCGGCGGTACACGGCCTCGGTGGCGGCGTCCAACGCGATGGTGACGCGCTCGGCGCCCGCCTTTAGCAAGGCATCAACGTCCTCCAGGCTACGCGGCATCACAGACGCGCAGATGGGCACGCGCGACCGCGACGCCACCTCGCGCACGGCGGCGATGGTGTGCTCCACCATGCCACGGCCCACGGTGACTTGAAAGCACGCCCGCCCGATCTCGCCCCGCGAAAAGGCCGCCGCGCAGGCATCGGCGACGTGGGACGCCTTGAAGGGCGGCCATATCACCCGCGAGAGCATGTTTGCGCGGGTGTGGCTGCCCCGCGCCTGCGAGCAAAAGGCACAGTTGGCGGCGCAACGCTCGCCCAGCATCAGGTAGGCGGTGGTCGGGGCGACGTCCAACGGCGCCTCGGTCAGCCCGAGCACCTCCGCCGTCCCCAAAGAGACGCGCCAGACCTCGCCGTCGCCTAGTCCAGCGCGCAGCATCTCGTCCCCCAGACCACCTCCAAGCCTAGGGCTTCCGCCTCCTCGCCGGCCAGGTGGTTCGGGTTGACC
>JBNGEB010000316.1:0-2264 GCA_049975585.1 Anaerolineae bacterium
CCCCAGGGCCATCTCGACCAGAAGCTCGGTCTCGGGACGCGGGACTAGCACACGGGCATCCACAGCCAGCTCGACGTCGTAAAAGGCCCTACGCCCGAGGAGATAAGCGACCGGCTCGTGGGCGAGCCGTCGCCGCACGAGCTTCTCATAGCGAGCCGCCTCCGCAGCGGCAAGGCGACGCTCGCCATGCACATAGAGGGCCTCCCGCGACAGATGCAACACATGCGCCAGGAGAAGTTCCGCATCCAGCCGCGGCGAATCGGTGACATTGGCGAGCAGCCTACACCCCCGCCGGACGGCGTCACGCACAGTAGTTTCGCATTCGGGCACGTCCGTTGCCGATGAGGGTGTCATCCGGACCTCGTGCATCAGACGTTACTCAGAGGCGACGCCAGCCAAGAGCTCGGCCTGATCCTGAGCGATGAGCTCGTCGATGAACTGATCCAGCTCCCCGCTCAGCACATCCTCAAGTTGGTAAACCGTCATGCCGATGCGATGATCGGTGACCCGGTTCTGGGGAAAGTTGTAGGTACGGATCTTCTCGCTGCGCTCGCCGGTGCCCACTTGGGTACGGCGCGCCGTCTCGAGCTCTTCCGCCTGGCGCCGATGCTCCATATCGTACAGGCGTGCGCGCAGAATGGACATCGCGCGCGCACGGTTCTGCAACTGCGATCGCTCGTCTTGGCATTGCACGACGATGCCACTCGGCAGATGCGTAATGCGCACGGCCGAGTCGGTAGTGTTGACGCTCTGCCCGCCGTGCCCGCCCGACCGGAACACATCCACGCGAAGATCGCTGTCGTTGATCTCGACTTCCACCTCATCAGCCTCGGGCAGCACGGCGACGGTAGCGGTAGAGGTGTGGATGCGGCCGCTCGTCTCTGTAGTTGGCACGCGCTGCACACGATGCACCCCGCTCTCATACTTTAGCCGGGAGTAGGCGCCCTGTCCCTTGACCTCAAAGACGATCTCTTTGTATCCGCCAATGCCCGTCTCGTTGCTGGACAGAATCTCCGTCTGCCAACGATGCGCGTTCGCGTACTGTACGTACATGGCAAACAGATCGGCCGCAAAGAGCGCGGCCTCATCGCCCCCAGTCCCCGCTCGGATCTCCACGATGACGCTTCGAGCGTCGCGAGGGTCCTTGGGCAGAAGAAGCACTCTGAGCCGGCGCTCAAGCTTGCTCAGGCGCTCCTCCAGCGAGCTAATCTCAGAAGCGACGAGGTCCCGCATCTCGGGGTCGAGATCGTCGTCCTGCATCTCCCGTGTAGCCTCGAGCTCCGCAGCCGCGTTCAGATAGGCGCGATACGTCGTCACCACCTCTTCCAGTTCGGCGCGTTCCTGAGAGTACTCGCGGTACCGGACGTGGTCCCGAGCGACCTCTGGAGTCGCCATGAGCCGCGTCAGCTCCTCGTAGCGCTCAAGTATCTGATCCAATCTCTCAAACATGCAACCGGATTCCTCCTCGTCGAAACGCAGGACTTGCATGGCAAGGGCGGAGCCCGTGCGCCTCGACGCCGCTCCGCCCCGGAATGGCAGACAGCCTAATGGGCCACAAAGCGCTCGTATAGCGTCTCGAGGTCCTCTTCCGAGTAAAAGTGCACTACCAGCCGCCCGCCCTTGCTGGTGCGAATCAGATCGACCCGTGTGCCCAAGGCCTCCCGAAATTCCTTTTCCAGCGCCACCGTCTCGGGCGAGCGCGTGCGTGCGCGCTGGGTGGTTCCCATGGCTCGGTTGCGGCGCCTGGCCAGCTCTTCCGTCTGTCGAACCGAAAGCTGCCGCTTGATGACCGTCTTGAGCGCATCGACTTGCGCTTCTGCAGCATCGAGCATGAGCAAGGCGCGAGCATGGCCCTCGGTGATCTCGGCGCGCAGCAAGGCGTCCTTGATCTCGCCGGGCAGCCTTAGCAAGCGCAAGCTATTCGTGACGCTCACGCGGCTGCGTCCCACGCGCTCAGCGATACGCTCCTGCGTCATGCCGAAATCCTCGGCCAACTGGCGATAGGCCTCGGCCTCTTCTAGCGGGTTCAAGTCTGCGCGTTGGATATTCTCGACCAGGGCCAGCTCAAGCATCTCCTGGGGGCTGGCATCCTTGACGATGACCTCTACATGCTGCAAACCGGCCATCCTCGCCGCTCGCCAACGCCGCTCACCAGTAATGAGCTGGTAGCGAGCGCTGCCCTGCTCGCCACCGCCCCTAGCCTCCTGCACAATCAGAGGCTGGATCAGCCCCATTTCGCGAATAGAGTCGGCAAGCTCCTGCAA
>JBNGEB010000317.1:0-2250 GCA_049975585.1 Anaerolineae bacterium
CAAGGCCGACCGCTCGGTGGACGAGCTGGTGGCGGGGTGGGAGCCCCTGTTCCCGCTGGCCGAGCGGCTAGGGGCGGAGATCCTGAACACCGGCTTTGGCCTGTTCCCGTTGCGCATTCAGGCATCGCCCAGCTTTGCCGAGCAGTACGAGCGCACCACCAAGGTGCTGCAACGCCTGGCGCCCATGGCCGCCGATCACGGCGTGACCATCACCGTCGAGCTGCACGTGGACCTCACCACCCGCGAGCTAGAGCGGCTCATCCAGACGGTGGATTCGCCGTGGGTGCGCGTCAACCTGGATACCGCCAACCCGCTGGGACTGCTGGAGGACCCCGTGGAGGCGGCCCGCATCCTGGCGCCCTATACCATGACGACCCACTACAAGGACGGCTGCATCCACGTCACCGACGAGGGCTACACCTGGCAGGCGGGCGCACCGTTGGGCACGGGTCTGGTGGACCTCAAGGAAGTGACCCGCCTGCTTTACCGCGAGCACCCCGACGTCCACCTCAACTATGAAGATGGCTGGGGAACCATCGGAATCCCGCTGTGGGACGAGGCGTTCCTGGCCAGCTTCCCCGAGCTGACCGCGGTGGACATGATGCACTTTTTGCGGCTCTTGGAAAAGGGCAACCGCGTGTTTGAGGTGATGCAGCATCACCCGCGGCCCTCTTCGGCCAAGACGATGGACGGCGCGCGGATGATGGAGATGCGCGTGCGCCACAGCGCAGCCTATCTGCGGGCGTTGCGCGAGGAGATCATCGCCAAGGCTGGCTAGGCGCCCCCCGGACTTGCCCCCTCTCCAACCTCTCCCCCACGATACCCGCGCCGCAGACGGCGTTGGAGAGGCTTCGGATGCTCCCCTCTCCCGCGTCCCTCGCGGGGGAGGGGCAACGCCGCCCGCGGCACGAGGATTGCCACCCCAACCCCCTCTCCAAGCCTCTCCCCCACGATACCCGCGCCGCCGACGGCGTTGGAGAGGCTCCGGACCGGCTCCCCTCTCCAACCCCGTCTGCGGGGCGGGGGAGGGAATGGGGGTGGGGGTTGCCCCCTCTCCCTCGTCCCTCGCTCCCATCCAGCTCTTTACGCGAACTTCACGCGCAATTCACGCTAGATATGCGAATGTGGTATGATCGGCTTATATGATGGGGTTATCCTATAAGGAGGGATCATGACCACATCCACCGCCCACCGCGTCGCCCAGCTCACCCGCCAGATCGCTCGTCTCCAGGCCGAGATCGCTGACCTGGGATGGGATACCAATTTCGCCATGCTGACCCGCAACGCCTTCCTGCGGCGCTGCTGCTCGTTGAAGGACGGCGTCCGCCGGGTGGCCTTTGTAGATCTGAATGCCATCCATACCCAGAATCTCCTCTATGGCTATGCCGAGGTGGACGAGCGGGTGCGGGCCGCGTTCGATCTGCCTTGGCGCAACGAGCATACGGTAGCTCGCTGGTTCTCTGGCGACGAGATCGCCGTGCTGTTTGACGAAAGCGCCGACGCCCAAGCGGCCGAGGCTTGCATGCTAGAGCTGGAAGCCAGCGCGGGCGCCCAGGTGCTGGGCCTCGCGTGGGACACGGGGTCGTGGGACGTCTCGGTAGAGAGCATCGAGGAGGCCATGGCCCGCCTCTCTGAGGAGGTCCGTCGTCGCGCCATCAAGGAGGCCTCGGAAGCGGGGGCTGGCCGTGGGGAGGCCGCCATCGCCGACGCCGAACTGGCCACCCTACCCCGTCGGCGCGGCATGGTGGAGCGCATGCAGCGTCTGCTCGGCCAGGGCCAGGTTGCCATCGTGCTCATCTATGGCGATCTGGACCAGCTCGGACATATCAACGCCATCCACGGCCGCCAGTCGGGGGACCTGGCCATGCTGGCCGTGCTGCGGGCCATCCGCGAGGAGGTCCCCGATGCGCTGATAGCGCGCGAGTCCAGCAGCTATTTGATCTGCTTGGAGGATACATCGCTGGAGGATGGCTTTTTGAGGGCGGAGGCCATTCGTAGCGCCGTGGCCGCGTTGCCGCCCCTGACGGTCGGCGGCGAATCCACACCGTTGCACCTATCGGCCGGGGTCGCTGCCCTGCCTCGCCATGCCGCCTCAGCTCGCGAGCTCTGCCGTCACGCCGAGGAGGCCTTGTTCCGCGCCCAGGCGGACGGCGGCAACTGCGTCCGCCTGGCCCAGCCGCAGACCATGGTGGCCAAGACCAGCCACTATGGCCCTGAACAGTTAACCCGGCTGGCCGCGCTGGCCGAGGC
>JBNGEB010000318.1:0-2223 GCA_049975585.1 Anaerolineae bacterium
AAACAGTTCCGGAGCGCCTTTGGTGCCTCGTTGGACGTTGACGTGCGACTCGGGCACGCCTCTGGATTCGAGCTCGCCCAAGATCGTCTCCAGCTTGGGCGCGGCGAGGTCGCGGTGCGGTACCTTGTTCAAAAGCATATAGACATCGGCGAACTTTTCGCGGCAGCTCACAACGACCGCGGGTTCCTGATTGGATATGCAATGACGTCGCCACGCGACCTCACAGGTGAGCCAGGTGGTGCCGCTTTGGGCGACGAGGTAGCCATCATCGAGAGCTTGGCGAATGGCCTCTCTGTAAACGGTCATCGAGGTGCTCCTTCCATGACTAACGGCCAGGAGGGGAACGCTGCGAGGAACGGACAGGTTCGGAGCTAACGCCGTGAGGATGGAGCTGTGATGCTGTGCCCGAGCGAGGACCAGACGGCGATAGCCTGACCCGACCGAGGCCGCGAGCCCGCTCCCGGAAGCGAATGCATATTCATATTATAGTCGCCTTGGACCTTTTGCGTCAAACCACCGTTGGCCATCCCCGGCGCGCGTCGTGACTCGGTCGCACGGGTTCAGGGAGAGGTTCGGAGGGAAGATCATGGTCTCTGCCGCACCGGATGCTGCCGCAGAAGAGGTCGGGGTCGAGCAGGTCCGCCAAGAGGTGCGCGAGAGCGGCATCAAGACGGTCATGTCCACCTTGCTTCTACTGAGCTTTGCGGGATACGTCTTTGCCAATGTCTCCGATCTGTGGGTCGAGCTGCCGCGCATTACGGCTGTGTTGGCGGCGCTATGGATCGTCATGGCGGGCTTCCATGCGTTTCACGGACGGCGGCCGACATGGGCGAATCTCGTGTGGGTCGGTGGTCTGCTGGGCACCGTCACGTTGGCCGTCGCGCTGTTCCGTCGGCCCCAGCTAGCCTCGTTCTACGCGCTTGTGCCCTTGCTGGTGTCGCTGGTTGCCGAGTGGCGTTGGGGATTGGTTGCACAGCTTGGACTGGTGGTCCTGCTGGCGACGCTAGGTCCTCTGATGGGCATCGGGGGCTTGGGGACTCTGACATCTGCCACTGTGGTGTCTATGGGCATTGTCGCTCTGGTCTTGGGCTGGGTCTTGGCGCACGAGCTTTACCTGAGCGCCGAATGGGGCATGGGCCACTACTATCGCGCCCGGCAGCAGGTGCAGGAGTTGCGAGATCAGCACGTGGATCTGCTTCAGGCGCAGCAGGATCGCAACCTGGCCAACATGGAGCTTGCTAGACTTACCGATCGCTTGGCCGTGATGACCCAGTTGGCCGAGGAGGCGCGTCAGGCCAAGGAGGAGTTCGTAGCGCGCGTCAGTCACGAGCTACGCACGCCCCTCAACATGATCGTCGGGTTCAGCGAGGTGATCATGCGCTCGCCCGAATCCTATGGAGCGGAGCTGCCTGGCGCCTTGCTGGCCGATATCGCGGCCATCCATCGGAACAGCCTGCACCTCTCCGAACTTGTGGACGACGTGCTCGATCTGAGCCAGGTGGACTCTGGTCGCGTGGCCTTGACTCGGAGTTGGATCCGGGCTGGCGAGCTGGTCCACAGCGCCGTCGAGGCGGTGCGGGGGCTCTTTGAGCGCAAGGGGCTTTCGGTCGAGGTGGAGATCGATGATGAGAGCTTGCCGCTCTTTGTGGACGCCACGCGCATACGCCAGGTGATCATCAACCTCCTGGGTAACGCGGGTCGCTTTACCGAGCGTGGTGGTGTGCGGGTGGGGCTGGAGCAAGAGGGCGACGAGGTCATCATCTCTGTGAGGGACACGGGCCCGGGGATCCCGCCCGATGAGCAGCAGCGTCTGTTTGAGCCGTTCTACCAGGCGCAGAGCTTGCTGCGGGGGCACAAGGGGGGCACCGGCCTGGGGCTCAGCATCTCCAAGCGCTTTGTGGAGATGCACGGTGGGCGCATCTGGCTGGACAGCGTGGTAGGGGAGGGATCTACCTTCTCCTTTGCCTTGCCCTTGACGGTGCCAGCTCCTGCAGAGGCGCGTCTGGAGGCTGACACTCACGTCACGCAGTTCAAGCGTTGGTTCAGTCCCTATCAGGAATACGATCCGCGCGACCACCAGGCGCGTCTGCCTGACGTACCACCAGGGCCGCGCTTTGTCGTGTTGGAGCAGGAGCAGAACCTAGCGCGTCTGGTACGTCGATACGTGCAGCCGGCGGATGTTGTGACCGTCACCGATGTAGGCCTCGTACGGGAGGAGCTCAC
>JBNGEB010000319.1:0-2218 GCA_049975585.1 Anaerolineae bacterium
GCCCGAGAGCATGGCGCCCAGCTCGCCGGCCGGGCTATCATACCCCTGCGGCAGCCGCGAGATGAACCCGTGCGCCTGAGCGCGCTGGGCCGCCGCGCGCACCTGCTCGTCATCGGCCTGCGGGTCGCCGTAGCGGATGTTGTCGCCGATAGAGTCGGCAAACAGGAACACATCTTGCGGCACAAAGGTCACCAGGCGATGCAGCTCGCTCTGGGGTATATCGCGGACATCCACGCCATCCAGCATTACCGCGCCCTCCTGGACGTCATACAGCCGCGCGATCAGCTTCGAAAGCGTGCTCTTGCCAGCCCCGGTGGCTCCCACCAGCGCGATGGTCTCGCCAGGCGCGATCTCCAGGTCCACATCGTGCAGGACGGGTTCCTTGGGGTTGTACCCAAAGGTGACGTCGCGCAGGGCCACGGCGCCCTGGAAGCCATCCTCGGGGCGCTGAGGCTGGTCGGGCTCGGGCAGGTCCGGCTGCCGATGCATGTACTCGGCGATGCGGTCCACCGACGCAGCCGCCGCCTGGAACGTGTTGTACACCAGGCTCAGCTCGCGCAACGGCCCGAACAGCCGATAGGTATAGCTGAAAAAGGCCAGCAGCGCGCCCACAGACAGGACCCCCTTGGCCACCATGGAGCCGCCATAGCCCAGCACCAGCGCCATGCCGAGCATGTTGGTGATGGTCATGGTGGGGAACACGGCTGCGAACAGCAGGCCCGCCCGAAGGTTGGCGCGCATGTTCTGCAGGCTCAGGCTCTCGAACTGCTCCATGGAGAACGATTCGCGCGAGAGCGACTGGGTCACGCGCATGCCGGCCACGCCTTGCTCTACGCCGGCGTTGACGTCGGCCAGGGCGCGCTGGACGTCCCAATAGACGCGGCGCATCTGCTTGCCCAGGAACCCGATGCTGACGATGACGATGGGCACGACGGCCAGCAGCGCAAGCGTCAGGCGCGGGCTGAGCGTCAGCAAGACGATCAGGATGCCCACGAACGAGAGCAGGTCGCCGAGGAGGCTCAGCACCGTGCTGGAGGCCACCTGCGACAGCGCGTCCACGTCGTTGGTGAGGCGCGAGGCGATGGCCCCGACGCGCTCGGACTCGTAAAAGCCCATGGATTGCCGCAGTAGGTGGCGAAAGAGATCTCGCCGCACCGCATATATGACGTGCTGCCCCACCCAGGAAGAGAGATAGCTCTGCCAGTAGCTGGTGAGCCACGAGAACCCCACCACGGCCAGATAGATCAACGTGATGCCCGTCAGGCCATGGAGGTCCCCCGCAGCGATATAAGTGTCCACGGCAATCTTGAGCAGGTAGGGCATAGCCAGGGTGGTGGCCGTGACGCCCACCATGGCCAACCCCGCCAGTGCCAGGCGTCCCGCGTACGGCTTGGTGTAGCCCCACAGCATCCGCAGCGCCTCGCGGTCGAGGTCGCGGAAATCGAACTTTTCCTCGCGGCCCTGGAGCCGCCCCATGAACCCGCCTCGGATGGTCATGTCGCGCTCCTTTCGGGGGCCGTCGAGAGGGCAGTGCGCGTAACTTGAGCTCCCACCGTAGCCAGGGACTCGGCCTGGAACTGCAGTTCGAACATCTCGCGATAGAAGCCGTCGAGCTCCAGCAGCGCCTCGTGGGCCGAACGCTTGGCGTTGCCCCGCGCCCGCTCCACGATCTCCCCGTCGCGCAGCACCAGGATCTGGTCCGCGTGCTGGACCGTCCACAGGCGGTGCGCAATGACAAAGGTCGTGCGGTCGGCCAGCACCTGGTCCAGCGCCTCTTGCAGGTGGCGCTCGGTGTCGGCGTCCACGCTGGACGTAGGTTCGTCCAGGATCAAGATGCGCGGGTCGGTGAGCAGCACCCGCGCCAGGGCGATGCGCTGCTTTTGCCCGCCCGAGAGGCGCACCCCACGCTCGCCGACGGGCGTGCCATAGCCCAGCGGCAGCGACTGGATGAACGCGTCGAGCTGGACGATGCGAGCCGCCCGCTCGATGTCCTGGTGGGTCGCGTACGGGTTGCCGAAAGCGATGTTCTCCCCGATAGAGGCGTCGAACAGGAACACCGTCTGCATGGCGATGCCCACGTTGCGGCGCAGGCTCGCCACCGTCACGTCACGGATATCATAGCCGTCGATGGTGATGCGTCCCTTCTGCGGGTCATAGAACCGCGGCAGCAGGTGCACCAGCGTCGTCTTGCCCGCGCCAGAGGGCCCCACCAGGGCCA
>JBNGEB010000320.1:0-2196 GCA_049975585.1 Anaerolineae bacterium
GGTCATGTCGCCTGCCTATCTGCCGTGCATCAGGCGCAGCGGCTGAATCGGCCTCCCCAAGCAGTGGACAGAAATAGGGCAGGCCACTTTGCATTCATTCGCAGCCTAGGGTAGCCTAGGCTGCGATGTGTAGATTTGCTGGCGCCGCTGCTTTGGTGTGCGTCGGTTCAGTTCTTCGAAGGCAAGGTATCCTGTGGCAAGTGTCCCTCGTCATCCCGATGTTCTCTTGATTGTGCTCGATACGCTCCGCGCCGACCACCTCTCCTGCTATGGCTATCCCCGTCCGACCAGCCCTAACCTGGATGCATTCGCCGAGGGAGGGGTCCTCTTCGAGCGAGCAATCTCGCCAGCGCAGTGGACCATTCCGGCCCACGCGTCGCTCTTTTCGGGCGAATACCCATCCACGCACCTTACGGCCCAGATCCACGACCGACACAGCACCGAGTTGATCTCACTGGCTGGCACCCTGCGCGAACAGGGGTACCAGACGGTCGGATTCTGCAACAACCCGTTGCTCGGCGTGGTGGACAACGGCCTGGATCGCGGCTTTGAGGCGTTTTACAACTATGGCGGCACCGTTCCCAACCGGCCCGAAATCGGCGAGGCGCGTCCGAGCTTGGTCAAGCGCGCGGGCATGCGTCTGGCGGGCGCCTGGCGGCGCTTGCTGATGCCCATCCAAGACCGGTTCGCCCGCAGCGAGTTCCTGCTCAAGCTGGCGCTGAACCCGACTATCGCTCGGCTCTGGAGTGGGCGCATCAACTTTAAGGGCAACACGGCCCTCTCCCTACGCGATCTCGTCGGGTGCCTGCAGACTCGCCTCAAGCACGGCCGCGAGCGTCCGCTGTTCGCCTTTGTCAACCTGATGGAAACACACCTTCCCTACCTGCCACGGCCGCGGTTCATCCACCAGTTCGCTCCCTACTGGCGAGATGACGCGGAGGCACGCACGTTCATGCGCTCCTACAATGGCCAGCATTACCGCTGGATGGTGCCCATGGAAGAGCCGCTGCCCGAGCTGGAGGATCGCGTTCTCAACGATCTGTACGACGCCGAAATCGCCTTCCAGGATCACCTCATGCGGCGACTGTTCGCCTACCTTGCCCAGCCTGAGGTGCGCGACTCGACCATGGTGATCATCCTGTCCGACCACGGCGAGGGTCTCAACCACCACGGCTTTGTGGGGCATTCGATGGTGGCCTATGATGACCTGCTCCACGTGCCCATGACCGTGCGGTACCCGCCGCTCTATCCCGCTAACGTGCGCATCTCGCAGCCCGTTGGGTCCAGGCGTGTCTTCCACACCATCCTCGACGCCGTCGGCATCGAGCCACCGAGCAATGGCCGCGCCGCCGACGGCGACGGCGCTCCCGTCGATGTGGCTTCCCTCAGCCTCCGCGCGGCGGTGGAGGCGAATGGACATAACGGCGATCACCCCGACATCGAGAGCGGGGGAGTCCTCGCCGAGGCCTATCCGCCAGACACGCTGATCCACCTGATGGAAGCGCAGGACCCCGACGCCATCGACGTCTGGCGCTGCCGGGCCATGCGCCGCGCCATCTATCGCGACAACTGCAAGCTCATCACCGTGGACGACCAGCCCGACGAGCTGTTCGACACCACGGCCGATCCTGAAGAGACCAGCAATCGGCTGGATGATCACGCAGACGTTGGCGACGAGTTACACGCCTTGCTGGCCGAGATGGTCGAGCAAGCGACGCTGCGTCGCCCGGCGACCTGGGCACGCGAGCAACTGCGGATCCAGGAGGACCAGGCCCTGCAGGAGCGGCTCCGGGGCTTGGGATACATCGAATAGGTTCCCCCGAGGAGCGACATGAGCATCACCTACGCCCAACGCATGAGCCAGCTCTCCAGCGAGTCCGCCTTTCGCGTATTGGCGCGAGCGCGTGCCCTTGAGGACGAGGGACGCAATATCGTCCACCTGGAGATCGGCGACCCGGATTTCGCTACCAGCGAGCACGTGGTCGAGGCGGCATGCCGCGCGTTGCGAGACGGCGCGACCCACTATGCCCCGCCGCCGGGCATCCCCGCCCTGCGCGAGGCCATTGCGGAACAGATCGGCGCGCGCCGCAACTTGAGCGTCTCGCCAGAGCAGGTGGTGGTGACGCCGGGAGCCAAGCCGGCGCTCTTTTTCGCGTTACTGGCGCTGGCCGAGCCCGGCACCGAGGTGCTCTACCC
>JBNGEB010000321.1:0-2186 GCA_049975585.1 Anaerolineae bacterium
ATCGTCTCGGCCCATCTTCACGATCACGACCTTGTGGCATTCGCCCGCGACGACGGCGATGCCTGCGTCCAGGTCTTTTTTGTACGAAACGGTCGGCTCATTGGCCGCGACTACTATATCCTCGGCGGCGCAGCGGACGCCAGCGATAAAGAGATCGTACGCTCGTTCCTGGCCCAGTTCTACGAGCAGTCGACCTCTATTCCGCCCGAGGTCGTCGTCCCCAGCGACCTCGACAACCTGCCCATCCTGGAGCAGTGGCTTGGACAGCGTCGAGGCAGCCGCGTCATAATCAAGGTGCCCAAACGCGGTGATCGACGCGCGGTGCTAGATCTCGCCCAAGAGAACGCCGTTGAGACGCTGCGCAAGCTCAGGGCCGAGTGGCAGGCCGACCGCAGCAAGCACGTCGAGGCACTTGCCCAGCTCCAAGAGACGTTAGGCTTGGAAGAGCCGCCGAGCCGCATCGAGTGCTACGATATCTCTCACACCCACGGCTTTGGGTCAACCGGTAGCATGGTGGTCTTTGTGCAAGGCGTCCCGATCAAAAGCGACTATCGGCGGTTCCGCATCAAGCAAGCCACCGGCGGCGATGACTATACCGCCATGGCGGAGGTGCTGCGCCGCCGCTTTGCGCGAGCGAACGCCGCCGCGGAACACGCCGAGGAGACTGGCCGCAGTAACCGTTGGGCGCTGATGCCCGATCTCATCATCGTTGATGGCGGCAAGGGGCAGCTACATGCAGCCTTGGAGGCAATGGAAGAGGCGGGCGTGGATCATCTGCCGATAGCCGCGCTCGCCAAACGCGAGGAGGAACTTTTCACGCCAGAGAGCCCAGAGCCACGCTTGCTACCTAGAGCCTCTCAGGGACTGTACCTCGTGCAGCGCATCCGTGATGAAGCGCACCGCGTGGCCGTGAGCTACCACCGCACCATCCGGCGCAAGCAGAGCACCACGTCGGTCCTGGAGCAAGTGCCAGGTATCGGGCCCAAACGTCGCCAGGCCTTGCTGCACGCGTTCGGCTCCATCGACGGCATCCGGAAAGCCAGCCTTGAGGAATTGACGTCTATTCCGGGGATCACGCCAACCATCGCGCAGCGCCTGCGCGATCAGGCCTAGCCCGCGCTCTCCTCATCGGCGCTGCGGCGTGGGGGCAGCTTGACCATCGTGACGCCATCTCCACCCTCGGCCAGCGTACCAGGGCGAAACTCGGACACCAAAGGATGCCCCTGGAGATGCCCCCGTACCACTTGCTTGAGGACCCCCATGCCCTTGCCATGGATGATGGAACACCAGGGCAAGCCCGCCAGGTAGGCGCTGTTCAGATAGCGTTCCAGCTCCGAAGCCACCTCGTTGGCACGGTAGCCCCTAAGGTCTAGCTCGGTGCCCGGCGAGGCCGATTCCGGGGTCGAGGGCCTCGAGCGTCGGGGGGCCTCTTTGGGAGCAGCAGCAACTCGCTCCAAGGTCTCGGGATGGGCGCGCAGTCGGAGGTTACCCACCCGCACCTCGGCCTCTTGATCGCTGACGCTCAGCACCTCGCCAACCTGCCCTAGATAGGCAATGCGCACCGAGTCGCCTGGCCTTAGGTCAGTGGGACGAGCACCGGCAGATGGCGACGGCTCAGGGGCGGGCTCGAGGGTCTTGGCAAGCTCGGCATGTCGCTGCATGGCCTCTCGGATAGCTTGCGCTTGGTCGGATCCCGACGCTATCGAGAGCCGCAGCGCCTTTAGCTCATCCTGTAGGTCGCTCAACAGCTTCCTGCCCTTGGCACGAGCCTCTTCCAAGAGATCCTCACGCGAGGCCTCGATCTCGGCAATCCGCTGCCGCAAATCGTCTTCCAACCGAGCCGCGCGCCGCCTGTGCTTGCGGGCCTCCTCGCGATCATGCTCCGCTGCATCGCGCGCCTCCCGCACGCCCTCCAAAAGCGAGTCCGCCTCCATATCTTGCGGGGAGACCAAGCCAGCCGCTCGATCCAGAATGTCCTGATCCAGCCCCAAACGCTGGGCGATGGCGAGCGCATTGCTGCGCCCAGGCACCCCAATAGACAGCCTGTAGGTCGGCGACAGCGTCTCCAGATCGAACTCGACGCTGGCGTTCTGAATACCTTCCGTGCCAAAGGCAAACAGCTTGAGTGCCGAATAGTGCGTCGAGCAAACGGCCGTGCAGCCGCGTTCCAGGAGCGTCTCCAGCAG
>JBNGEB010000322.1:0-2161 GCA_049975585.1 Anaerolineae bacterium
ACGTTGATGAGAGCATGGTCACGGCCCCAGACATCATCGGCTAGCTCGACCATGCTGCGGCCAAAGGCGCGCAGTTCGAGGGCGGGATCGTCCTCGAGGGCCTCCATTTCCTCGTCGCTGGTGATGATGAGCGCGCCGCCGGCGGCGGCCAACATGCGCTGGACCTCGGTCAGTCGGTGGATCTGCTTCTGCATGGCGTTCTCCTCAGTATGGGGACCCTACGTGTGCACAGGATAGGATCCAGTGGGGGCGAGCGCAAGGCCTTGGGGCAGTGGCAGGCGCGAGCTTGGCAGCGGCTCTTAACTTCCCGTGGAGCGATAGTGTCGCTCGCCTACCCGCCACAGGAGCAGCGCCACGCCGCAGAACGCGGGGCCTACGAGCGGACTCAGCCAGCCCAGCCAACGTGGGCCGCCCAGGGGGTCCGAGCGTTCGAGGATGACCAAGACCGGATAGTAGCAGGTTAGCGCAAGCGGCACCAAATAGGTGAACAGCTTTCGGAACCAGTCGTCATAGATGGTGACGGGGTACTGGAAGGCTTGGACGCCGCCGTATGTCATGGTGTTCATTACCTCGAGGCTCTCGGTGGTCCAGAAGGCCAGCGTCGCCTGGATGATGAGCAATCCTACAAAGAGGCATGCGGCGCCGGCTATAGCAAACGTCGCGAGCGCCAGCTTGGGCAACGTCCAACGGAGGCCAAGCCAGACGGTACCGGCGCCCAAGGCGACGAGGGCCTGGGCAAGCCGTCCGGCCCGGCGCAGGGTCAGCTCTTGCGCCGCGAGCTGCAGCGCTGTGGAGCGCGGGCGTAGCAGGAGTCGGTCAAAGCCGCCCGATTTGACCAAGGTCCCGAACCGATCAAAGCCGGTGCCCACGGCGTCGGCTAGGCTAAAGGCGACATTCGTCAGGCCATAGAACACGGCTACCTCGGCCAGGCCCCAACCGCGGAGTTGGCCGAAATGGTCGAACAACACGGCCAGGCCCAGCAGCTCGATGCCGGTGCTCAACAGGTGGGCTAGCGTCAGCAACACCATGGAGGCTTTGTATTGCATCTGGCTGCGCACCGACGCCCCCATATAGTGCGCCACCAACGCAAGGGCGTCTCGCACCGTCAGCCTCCCTGGATGACCAGGCGCCGCTTGGTGCGTGATAGCAGCCATCGGCCTAGCAGCGTGAGGATCACCAGCCAGACAGCCCCCCGCAGCAACGCTATGGGCAAGGCGCTGAGGGGCAGGGCGCCCGTGTAAAAGCGACCGGGCGTGTCCATCATGAGGGCAAAAGGGAGGTTCTCCACGATGGGCTGCGACCACGACGGGAAAAACGCCAATGGCACGATCATCCCGCTCAAGACCATAGCCACGGAACCCACGACCTGGCGCACTCCCAACGCCGAGATGGTCCACATGGTGAGGACCGCTACCGCTGCAGCAAGCGCCGATGATAGGACTAGCGCAAGTAGCGTGGTCGCCGCAAAGGCCCCAGCTGCAGCTAGGCTAGGAGGTGGCCCCAGCCCGAAAAACAGCCCTGCGATGGCGAGCTCGGGCACCGCTCGGAGCAGCACGCCGCTGAGGCGGTTGGCCATGTCGCGGCACACCCAGTGCGTGTGGATGTCAAGGGGTCTTAGCAGCTGGTAGACCACCTGGCCACTGGCGACCTCTTCGAGGATCTCACGATCGATGTACCACGGCTGCATCAGGAGCAAGGCTTGCCCCAGCCAGACGTAGCTCACGATCTGGTCGAACGACATGGGCTGCTGGCCAGTCGATGACTCGTAAAAGGCCGCAAGAATCATCACACGCATAAGGCCCCAGAAGAGCTGCGTGATCATGCCCGCCATGGCGGCGGCTCTGTACTGCAGCGATGCGCGGAATCTGGCGCCCCAGGCGGCGGCGTAGGCGCGCAGGGTGGCCCTCATGGCGTATCTCCCTCGTGGTATAGCCGCGCCACTACGCGCTCGATGGGCTCGTTTTCCACGGTGAGATCGCGGACGGGGTAGCGCGCGCACAGGCGCGAGACGAGATCCGCGGCTGCTACCTGGCTGGGGTCATAGGCGAGCTCGGCGCGGCCGTCGCTTTGAGCGACGACCGTCGCATCCTCGTCCGTGACGGTGATTCCGGGTTGCGCCAGCTCCACGATGACGCGTCGCGTGGCTCGGACTCGTCGGCGG
>JBNGEB010000323.1:0-2154 GCA_049975585.1 Anaerolineae bacterium
CTCCACGTCGATGCGGCCGTGCAACCCATAGTGGTCCACGATGCCGCGGCCGCCCTCGCCCAGCACCCCCTCGCCGTGGGCGTCATCCACCATGGTCATCAGGCCGTGACGCTCGGCGATCTCCACGATGGCGTCCAACGGCGCCATATCGCCATCCATGGAAAAGACGCCGTCCGTCACCACCAGCCCGCGGCGGTACTGCGGCAGGTGCTCCTCGACGACGGCCTGCAAGCTGTCCGGATCGCAATGCTCATAGACGGCGATCTTGGCGCCGCTGAGGCGGCATCCGTCGATGATGCTGGCATGGTTGAGCCGGTCGGAAAAGATGACGTCGCCCTTGCCCACCAACGGCGGGATGGCCGCCTGGTTGGCCACGAACCCGCTCTGGACATAGAGCGCATCCTCCACCCGCTTGAACGCCGCCACCTCGCGCTCTAGGTCCTCGTGGATAGCCAACGTCCCCGCGATAGAGCGCACCGCCGTCGGCCCCACGCCGTAGGTGTCCAGCGCATCCTTGGCCGCCCGCACCAGACGCGGATCCGAGGCCAGCCCCAGGTAGTTGTTCGTGCAGAGATTCAGCACGCGGCGCCCATCCACCGTCATCCAGGCGTCGGGCGGCGACGCAATGCTGCGTAGGTTGATCCTCAGGCCCGTCTCGGCCAGCTCTTGCATCTCATCGGCGATCCAAGCCAGCTTTTGCTCCGTCATGGCAACCTCCTGTTATGGCCTAGGTCTCGGGATAGAGCACGATCTTGCCGCTTTTGCCAGAATCCATGGCGTGCATGGCCTCCTCCCAACGGGATAGCGGAAACTCGTGGGTGATGAGCGGCCTCAGGTCCACGCGGCCCGACGAAAGCAGCGCCCGCATCTGGCGCCAGGTCTCCCACACCTGTCGCCCAACGATGCCGTGCAGCGTGACGCCCCGCATGATGACCAGGTTGCTCAAGTCCAAGTCGTCGATAACGCCCGGCGCCAGGCCCAGCAGCGCCGCCTCGCCGCCGGGGGTCAGAAGCTCCAGGCCCTGCTTGAGGGCGGCCGGCGCGCCCGACATTTCGAGGAGGACGTCCACGCCGTGGCGCCCCAGCAGGTCGCGGATCTGCGCCACCACATCGTCCTCGGCGGGGTTCAGCGCCAGGTCGGCGCCCATGCGGCGGGCGAGATCGAGGCGGTAGGACGAGAGGTCCGTGACGATGATCCGCTCGGCGCCAAAGGCGCGGGCCACGGGAATCGCCATCAGGCCCACGGGCCCGCAGCCCGTCACCAACACGCTCTTGGCGCGGACGTCCACCGAGGCCACGGTATGCACCGAGTTGCCAAAGTTCTCCTGCAGGCTGGCGATGGGCCAGGGCATGTCGGGCGGGTTGTGCCACACGTTCTCCACGGGGATGGCGATATACTGGGCATAGGCGCCGTCGCGATCCACGCCGATGATGCGCGTGTTCTCGCAGACGTGGCGCCTCCCCACCCGGCATTGCAGGCAGGTGCCGCAGGTGATGTGGCTCTCGGCCGAGACGCGATCGCCCACCTTGGCCTGGTCGGGCCGCACGTCCTCGCCGACCTCGACGACAATGCCCGCAAACTCGTGGCCCAGGATCAGCGGCGGGACGATGCGATGCTGCGACCAGTCATCCCAATGGTAGATATGGAGATCGGTGCCGCAGATGGACGCGGCGTGCACTTGGATGAGGACATCGTGAGGGCCCGGGGTTGGGATGGGCGCGCGGATCAGCTCCATCCCTGGGCCAGGAATGGTCTTGGCGACCGCCTGCATCATTGCCATGGCGTGTGCCCTTCTGGTAAGAATCGATGGTGGGATCGTGAGAAGCGAACGAACAACAGCCCACCCAGGCCATTATAGCACCCAACGCAAGGACAGCACACATTGCGAGAGGGCGCCTGGCCACACAGAGGCCAGGCGCCTCACCGCAGAGACGCTCCCCCAGTTCGCTCAGAGCTAGGTCGAGGCGGTCCCGTTCGAGTCGCCGCCGGTCTCGGGGACCGTCGCCAGCAAGGGCACTCGCAGCAGCAAATCGATGGCCAGCGGCAGCAACAGGATATACATGGGCCCCCAGGCGTCCCAGATCCAGCCGCCGAGGATCGGCGCGGGCACGGTCACCAAGCCCGTGAACAGGCCCAACAACCCGCTCCAACGTC
>JBNGEB010000324.1:0-2143 GCA_049975585.1 Anaerolineae bacterium
GTGCTACCAACCGACATGGCCCATCCAGCGAGAGAGCGTCTCAAGGAGAAACTCCCACGACCACGGCGAAACGGGTGGCGCTTCTGGACTGCTCTGGGTGACCTCAAACGCCTCCTCGGCACCGTCGGGCGCTCCCATATGGTAGGCGATGCCATCCTCCACGATGATGATCTGATCGCCGAGCGCCAAGCAGGGCCCCCACCCCTTGTACTGCCGAGAGAGCTGGAAGTAACGATCGCTGCCAAAGGCGACGGTCTCGACATCCATCTCGGTGGGATCATACTGCGTGTCCGTCCAGACGCCATCCCGCAGAACAAAGGCCCGATCGCCCACCTGGCGAACCTGGGCCACCTCGTCAGCGGGCACACGATCGGTGGTGCGGAGCGCCTCCTGGTCCACGCTCTTGTTCACAGCGGCCTCGCCACTGGCGCCGACACCGCTGGCCACCTGAGCAGCCGGCGCTGCCTGTTCCATCTCCTCACTGGCAATGCTCTTGCGCCCTTCCCGTGATAGCGCATCCTTGGTATCGTCGATGAGAAACGACGTGTAGGGGGTGACAATCCCATAGCGCACGCTCAGCGCGACGATCTCGTCGATGAGCTCGGGGCTCGCGCCGTGTAGCCGCACCTGGGTCAATAGGTAGCCGACCTTGCGCGTAGCCCAGAGCTGCGGGATAAAGTCCTCGCCGCCCTGACGTGCTAGGTAGAGGTCATCGATGCGATAGGTCTCGCTACCCTCCCGCCCCATGCCCCTGAGCGTCAGGCTAGTGCTGCCTCCTTCACGGTAGCGCCCGACGATGACAACCTGGCTCCCTGCATAGAGATCGGGAAGCGGGTACGGGTAGATCTCGTCCACCATCGTGTCGCCAAAAGCGATCTCAGGGTGCGATAGCATGGGGGAGCGCACCTGGTCATAGAGCGACCGCACCGCATAGGCAATGTCCTCTTCCGGTCGCACGTAGGCGCTGACCCCACCATGCTCCTGTGCGAGGGTGTCCAGCAGGTGCGTATTCACATCATAGCCGACGCCAAAGCAGTAGAACCGCACATTGTCAGCGGCGTCATCGGCCACTTGCTGCACGATCGGCTGGATGCGCACCTCGCCCTCGGTGGGCTGGCCATCCGTCAGAAAGAGCACGATCTGGGGACGGCCAGCGGTCGCCTGCCCCAACGTCTCGTCGAGTGCGCGCGAGATATTCGTGCCACCCTGCGCTGTCAGCCTTTCCACAAAGGATCGCGCGCCACCGTCGCCGGCAGGGACCAATCCTCTGGCATAGTGCCGCGTACCTGTGGCAAAGGTGATGATATTGAAACGATCTTCGGGGTTGAGGTGGTCGAGCACGTACAGGGCAGCCTCCTTGGCCTGCTCGACTTTGGCGCCTTTCATGCTCCCCGACGTATCCAGAACGAGAAAGACATCCTTGGGGACCACTTCGGCCTTGGCATCATCCGAGGGCGTCAGAAGAAGCAGCCAGTAGCCGTCCTCTCCTAGATTCTTGAAGCTGAGCAGGTTGGCCATGATGGGATCGTCGCCGAGGGTATAGTAGAGGGTGAAATCCTGATCCGGGACGACGTTCTGCTCCTCATAGCCGACGCGCAACCATCCAGGACCCTCGCGGAAGACGTCCACGTCATGCCGAGGGGAGTAGACCTCGTGCACCGGTTCCTGTGAACGGATGGTCACCGAAACGCTGACGTCCTCCAGGGGGCGGGTGGAGAATCGCTCCGTGTTGAGAGGATATACATAGCGAACCAGGCCCGCCTCTAGCGGCAAGACCTCGGTATACGAGATCTCGATACGCCGCTCGCCGTGTGGCGGAATGGGATAGATGCGCGCCCGGAACGCGCCACGGCCAACGTACTCGAGCAGAGCCGGATCCCTACGCCGGCGCACGATCTCCTCATAGATCTCGCGCGCCTCGTCGGCGTCGAGGGCTTGCGCCTCTAGCTTTTCCCCATCCACCCACATGGTGAACTCGGTGATGGAGACGCCCTCTGGCAGAGGAAAGATGTACTCGCCCTCCACCTCGTAGGGCAGCTCGTTGACGAACACCTGATCGATGTGCGTCGTGGCTATCCGGTCCTCGATGGTCACCTGCACCCGGTGGTACTTGATAGCGAGGCTCTTGAGCGGGGGCATAGGC
>JBNGEB010000325.1:0-229 GCA_049975585.1 Anaerolineae bacterium
CGTTCCCTGACCGGAGCCACAGGGCGAACACTGCCTCGCAGACGAGGCGCCCGCGGACGGCGCCCGGATTCGCCCCTACGAAGACTGGCGTTGGTGGCGAGGCGTCCCGTAGGGGCGAACCTGTGCGCATTCCGATGCGCCAGTGTTCGCCCTCCGTTCCCTGACCGGAGCCACAGGGCGAACACTGCCTCGCAGACGAGGCGCCCGCAGACGCGGCCGAGGTTCACCC
>JBNGEB010000325.1:239-2137 GCA_049975585.1 Anaerolineae bacterium
CGACAACCCACGCCATCCGACCCACTGGCACGTGCGCAACTATGGCCTGATGACGGCCAACTGCATCGGCTTGCACGATTTCACGGGGGATCCGTCCCAGCGCGACGACCTGTTGATTCCCGAGGGCGAGAGCCGCTCGTGGACGTGGCGGATCGTGGTGCACGACGGCGACGCCCAGGTGGCGCAACTCGCCGAGAGGTATCAGGACTTTGTGCATCCGCCCAAGGTGGGGTAGGGGGAACGCGCGCACGCGAGCCAGAACTTGACCTACCCAGAGGCAAGGATGATACTATCGTGCATTCCACTAGGATCTTTGCCAAGAGGGGAGCCGAAAGATGGCCATTCCTGACTTTCAATCCATCATGTTGCCTCTGCTTCAGTACGCTGGTGACGGGGAGGAGCGTTCGCTGCGCGCTACCATCAAGGCGCTGGCGGATGGCTTTGAGCTATCGGAGGAGGAGCGCCGTGAGCTTCTCCCCAGCGGGGCGCAACCCGTCTTTGACAACCGGGTGAGCTGGGCGCGGACCTATCTCAAAAAGGCGGGGCTGCTCACGGCCACACGGCATGGCTATGCCAAGATCACGCCCCGGGGCAAGGAGGTCTTGGCACAAGAGCCCGACTCCATCGACACGGCGTACCTCATGAAGTTCGACGAGTTTGTGGCGTTCAGGACGCGCTCACAAGCCAAGAAGGACACCGGGGGCAAAGACAAGCGCACGCCCGAAGAGGTCATTGAGGAAGAGTTCCGCCAGCTCCGCCAGAACCTGGCCGACGAGTTGCTGGAGGCCATCAAGGCGCAGCCCCCCGACTATTTCGAGCGGCTGGTCATCGATCTGCTCGTGGCCATGGGATACGGCGGGTCGCGGCGCGATGCGGGCCAGGCCGTTGGCAGAAGCGGCGACGGCGGCATCGATGGCATCATCAACCAGGATCGGCTTGGATTGGATGTGATCTATGTCCAGGCCAAGCGCTGGCAGGGCACGGTAGGCAGCCCTGAACTCCTCAAGTTCGCCGGCGCTTTGGCGGGCAAAAAGGCCAAGCGCGGCGTGTTTCTCACCACGTCCACCTTTTCGCAGCAAGCGATCCAGTACGCCCAGAGCCTGGAGGCCAAGATCATCCTCATCGACGGCGACACCCTGGCCCAGTTGATGATCGACCACGGCATCGGCGTCACCACCACCGCGTCCTACGAGGTCAAGCGCATCGACGCCGACTATTTTGCCGCCGAGTGATGCCCGCTGCGGGGCCAGCCGCCCAACCACGCGCGGCAGTCCCCTACTCCACCTCGGCCAAGAACCCCTGCGCCGCCTCTAGGAACGCCTGGGGCTGTTCCTCATGGGGGCGTGGCGCAGCCACGCTTCCCACTTGACCCCCTTACCACAGCCGCTAGAATGCTCCCAACGTGTGTGACCCGCAAAGGAGCAATGACCATCATGGCGCGCATCCCCATCGCCCTGCAGCTCTACTCGGTGCGCGAGGCCTGCGCCGAGGACCTCCCCGGCACGCTCAAGGCCGTCGCCGACATGGGCTATGACGGCGTCGATTTTGCCGGCTACTATGGCTATTCGGCCCAAGAGCTCCGCAGCATGCTCGACGACCTGGGACTCGAGATCGCTGGCACGCACATCCGTATCGACGCGCTCCTTGGCCAGCAGCTCGAGGCCACCGTCGCCTTTGAGCAGCAGCTCGGCAACAAGTTCCTCATCGTACCAGGCCTGCCCGAAGAATACCGAAGCTCACACGACGCTTGGCGCCGCACCGCCGCGTCGCCTCGCCCCGCGCCGCGCAACTGGACATTCGGCCCTATCTCGGTACTATCCAGCCGTACCCGAACATGCTTTCTGTCCCATCGTCAGCTAGATTGTCGGAGACGCCATGCCCTACGCTCAAGCGCCCCT
>JBNGEB010000326.1:0-2135 GCA_049975585.1 Anaerolineae bacterium
CACCTACACCGATAGTAGTAGGTATACCAATAGTAGTAGTAGCACGGATAGCTCCAACACCAGTGAACATACTTGCTCCAGCCCGATCCTGCCAAGCGCACGTTCGGCCAGCCGTCCGTGAGAAAGACGATGATCGGCGCCGCGTCCTCGCGCCCGTTGAGCACCAGCTCTTTGCGCGCCGCATAGAGGCCGCCCTCGGAGCAGGTGCACCCATCGGCTACGAGCCCGTCAATGGATGACTTGACCGCGGAAAAGTTGCTGGTTAGCGCATGCTCCAGCTCAAAGTCGTCCGAGTAGGATACCAGCCCTATCCGGCTCACCATTGGGTTGTTCAGGTCCACAAAGGCCTTGGCAGCGGCCTTGGCATCGGACATCGGATTCATGTCCGGGTAGCGCTCGTCCTGCATGCTGCCCGACACGTCCATCACCAGCATGATGTCCAGCGGCTTGAAGGCGCTGCCGGCCACGCTCTCGGCGTCGATGTCCTGCTCTGCATCCGCACTGCCTATCATACGCATAAACGGCTTGCGGAAAAAGCTCGGCATGAGCCCCGTGGCGGTGACCCGGACGCCGGTAGCGTCTGAGGGCACCGTCCCGTTGCCGACCGGCTCGCCGCCGGGCGTGTACCACGCGGTAAAGCCGGTGGCATCGTTCAGGCCAACGTACTCGTTCACCCCGGCCCAGATCTGGGCGTCGGTGCCGCCGCGCGCCAGAACCGACGTCCCGGCCAATGCCCCGGCGTCGGCTGCGTTCTGGAGGCGGCGGCGCACGGCATAGGCCGCGCCCACGTCCACCGCCAGAAGTAGCATGCCCGTCAGCACGATCATGCTGAGAGCCACCACCACCAAGGCCGCACCTCTTTGCTTGTTCAGGTTCATGGGGGAGCCTCCAAGAAAGGAGTCAGCGGTCACATATTCGGATGTCGCACACTTGGCCTAAGGCGAGAGCGCCTCCCTATTCGATGCCCATGCTCGAGCTCGCCGTGAGCGGAATCGTGCCATCCTCACCAATGCCGAATGGCTGGAAGATAAAGCCCGTCATCAGGTGATGCTGGTACGTAACAGAGACGCTGATCCGGGTCTCGCTCGGCTCGTCGTCATCGGCACTGCCCACGACATCCCAGGTCAGTTCGTCGCCGTCCAGCCCGGTAGTGAGACGTTCGGCTCGCTCGATGATCGCATCCGTGCTCTCGGGATGCACCGACCCATACCGCGCGCCCTCGCGCACGGCGTTGGAGAGCGTGTTGTAGGCAAAGACCACATAGCCGAACTCGAAAATGCCGACCATGAGCAACAGCAAAAGCGGCAGGATCAGTGCAAACTCCACCAGCTCCTGCCCGCGTTGTCTATGCCTGGCGATGTGTGAGCGCCCCATCAGGGACCTCCCCCGCTAGCCCGAAACGTGGCCTGCGCCCGAATGGTGAGGGCGTCGAGGCCGATGTAATGGCCAACAAACAGATTATACGGATATGCCACGCGAACTTCAACTGGATTGCCAGCCCCCGCGTGGACGATGCTGACCATGCCCGGATCGAGGGCGACGCGGCTAAGCGCCGCCTCCGCCACCACCCGTTGGGTAATAGCAACCGGATCGCTGTCGCGGGCGGCATAGCGAGCCCCCTCGCGAGCGGCGTTCAACAACGTGATGTGCACCTGGAAAGCGCGCCCCAGGTCCGCCACGCCGATCAGCAGAAGGATCAGCAGTGGGACGGCCAGGGCCGCCTCGATAAGATTGCTACCTCTTGAGCGCTGGCTCCGTGAGCGTTTCATGCTCTCGGCCTCCCCCGGCGCAGGAATGCGAACCGGACTACCCAGGAGACTTGCCTGCAAGCAATACAGAAAGCAAGCCCCGGGGACTACGGGCTGGGGAAACTGGCTGTGAAGCTTTCCCAGAATGCCCTCAGACTCAACCCGAAGAGCTCCGCTGCAAGGATGACGGCCAGGGCGATCAGCATGATGATCAGAGCATACTCTGTCAGGGTCTGTCCACCCTCCCGGGCAGAGCGATCGCCCACTACCCCAGGCAGCTGTAGGTACAGAAAAAACATAGTGATCTTCCCTAGCTAGCGTCCTTCTAGCAGGGCAGTGCAAAGGCACATGCCCCGTGAGGCGGCCCGCCCCCCTTCGGGGCGGGCC
>JBNGEB010000327.1:0-2126 GCA_049975585.1 Anaerolineae bacterium
CTGCTGACTGGTGGGTGGCAGAACCTTGGGCGTTTCCGTTGAGGCAAAGACCTGCCGGTAGAACCATGGCGTACGCAGACTGGGACCGTCGGTCCATATCTGATCCCCAATCTGAACTCGCGATGGCACGACCGTGATGTCGAGCTCCCGAGCTACGGCAGACCTCAGGTCGGCCGCACTATCGGTCACAATACTGACTCTGGACATCTACCGGCGTCCCCTTGGCGTCTTTGGCTGAGCAATCTACCGCTCACTCTGCAGAGATGATGTACCAGTAGTGCGCCTGCCCCCCGCGCAGGATCTCTATCTCGGCGTTTTGGCACCTTTCCCGCACCTGTTCGGCAAGCGCCTGTGCCTGTGCCTCAGTGACGTCCTCGCCATAGTACACGGTGATGATCTCGGCGTTAGCGACGTCCATCCGTTCGAGTAGCGCTGGCAGGACCTCTTTTGCAGAGCTGCCCGCCGTGACCAGGTCGTCGTCAACGAGGCCGATGACTTGGCCTTCCTCGATGCTGAGGCCATTCACCTGCACGTTACGCACGGATCGGGTGATCTCGGCCGTCGCTACATGATCGCAAGCTTCCGTCATAAAGGCCACATTGCTATCGAGATCGGTTTGGTAGTTATAGGCGAGCAAGGCCGAGATGCCCTGGGGAAGGGTGCGTGTCGGCACAACGGCGACTCTTTTGGCGGCGAGCTCTTTGGCCTGTTGGGCCGCAAGGATGATGTTGCTGTTATTGGGAAGCACGATCACGTCTTCGCTTGGCACCCGCTCGATGGCTTCTAGGATCTCCTGCGTACTGGGGTTCATCGTCTGGCCGCCCTCGATGACCACGGCGACCCCCAGGCTCTCAAACACGCGCTGAAGGCCGTCGCCTGACGCAACGGCGATGACCGCAATGCCATCCGGTGCCTGGGCGGTAGGTACCGAAGGCAGTGAGGGCGTGTGGTTCTTGGCCTCTTGCTTGGCCATGAACTCTCGATACTGGAGTTCCATGTTTTCGATGACGACGTCCGTCACGTCACCCAGCTTGACCGCATAGTCAAGAGCTTGGCCGGGCAGATCGCAATGGACGTGCACCTTGACTAGACTCTCGTCTCCAGCCACAACGACCGAGTCGCCGAAGGTGGCCATGGCGGCGCGGATTTCGTCGACATCGAGGCCGCTGCCCTTGATGAGGAACTGCGTGTCATAGTTGTACCCGCCCTCAAAGGTGGCTACGTGCTCGACGGCTTCACCGTTCAGTTGCGCTGTGCCCACGCTTTCCCCGTCCATGTATCGTAGCCATCCTTCCAGGATTCTGGCATAGCCCGTTCCGCCGGCATCCACTACACCTGCCTCTGCAAGCACTGGCAGGAGGTCGGGCGTGCGGAGCAACGAGGCCTCTGCTTCCTCGTATGCGGCGGCGAGCACCTGGCGCAGGCTGCCACCAGCGGCCGCTTGGCGCTCCGCAGCGGCAGCCGCCTCCCGAGCCACCGTTAGAATGGTGCCTTCCACGGGCTTCATGACGCCCTTGTAGGCCGTAGAGGTGCCTTCGGAGAGAGCCTTGGCCAGCAGGCTACTGTCCATCTCTGTCTGGTTCTCAAGCGCGCGGGCCATGCCCCGCAGGATCTGCGAGAGGATCACACCCGAATTGCCGCGTGCGCCCATGAGGGCCCCGTGCGCGACGATGCCAGCCATCTGGCCAATGTGCGTGAGGCGCTCGTCTCCCACCTCGGCAAGCGCCGCCTTTATGGTGAGCGACATGTTCGTACCGGTATCGCCATCTGGTACGGGAAAAACGTTCAACGCGTTGATGGCGTCGATATGCCGCTGTAGCCAAACGGACCCCGCTTGCAGCGCCTCTAGCAGGCCAATGCCATCCATTTTCTTGACGCCCGTCACGCTGCCAACGGGCGCATGCTCGCTACGACCCAACGGCTGCCTCCGCATATCTGATATGGTTCCGCGGTGCGCTCAGTCCTCGTTGTTCATGTGCAAGCCCTGCACATGAACGTTCACCTCGGCTACCGGCATTCCCAGCGAGCGCTCCACGCCGAACTTGACGGTCTCCATGACATTCTGCGCGACCTCGGAGATTCTCGTGCCGTACTGGATTACCACAAAAAGATCGATGACGATGCGG
>JBNGEB010000328.1:0-2122 GCA_049975585.1 Anaerolineae bacterium
GCCTTGGCCAGGGTGCGCTCCACCTCCTGGCGGAACTCGGCGTCCTCGCGGCGGAGCTGGTCCTCTGCCAGGCGCTGCACCTGGCGGAGCTGATCCTGCTGCTGGCTCACTTGCTGCGAGAGCTCCTGCAGCTCGCGGAGGGTGCGCCGGTTGCGCTCGAACTGATTCGAGAAGAAACGTATCTGTTCGGCCCAGGTCTCTTGCTGCTGACCATACGCGTCCAGTTTGCGTCCCCACTCGGTCATGGCCTTGCCGCGCTCCACCTCGGCGCGCCGGAATGCCTCCGCCTGCTGGGCTTGTGCTTCCGTCAGCTCGTCACGGAGCTGATGGATGATCTGGGTCTCCTCCTCTAGCTTGGAGACGTCGTCCTTGATGAGCGCGATCTGGGCCCCGTGGCCATCCTGCTGCTGCCTCAGACCCTTGAGCGCGTCCTCGATCTTGCCCAGGCACTCTTCAGCGTGCCCGATCTCAACGCGCAGCCCCGCGATGCGCTCGTCCTGCTGTGCGACGTGGCGCTCGGTCTCGGAAACCTCGTCGCGCAGGCGCATGACGGCCTCGCGCACTCTTGTGTCCTCTTCGCGGACGGCCGCCACGGCGTCGCCCAGCTTGGCCTGCTCCTCGAGCTGATCGCGAATCTGGTGCAAGAGGCGCGATTGGTGCTCGCGCTCGGCACGCTGCTGCTGCTCCACGGCAGCCTCGCGGCGACGTTGCTCGACCTTGGCCTCCTCCAACCAGCCCATCACCTGGGTCTGGGTGGTCTGCATCGCCTCGTGGACCTCGGGCATCTGCACGAGCTGGGCCTGCAGGCGCACCAGCCGCTCCTCGAGCTCGCTGATGCGCTCGGACTGATCGGCGATGGCCAGCACCTGCTTGTCCACAGTCTCGATCAACTCGGTGACCCGGGCCTTCTCACGACGCACCTCGCGGTCCAGCCAGGCGATACTGGCATCGCCGCTCGGCTCGGTCGCCATCTGACGCTCCACGCTCTCACCTCTCGCGCTATCCGGCATGTCTATCCTGTCTCCATGAGCTTACCATATCGTCCAAGCTACGGCTCGATAATGACGACGGTGCCAACATCGGCCCAGTTGTAGAGCCACTCGGCGTCCTCAACGCCCAGCACGATACATCCAAAGGAGCAACGCGTGCCCAGAGCCTGCGTCCAGAGCCGAGCCCCGCTAGACAGGAATGGCAGCGCGTGGAAACCGTTCTGAAGCTGCTGGTTCTCGTCCACATAGTAGATGCCCAGCCAGTTCGGCATCTCCAGGTCCCACTGCGAGGCGTAAGCCATGGGTTCCTTGTTTTGGATCTTGTAGCGGCCAGGCATCGTCGGCGCGGAAGCGCGCCCATGGCACACGATCATGGTGCGGATCGGCTGGTGGTTCTCGTACACGGTCACGAGAAAATCCGAGAGATCCAGTTCGATGCGGCGCGGCGGAAAGATGGCATCGTTCACCCGCACCAGGAGGTCATCGGCCTCGGGGTAGGCATCGCCGCTCATCTCGATGGCGCGCTCGGCATAGGCCTTGGCGCGATCATAGAGGCCATCTTCAAAGCCGGTCTCGGACGCGATGGCCTCCGCCAACACGCGCTCGCCCTCGTGATAGTAGGCCTCAGCCAGCATCATGCGCGTGTCGCGAAAGTCGGGCGAGAGCTTTTCCACCACGCGCAGCGCCGAGATCACGCCCGCCCAGTCGCGGGCCCCAAAGGCTTGCAAGCCCTGCAGGTAGAGATCGACCGAGCGACGGGTATCCTGAAGCTCGGCGCTGCCAGCATCCAGACGCACGGCCCAGTTCAGGGCGCGGTTGGCATCCTCGGGCGAGCCGGTGTCGAGGTACTCGAGCCCCAGCCGCCGGTAGGCCTCGGCCAGCTTCTTGCGAGCTGTCTCGTCGGGGCAACCCAACTGGTGCAACTGGCCCAGCAGGTTCTCGACGGCCGTCCAATCGCCTTGCGTCCAGACGCCCTCCATCTGCTCCCACTGGGCGCTCCAGGTGGCGCGCTGATCCTCCATCGAGGACGCTTTGGCCACACGAGGCGCGTCGGCCAGCACCAAGGGCGGCACCGTGCGCGTATCGCCCTGCAATAGCGGCGCCGCGCCCAGCCAGAGGAACGCCCCGATGGC
>JBNGEB010000329.1:0-2120 GCA_049975585.1 Anaerolineae bacterium
GTCCAGGCCGTCGAGTAGGCGCCCGATCTCGGCGTCGAGCTGCGTCACGAACCCAAAGTAGAAGGCGCGGAAGCGGCGAACGTCGGCCTCGGAGAGGTTCCCGGGACTCCCAAGGAGGGCCTGGCCGGGATCCCAGTTGGGCGGCATCGTCAGCAGCTCAGGATCATAGAGCTCGGCGTACTTGCGGATAGGGCGGTAGGGGTGGTGCGGCGGAAAGTAGGACGCGTGCAGGAAGAAGGGCTGGTCGGGGCGCTGGGCGAGCTGGTCCCTCACAAAGGCCAGCGACTGGTCGGTGATCCGGTGCTCGGGGGTTAGGTCCTCGGGCATCCAGTTCACCCCGGCGATGGCCTCGGGATCGCGCAGCCAGCTTGCATAGCCCTCGCGGGGCTGGCTCCAATGGCGTACGGGCCGCTCGAAGCCCCTGCGCTCCAGCTCGTAGTCCAGAAACGACGAATAGTGCGAGATGCCGGCGGCGTCGACATAGAACTCGTGATGCAACACGTACTGAAAGTCGCGGCGGTGATGGTAGGGGCAGTTGTGCATCTTGCCTACGTTGGCCGTGGTATAGCCGGCCTCGTTCAGCGCGGCCATCAGCGTCGTCACGTCCTCGCGCATGGGCAGGTCATTGACATAAACGCCGTGGTCGGAGGCGTACAGCCCCGTGTAGAGGGTGTGACGCGTAGGCGCGCAGACGGGATTGTTGCAGTAGGCGTTAGAGAACACGACGCTCTGTGAGGCGAGCCGGTCGAGATGCGGCGTCTGGACCTCGCACTCGCCGGTGTGCCCGAGCACGCGAGGGTTGTGTTGGTCGTCGATGATGAGCACGATGTTGGGACGGCGTGGAACGCGATCGTCGCGGGATGGTGGCATGGCTTGTCGCTCCTTTCCCGATGATGCTAGCCTTGGCCGTCGGCGCTGTCAAGGATGGGCCTTTGCCCTGGATGCCGTCCGTTGACGTCCGAGGCGGCTTGGACTAGAGTCATCTAGTACGCGGCGGTGCAGCTGGCTCGTTTGGAGGCGACCGGTGAGCAGCGAGTGGCGCCAGGCCAAAGACAGAGCGGCCCAGGGCGTTTTGCCTCTGGACAGCGAAGGGCTGGCGTGGCTGCGATGGCTCGGGCGACACCGTCGATCTCGATATGATCGCCTTTCGTGGGGGCACGGCCGACGTCGTCTACTGCAGGTTGAGGTGCAGGTACATCATGAACGTGCCCCTATGACGTGTATCTCCATCCGCTGGCCGATCCCGTAGTCGTGCTGGGAGGTCCCGCCTTTTGACCGCGACCCTACCGCCGCCTATACTCGCCTCTAGCCCATGAGAACAAATACCACCGATGTACGCTCCGTCAGAGACGCTAGGGACGAGGCCAACGCGCTGAGCCAGGCGCACCCCGAGCGGTGGGAGGCGGCCTGGCAGGCGCGCCTGGCGCATCACGGGAACATCGTGCGGCTCGACCGCCCCGTGGATACGATCCCCATCAGCGTCACGGGCAGGGGGTGCGCGCTCCACTGCGCTCACTGCAACGGCGTCTATCTGCGGCACATGCACCCGCTCTCCGAGGTGATGGCCGCGCCTGATCAGCTCCCCGCCGGCGCCGACCTGCTGATTTCGGGTGGCTGCGACAGGCACGGGCGCGTGCCGGTGGTGCGGCACCTCGACGCCTTGCGGCAACTCGCGGAAACGCACCCCACCAACTGGCATGTCGGCTTTGTGGGGGAGGACGAGGCCCGCGCTTTGGCGCCGCTGGTGGACGTCGTCTCGCTGGACATCGTCGGCGACCGCGAGACGGCCCGCGAGGTCTATGGCCTCGACGTGGGCCTCGACGATTACATGCGGTCGCTGGATACGCTGCGGCAGCACGTCTCGGTGGTCCCTCACGTGACCATCGGCCTGCGTTGCGGAGGCCGCAGCGGCGAACGGGCCGCGCTGGAGGCGTTGGCGTCCCGTGAGATCGAGCGTTTGGTCTATCTGGTGTTGATCCCAACGGCGGGCACACGGTATGCCAACTGCGATCCGCCGCCTCTTGCCGAGGTCGCGGATCTATTCCTAGAGACCCGGCTGCGCATGCCCCGCGCTGACCTGATCCTCGGCTGCATGCGGCCGCGCGGCCATTACGGGCGGG
>JBNGEB010000330.1:0-2115 GCA_049975585.1 Anaerolineae bacterium
GGATTATGGCCACGCTCACTTGCCGCCACTGGGCCAAGTTCTGGAACTGGAACAGCATCTGGCCGATCCCGCCACCCCCAACCAATCCGATGATGGTGCTCATGCGCACGTTGATATCCCACCGGTAGATCGTGAACGAGATGAAAGGCGGGATGATCTGCGGCACCACCGCAAAGACCACCGTCTGCAACTCGGTAGCACCACTGGCACGAACGGCCTCCAGCGGCCCGGGGTCAATACTCTCGATCTGCTCCGAGTAGAGTTTGCCGAGAGCAGCCACCGAGTGCACCATCAAGGCCACCATGCCTGGGAAAGGCCCCAACCGGAACCAGGTCACAAAGATGAGCGCCCAGACGAACGGTTCAATCGACCGCGTAGCGTTCAGAATGAACCGGACGACGCTGTACACCACTTTGCCAATGGAGAACTGTTCCTCAGCCGGGCGACTCACGCCGTAGCAAGCACCCGCCAGCGCCCCTAGGCCCAACACCACCAAATGCCAAGGCCCGTACTCGCGCTGGAACACGCTCCATGATGCCCCAAACAGCACCATGCTCACCAATGACGCGAGCAACCACGCGCCCAGACCACCCAATCCCAACCCGAACAACGCTAGAAGCCCCTTGCTCGTCAACCGCTCCGGGTGCGGCTCAGCCAGACGCGCGACACGCGAGCCAACTACCGCCCCCACAAACAAGCCCGCCAAGATCAGCAGCGGCGACACGAGGCCTCGGATGAGCTCGACGTCCAGCACCTCACTGGTTACGCCTCCTAGCACGGCCGATACCAGCCACCAGGCTGCCAGCGCGCCGGCCGCCCCCAGCACAAAGCTCCCCAGCGAACGTCCCCACCGTGCCGTCAGCCGGTACATGATGTTCCGCGCTGCTGCAAAGCTCACCAGCGCGGCCAACGGCACCGAGATAACCGTTGACATGAGCGCCAGGAAGATGGTCTCGATCATCTTCTCGACGAGGCTGCCCATCACGGGCCAATACGGGCGAAGGAGCCGATCGGTCATGTTCTGCATGCGATCGGCCCGCGTAAAGACATAGTAGAGGTTGATCTCGGTGATTTGCCAGCCGAGCACAAAGGTCAGCAATCCCACGATTAGTCCGGTGATCCCTACTTGTGTCTGATACCAAGCCGCTCGCTTCTGAGATGCACGCTCCTCTAGCGACTCGGTCGCCGCCTCGATGACCACGCGCTCGCCGATGCTCGTGCCGCCACGCTCCAGCCAAAAGGCAACGAGAGCTCCGAGAGGCACCGAGATGAGGTAGATCCACGCGGAAAGGCCCGCATCCTCAATCGCTTCGCGGAAATAATAGAGCCCGCCGGCTAGGGCATAGGCCCAGATGAACCAATCCAACAGAAACGCCCGCCAACGCAATCGAGCCCTGTCGTTTCGCGTAGCCATGCAGCCCCCTAGCGCTAGTCGACGCCCACTTCCTCGGCCTCTTGGCCATAGATCTCGCGGAACCGATCGCGGTCTATTTCCTCAGGTTGGCCATCAAAGATGAGCTTGCCTGCCTTGAGCGCAACGATCCGCGTGGCATAGCGGCGCGCCAAGTCGAGAAAGTGGAGGTTGCACACGATGGTGATCCCGTCCTCTCGGTTGACCTCCTCCAGGTACCGCAAGACCGAGTGAGACGTGGCCGGATCCAGCGCCGAGACCGGCTCATCGGCTAGGATGAGCTCTGGCTCTTGCATGAGCGCCCGCGCGATGCCCACCCGCTGCTGTTGCCCTCCCGACAGCTCGTCAGCCCGCGCGTACGCCTTCTCGGCGATGCCAACGCGCTTCAGATTCCTCATGGCCATGGCGACGTCGTCCTGGCTGAATCGATGCAACAGGCTCGCCCAGTTGCTAACATAGCCAAGGCGTCCCGAGAGCACGTTCGTCAGCACGGAAGACCGCGTCACTAGGTTGAAATGCTGAAAGACCATGCCGATCTTGCGACGCATGCGACGAAGTTCTTCAGGGGGAGCAGCCGTCAGGTCATAGCCGTCATAGAAGACGCGCCCGCTTGTGGGTTCAACAAGACGGTTGATGCAACGCATCAGCGTGGATTTCCCCGAACCGCTGAGCCCGATGACCACCAGGAACTCGCCGTCGTGAAC
>JBNGEB010000331.1:0-2090 GCA_049975585.1 Anaerolineae bacterium
CGACTAGTGCGGTCCTCAGGTTCGATGGGTCTGTCGTTTGGGAGGAACAGGGTAGAGGAGGACGGTCTTGGGTCGCAAAGTTGATCCGCGCGGTTTCAGGTTGGGGTACATTCGCGATTGGGACTCGAAATGGTTCGCAGAGGGTCAAGACTATGTGGAGCTCATCAACGAGGATGCCGACATCCGGGACATGATCCATGAAGAGATGCCCCGCAGCGGCATCTCGCGCATCAAGATTGAACGGTATGCGCGGGCCATTTCGATTGGCATCGAGACGTCGCGGCCAGGCGTGGTGATCGGGCGGCGCGGTTCGAATATCAACGCGCTCAAGGAAAAGGTCACCGAGCTGACAGGATTGGAGCCGAGCAAAGTGCGCCTGGACGTGGTCGAGGTGGAGAACCCCGATCTGTGCGCGCCGGTGGTAGCCGAGGGCATCGCGGAGCAGCTCGAGCGGCGCATCTCGCCGCGGCGGGCCATGCGTCGTGCTATTCGGTCGGCCATGCGGGCGGGCGCCGAAGGGATCAAGATCGAGTGCAAGGGGCGGCTCTCGGGCTCTGAGATGGGGCGTCGTGAGTGGCATCTGGAGGGCCGCGTGCCTCTGCATACCTTGCGTGCGGATATCGATTTCGCTCGGTCGGAAGCCAAGACGACCTATGGCATGATCGGCGTGAAGGTGTGGATCAATCGCGGGGAGGTCTTCCCCGACGCAGAAGCATCGGAGGGGAGGAGCCCCCATGCTGCAGCCTAAGCGGCGCAAGTATCGCAAAGAGCACCGGGGCCGAATGAAGGGCAAAGCCTATCGAGGCAGCGACATTCAGTTCGGCGAGTATGGCCTAAAGGCGATGGAGCCCTGTTGGCTCACCAGCCGCCAGCTTGAGGCGGGACGTCGCGTCATCACGCGCAACCTCAAGCGGCAGGGGCAGGTGTGGATCCGCGTTTTCCCACACAAGCCTGTGACCAAGCGCGCGGCCGAGAGCCGTATGGGCTCTGGCAAGGGCGAGATCGACCACTATGTGGCCGTTGTCAAGCCGGGGCGGATCGTGTTTGAGATCTCTGGCACGGATGAACTCACGGCGGAGCACGCGCTGGAGCAGGCGGGGCACAAGCTTCCCTGTAAAACGGAGGTGGTGGAGCGATCTGTCGAGGGCCTCTGATGCGCGGCGCCGCCTTGGGCGTGGGACCAGATGGTAAGGAGGCAGGTGCGGTGTTTGATGTTGGATCCAGGGTCGTGCATCCCTGCTATGGGGCAGGCGAGATCGTGCGGATTCGCGAAAAGACGATCGGTGACATTTCGCACACGTACTATATTATCGATGCTGTGATGGGCGATATGGAGCTGATGGTCCCGGTCAAGCGTGCTGACGAGGTGGGGCTGCGTGAGGTGCGGTCATTGCTGGACCTAGAGCGAGCTTTGGACGAGTGTACTGTGCCGCCTGATCCGGACGAGATCGAGAAGGATTACCGTCGACGCAAGGCCAAGTTGGGCGAGGCGCTGAAATCGGGCGATTACGAGGAGGTGGTGGAGGTAGCGCGCAAGCTCTACTTCCGCAGCACCAACCGCGTTTTGGGCGCCACCGATCGTGCCATGCTGAATCGGGCCAAGGACCTGCTGGCAGCCGAGTTGGCGCTGGCGGCGGATTCCGAGGTCGATTGGGCCATGGAGCAGATCGAGGAGCGCCTGGCGGCCATGGTGTCTGCCGAGATGGAGCAGGCCTCCTAGTACTGCTGGGCCAATGCCACGCGGATCGTATGCGGCCCACGACCGCGCTGGCAGCCTGGAGCAACGATACGATACTGTTCGAGGTGGGCCGGTAGGAGGGCATTGGTGACGGAACGGGCGGATGGATCTTGGCGGGTGGAGACGTGGTTGCTGGACGACGGCAAGCTGCGTCGCCCTCGCTCCAACGAGGAATTGTCGTACGACGAGTTTCAGAAGCGGCGCGAGCCTGAGGTCGCCTATGTCGTGTATCGAAGCCAGAAGGGGACCTATAGCAACAGCAAGGGTGGTCGGGCACCTTGGCGTCGCGTCAAGCGGCTATCCAGGCTCAAGCGATACATCTAGGCTCGTAGCGTTCGCGCGATAGCGAAAC
>JBNGEB010000332.1:0-2085 GCA_049975585.1 Anaerolineae bacterium
GTCCTGGCCTGGGACGCGCGCATGGAGCCCGATAGCGTCGGCGCGACCATCCTGCGGACCTGGCGCGGCTGCTATGGTCGGCGGCATCCCGAGGTCCAGGGCGACGCGCAGATGCAGCATCTGCCCGCGAGCGACGAGGAGCTCCGCGACGCGGCGCTGGCGCTGGCCGATGCCGTGCGCATGCTCCAGGAGCATCACGGCACCGCCCTTGTGCCTTGGGGCCAGATCCATCGCCTGCAGCTCGCCGACGTGGACCTAGCCGTCTCTGGCGACGAAGAGGTGATTTTTATGGATTGCCTGCGGGCCACGGGGCCGGGCATTCTCATGGATGAGGATGGCATGGTGCCCGCCTCGCGTGGCCAGGTGACGACGACGCTGGTCTCGTTCACCGACCCGCTGGTCGTGTGGAGCGTGACGCCCTATGGCCAGTCGCTGGATCCCGCGTCGCCGCACTATACGGACCAGATGGCGGTGTACGCCAGCGACCGGCTGCGTCCCGCGTGGCATACGTGGGAGCAGTTGCAGGGGCACATCGAGAGCAGCACGGCGCTGGATCGCGAGGCATAGGGGGATCATCGTTGGGCGGGCGGCGTCGTGCTCGGGATCGCGGGGCCGGTCTGGTGGGGCTTGGCCTGAGGAGACGCGCTGGGCGTGCTGGACGAGGCGGCCTATCTGGTCCGGATGGCGTGTGGTGCGTGGGGCGACTTGGATTGGGGAGGAAGACCGATGTTTGGGCGGCTGGTGCGGCTGCTGCGCGAGCCGGATGCGTTCGCAGAGGCCGCGCGCGAAGAGGGCTACCTGGAGCCGTTGTGGTTCCTGATTGGCGTGATGGGCGTGTTGGCGGTGTTGACGCCGGCGACCCACCTGCTGGGTTGGGCCAGCACGGACGTCTCGGCGGCGACGCAGGCGCAGATCCTGGCGTGGCGGTTCGTGCGGAGTCAGGTAAATCTGGTGGGCGCGCGGGCGTATGTCGCCGAGGCGGGGCTGATCCTGATTCTGGGGGTGGCGCTGGCCCCGGTCTTGGCTACGGTGATCCATCTGCTCTATCGGTTGCTGGGCGGCAAGGGGCCGTGGCGCTATGCGTGGGCCAGCGTCTGCTATGGGCTGGGCCCGAGCGCGCTGGCAGGATTCGTGCCCTACTGGTCGCTGTTCGTGGCCGTGTGGTCGCTGCTGTTGCAGTTCTACCTGGCGCCCAAGGTGCTCTATCGAGCGCGGGAGGGGCGCGCGCTGGTGACGTTGGCGGTCATCGTCGCGGCGACGTTGCTCGAGTTCGCGTTGGCGGGTACGACGGTGGGCTTTGGCCCGATGTAGCGACGGGCCCCTCGGGCCCTGGGGAGGAGACGTATGGTCACCAAGAGGCAGTTGATCCGGGCAGCCATCGGGTTCGCGGCGTACCTGCTGCTGGCGCCGGCGCTGATGTTCTTGGCGGCGGGGACCACGCGCTGGCCCACCGCATGGGCCTATACGCTGATCATGGTAGTGGGCACCATCATCAGTCGGTTGCTGGTGTGGCGCACCAACCCAGACACGCTCCGCGAGCGGGCCAAGTTCGCCAGCGCCGAGAACACCAAGCCGTGGGATCGGGCGCTGGTGGTGATCGTCGGGATCGGCGGGCCGGTGACCTGCATGGTCGTAGCGGGCTTGGACTACCGTTGGGGGTGGTCGCCAGAGGTCCCGTTGGCTTGGCAGGTGGCGGCGGCGGTGGCGGTGACGGCGGCGGTGGGCATCTCGGTGTGGGCCATGGTGGCCAACGCCTATTTTTCGGCGGTGGCGCGGATCCAGTCGGATCGCGGCCAGCAGGTGGTGACGTCGGGGCCCTATGCCGTGGTGCGGCACCCATCGTACGCGTCGGCGGTGCTGCTCTCGGTGGTGATGCCGGTGATGCTGGGGACGCTGTGGGCCTGGGTGCCGCAGCTCGGCGTGATCGCGGCGCTGGTGATCCGGACCAGGTTGGAGGATCGCATGCTCCGCGAGGAGCTGGAGGGATACGAGGCCTACGCGGAAGAGGTGCGTTGGCGCTTGGTGCCGGGCGTGTGGTGAGCCGCCGCCCTACGCCTCTTCCGCCTCTTTGGCCTCTCCCTTGGG
>JBNGEB010000333.1:0-2077 GCA_049975585.1 Anaerolineae bacterium
GCTCTGGCCGGCGACCGCGCATGATATCAACCTGAGGCGGGTGGCGGCCAGCATGCTGGCCGGAGGCGCTACGCCGCTCTCGATCCTGGTTACCACGACGCTGCTCCAGCTCCGCCTTGTGCTGATGAGCGCCGCCATCACGCGCAAGCTGAGCCGTGTTCCGCGTCCCTTGGAGCCATTCGTGGCCCATCTCATCACAGACGAAAGCTTTGCGGTCTCGATGGCCGCATCATCCGATGCTCCCGGCGATCCTCCCTTTTTCGTGGGATCCGGCCTCACCATCTTTGTGCTGTGGCAACTATCGAGCATGGGGGGAGCTCTCCTGGGCAGTGGTCTGGGCCCAGGTTGGGGCATCACCTATGCCATGCCCGCATCGTTGATCTGCCTGCTGTTTCTCCTCGTGCGCGACAAGCTCACGCTGGTCATCAGTCTGAGCGCGGCAGCGCTGACGATTGGGCTGCGGCCCATCGTCGGCGGCACGTGGAACGTCCTACTGGCCACCATTGTAGCAGGCGCTGGAGGTGTTTGGTGGAAGATGCGGCGCTCTGGGTGATCTTGGGACTTGCCGGCACCACGTTTCTTCTGCGGTACGTGCCCTTTGCCACGTTGGCCAGGCTATCCCTACCCGCCTGGCTGGAAGAGTGGCTCCGCCTAGTGCCGGGCGCGGTGCTTGCCGCCATGCTAGCGCAGACCCTGCTCCTACCCGAGGGCGAGTGGCTGCTACCTTGGCGGAACGCTCATCTGCTCGCGGCCATCCCCGCCATCCTCGTCGCTTGGCGAACGCGCAGCATCGTCGCGACCATGGTCGTCGGCGTCGGAGGCTTTGCCCTGCTCAACCTAATCGTCTCCGCCTAGAGACCTTCTTAACAACCTCAAGGGGGAGAGGCTTGCACTGGCCGAGGCGTCGGCGTATGGGTAGGCGTAGGTCCTGGCGGGGCAAGCATCTCCACATCCTGCACGAGCCACACCGTCTGATCGGCCTCGCATGCTGCATAGACCAAGTTCGACGCTACATCGACCGCCAATGCCGTCAGCGGGCCTGTAAACGATAGCTCGGCCACGAGCCCCATCGTCCGCGTATCATAGGCCCGAAGCAGCCCGTCGTCGGCCGGGTTCATGGGCGTGCCTTGCCCTAGACCCACCCACAAGTGGTGCGTGCCAGGGTTCAGCGCCAAGGCGGTAGGCCGACGCGAGAGCGAAAGGCACAGCGTCTCCACTTCAGCCGCTGGATCCCACACCTGAAGCCCGTACGTCCCCATGCGCTGGTACGTGCTAAAGAAACGGTCTGTCTCGGCATCATACACCAGGTCCACGATGCTCAATCGCCCGGGACCGCCTGGCACGGCACCATCCGGGCCCAACCGATAGGTGACCAGCCCATGATTCGAGCCTGGCACGCCATTACTTGCCACGAGGTAAGTTGTGCTCCTACGCGTATCGGCGGCCACACCCTCGGGCCAGACGGTAGCGCCCATAAGCGAGGTCAGTCCCACCGTGTGCGTCATGCCCGTAGCGAGATCGAGCGCGATACGTCCCGCATAGAGCAGGTCTTGGTCGCGGTCCCAATAAAGGGCCCGCGGATCAGGGCCCACGGCGTATCGGGCGATCTCTGTGCCATTCGAGCCGAAAAGGGCCAACGTCCCCGTAGCCGATGAGAGGACGGCGAGTTCATCGCGTCCCGTCAGCCAAGCCACCTCAGCCGGATGTGGCAACGTGGGCCAACGCACGCTGACGCCCTCTTGGTCCAGCCATGCGACCTCGTCGCTGCTGCTCAGGGCTGCGGCGACTCCCGTCTCGGCTAGAGCCAAGTCGGAGATGCGAGCCGCCAGAGGAATGGCATCCAGCTTGCCCCCGCTGACCGTATCGATGCGAGCCACCTGATCCGACTCTGCGCAAGCCACGTAGAGAATTCCCGACGCCAATGCCAGTGCGACTGGCTGGCGGCCTACGCGAAACGTAGCGAAGGTGTCCAAGTCGGCCCGCGAAAGCACCCTCACCGCATGGTCCGTCCCAAGCGCGACAGAGATGCGCTCAGTCTCTGCATCTGCCAGCACGGCACGCGGGGCACTTGGCAACT
>JBNGEB010000334.1:0-2067 GCA_049975585.1 Anaerolineae bacterium
GGAGAACACCACCGTGGTGACGGTGCGCGCGGCGTCCAACGTCATGGAGATGCTATTGTTGAGGGGCACCAACGGCTCGTTGGAGGCGCGCCCCCAATACTTGATGATGGCGATGTTGGCCCCAGCGATGGCGGTGGCGCGGCTTGACATCATCAGCCTCCCTGTGGTACCGGTCGACATCGGGCCCCTATGCGGCTAGTATAGGCCAAGAGGCGGGCGCCTGGCGAATGGTTGGGCGTTGGGCGTGTGGTGAAGGGGGGGCGTTGCAGCAGGGGAGGGTTCGGTGATGACGACGTCGAGAGCGGTTCCGCATGCGGCGACGACGGGCGCGACGATCCATCGCGATACGTACGGCGTGCCGCACATCTATGGCGCGACGGAGGAGGACGCCTTCTATGCGCTGGCTTGGGCCATGGGCGAGGACGGGGCCGAGCGGCTGTTCCTGAATCTGCGCATCGGCGTCGGCCGCGGGGCCGAGGTACCCGACGGCGGCGGGGAGCTCTGGGCCGAGCCTGCGCGCGTCCTACGCATCGAGGAGATGGCGCAGCGCGAGTGGGACGCCGCCACGCCCCAGTTGCGCCGCGATCTGGACGCCTTTGCCGAGGGGCTAGAGGCCTATCGCGCGGCCTTTCCAGGGCGTTGTGGGTCGGCGCTGCCCGCGGATCCGCTGCAGGTGCTGGCTTTCGGTCGGCTGCTGTTCGCCAGTTTCAGCTATCGTGCGGTCGTCGCCAAGGCCCAATCCGCGGTGGAGGGCACCGACCAGCCCATCTATGCCACGGATCAGTCCAACTCGTGGGCGTTGGCGGGCAGACGCACCGCTTCGGGCAAGCCGATGCTGCTCATCGACCCGCACTGGGCGGCGCGGGGTCCCTTGGCGCTGTACGAGGCGCATGTTCACGGCGGCGACCTGGATTGCGGCGGGTTCATGCCGCTGGGCTATCCCTTCCTGGCGCTGGGATACACCCCGGGCGTGGGCTGGGCGCTGACGGCCGGTGGCGCCGATAGCGTGGATGCCTACGAGCTCAAGCTCCATCCCGAGGACTCTGACCGCTACTGGTACGATGGCTCCTGGCGACGGATGGGGGTCTGGGAGGGCACCCGTCGCGCGCTCAACGCCGACGGCGATCTCGTCGAGGTGCCGTATCGCGTGCGCTATACCGTGCACGGCCCAGTGATCCTGGAAGACCAGGGCCGCGCGTTCGCGGGGGCCATGTGCGATCTGGAGAATGACCAGGTCGCCACCCAGTTCTACCGCATGGGCAAAGCGCGGACTACGGAGGCGTTTCGCGAGGCGCTCCGCATGGACCAGCTCGCCTGGTTCAACCTGACCTACGCCACGGCCGAGGGGCACATCGGCTATGTGCAGGTAGGGTCGTGTCCGCTGCGGCCGGTGCGCTTGGGCGAGAAGGCGGCGTTGGACGGGACCACCTCGGCGACCCGGTGGCAGGGGCGGGTCCCCGCCGACGGCCTGCCGCAGGTCCACGATCCCGACACGGGCTGGCTGCAGAACTGCAACACCGCGGCCAACGTCGTCACCGATGGCCTCGCCATGACCCGCGAGGATTTCCCGCCGGGGGCGCTGTTTGGTCACTATGGCGATGTGTGGCGAGGGCGAGGGACCCGTGCTCGCCAGATGCTGCGTCAGGCCGAGGGCTATACCATGGAGGACGGGCAGGCGTTGGCGTTCGACACGCTGGCGCTGGCGGGGCTGATGTGGCGCCCGCCGCTGGTGGAGGGCTTCCGACGGTTCCGCGACGCCATCGACCACCCGCCTGACGAGCTGGACGCGGCGCTGGCGGCCGTCCTCCTGCTGGCCGGGCTGGTGGCGGCGGAACTGGTGATCATGGGCGCGGGGATTGAGGTGCAGGCGGATGATCCGCGCGGCGGCTTTGCCCACGCGGACGCGGTGGCATGGCTCCAGAGCCAGCCGGATGCCCCGTTCCGGATCGAGGGCGCGACTCCGCTGTGGCAGCCAGACAGCGCCGCGCTGCACGGCGGGCCGCTGTTCGACATCTACGGCATCAGCAACCCACTGGCGCTGGCGGCCTATGACACGTACTACTGGGG
>JBNGEB010000335.1:0-2037 GCA_049975585.1 Anaerolineae bacterium
CTGCTGCTCTGGCTGGCGGGCGCCGCAGCCGAGGTGGTCGGTGGGGCGGTAGGCGAGTTCCTAGCCTACCTGCCCATCTTTGACCATGCTTGGGACATGATGCGCGGCATCGTGGACACGCAGCATATCGTCTATCTGCTAAGCGTCGTGGTGGTGTTCCTGTTCCTGACCACGCGCGTGCTGGAATCCAGGAGGTGGGCCTAGCATGCGTGAGAAGATGCGAGCTTACGCGGGCAGCATCGCCGTGGTTGGCGCGGTGCTGCTGTTGGTGGCGCTGGGAGCCTGGGCCGTGCAAGGCATTTGGGCGACATGGGCATCCATCGTGTTGGGCGTGGGCGTGGCGGCCGTGGCCGTCTCTATCGTGCTCCAGCCAGAGCCCGTGGTGCGGGCGCTGACGGGCCGACGGGCGCGCTATGGCAGCAACGCCGTCGTCATGACCCTGGCGTTCCTGGTCATCATCGGCGTCGTGAACTATGTCGGGAGCCGCTACCACTGGCGTTGGGATGTGACGGCATCGCAGATGTACAGCCTGTCCGAGCAGACCAAGCAGATCGTCCGCGGCCTGGACGAGCCGGTGACCTTCCAGGCGTTCTTTACGCCGACCCACTATAACAGGGTCAAGGCCGAGGACATCCTAGAAGAGTACGCGGCGCTGTCGCCGAACGTCCGCTATGAGATCCTGGACCCCGAGTTGGATCGCCAGGCGGCCATCGAAGCCAACGTCGGGCGGGATGGGACGGTGGTCGTCAAGAAGGGCGATCGTGTCGAGTACGCCTTTGGCGTGGACGAGCAGGACCTCACCAGCGCCCTGCTCAAGCTGACGCAAGAGCGCCAGCGGGGCGTCTATTTCGTGACGGGGCACGGCGAGCGTACCCCCACGGACTATGAGGAGCAGGGCTACGGCGCGGTGGGGCAGGCGCTCGAGGCCGAGAACTATGTCGTGGACACGATCAACTTGGCTACCGTGGAGGCCATCCCCGCCGAGGCCGACGTGTTGGTGGTGGCGGCTCCGCAAACGGCCTACCAGGCCTCGGAGGTGGAGTTCCTGACCGGCTTTGTGGAGGCTGGCGGGGGCTTGCTGGTGCTCGTCGAACCCGGCGCGCCGGACCCCTTTGGCGGCGCATTGGAGGCCTATGGCATCGCGCTGCCCGATGCCTTGGTGCTGGACCCCGCGCGGGCGTTCTACGGGGACGCTTCGACGCCTTTGGCCGATACGTACGGCTTTCACCAGATCACCAAGGATATCTCGGGCTACACCAGCCTCTTCCCCGGTGCCCGGCCTTTGATGCAGACGGCGGAGCAGCCCGAGGGTTGGCTCTACACGCAACTGGTGGCGACGTCGCAGCAGGCCGAGGGCGAGCGCGACTATCGCGGGACGGGCGAGGTCCAGGAGGGCGAGCCGCTGCAGGGTTCGCTGGCGCTGGCGGCGGCTGTGGAGCGTTCGTCCACGGAGGAGGCCACCGGACGCCTGGTGGTCTTTGGGGACGCGACCTTTGCCGAGAACAGCATCCTGTCCCAGGTGATGGGCGTGGCGAATGCCGACCTGATCCTGAACAGCGTTGGTTGGCTGGCCGAGGACGAGTCGCTGATCTCGATTCGGCCCACCGAGCCCGAGGATCGTAGCATCGCGCTATCGGGCGTCACCATGAACCTGGTCCTATTGATCAGCGCCGTGCTGATGCCAGCGATGGTGGCCGTGGCAGGGATCGCGGTCTGGTGGAGGCGACGCTAGCATGAACTGGCGCGCGACTCTGATCTTGGCCTTGGTGGCGGTCGCGCTGCTGGCGCTGGTCCTGTTCGTCGAGGCGCCAGGCGGTGAGCCGCGCATCATGAACGTGACCCCATATCCGACCATGCTGCCGGCCATCGTCACCGTGGATAGCTTGGATGTCCAGCGGATCTCGCTGACCCGTTCCGCAGACGATGCCACCGTTGTGGTGGCTCGCGACGAGGACAGGGCGTGGCGGGTGGTCGAGCCGGTAAGCGGCCCCGCCGACGCGACGGCCATGGGAGCGCTGCTGGGCGCCGTGAGCAACC
>JBNGEB010000336.1:0-2019 GCA_049975585.1 Anaerolineae bacterium
ACCTGGATGCGCGAGGCCGATAGCATCGACGATTGCCTCAGCAAGCCGATCTCCCTGGAGATGTTGCGGCGAACCCTGGGGAGCCAGCCTCCAGCGTCCCTGTTGGTGGTGGACGACGATCGCGGCTTTGTGAGCCTGATGAGGCGTATGCTGCGGGCTCTGGAGTATCGCGGGAGGGTGTTGCAGGCCTACAACGGCGAGGATGCGGTCGAGCTCGTGCGCTCCTTTCAACCCGAGCTGGTCTTGCTGGACCTGGTGCTGCCGGGCATGGATGGCTTTGACGTGGCGGCGGCCTGCCGACGCATGGACGAGACGCCGCCGCGCGTGGTGGCCGTCACGGCCACCAGCTACGCTTCCGAATTCCTGCAGCGTCGGGGCAGCCGCTTCACGCTGACCCGGGCGGGTGGCATCAGCACGGGACGCGTAGTGGAGCTGCTGGCGATGATCCCCGAGCTCGTACAGCCCGACTATGTCTCCGAGGAGAGGGCCGTCTCTAGCGCCTGAAGCAGGCTTGCTCGGTCGACGGGCTTGAGGAGAAAAGCGGCGGCGCCCATGGCCATGGCGAGCTGAGGGTCGTTGATGATCGAGCAGACGATGACGGGCGTGTCGCGGCCAGTCTCACGGCTCCGAATCGCCTCGAGCACCTCCCAGCCATCCTGATAGGGCAGCATGATGTCTAGGACGATGACATCTGGTCTGACTTGGCTCATCACGCGGGTGGCCTCGTCAGCATCCTGGGCTCCGTACACCACATAGGGCTGGTTTCGCAGGTAGCGCCGCATCAGCGCGATGACGCCCTGGTTGTCATCCACCACCAGGACCACCTTTTGGGGTGCGCGGTCGAGCCGCACGGCGATGGCGGTGAGACCATCGGGCCTTTCGGCTCGTTCCCAGCCCAGACCCAGCGTCTCGATGATCTGCTCGGCCACCGTCAGTGGTCCGCCTTCAGGGGCATCCTCCTCGGGGCCGAGCATCGTCAGCATCTGCACGCGAATGCCGTGCTCGTCTTCGGTGAGCGAGATCTCGAGCTGGCCGTTTTGGGAATTGACGATGGCATAGCTGGTGAGGTTCAGATAGGCTTGTCGCAGCAGGACGCGTTTGGCGGCCACGCGCGGCGGATCGCACGCGAAGCGTAGGGTCACGCTGACGTTGCAGCGCTCGGCCAAGGGCTCTAGGTTGTGGACCACTTCCTCGAGGAGCCGACGCAGTTCCACGTCCTGCACCTGGGCGCTCGCCAGACGCGCGAGTTCCCGGCGCACACGGGCGGCCGCGCCAGAGCTCGGCACCGCGTCGCTCACGGCTGGCGCGCTGCGGGACGGATCCGCCATCAGGTCGCTGAGGATCGAAGCCACGGCGTCACTGGCGCGCTCCAGGGCATAGTAGGCCTTGCGCTCGCTGATGCCTAGCTCCTTCGCGATGGCGATCACCGTCTTGCGGGCGATGGCGTACTGGTAGAGCACCTGGTAGGTGTTGGGGTCGACGTCGTCGCTGTCTTGCGTGCCGTTGGGTTCCAAGGATGCGATCACCAGGCGGACGGTGCGCTGCAGCGCCTGGCCCTTTGTCAGGTCCGGGCTGTTCACCATAGCGCTGAGACGCTGGGCCAGGTCCAGGTTCTCCAGATACAGGGCGTCGTCCAGGTGCCGGAGCACCCGGCGAACCTCTTGCGCCATCTTGGTGTCGGTCACATGGCTGCTCCTGGGAGAAACGTGCAGATTCTTGCAGGCATGCTGAGCATCTTTATGCTATATTATATTATATCTAGTGGGTGCTGCTCGCAACAAGGATCGACGATGGTACCTACGGATGGTTCTATGCATCGCATGAGCCCTGGTTTCGGCCTGAGGACTGGCCAGGCGATGAGAAAGAGGGTGATCTCCCCAAAGCAAGGCGGCTTTCGCGTGTGAGGACCGAGGGACGCGGCAAGCTCACAAGAGGGTGAGCTGCTTATGAAGGAGGACAAGGCAGTGGACACGAAGAGACTAGATCGTCGCACGTTTCTGCGCATGGCCGGCCTAGCAG
>JBNGEB010000337.1:0-2017 GCA_049975585.1 Anaerolineae bacterium
CTCCTTGGCTGCGGCTTCTCTCGCCTCAGCGGCGAGACGCTCGGCATCCTCGGCGGCCTCAGTTTCGCTGCGGATATCGATACGCCAGCCCGTGAGCTTGGCGGCCAGACGCGCGTTCTGTCCCTCTTTGCCGATGGCGAGTGATAGTGCCTGGTCTGGCACAATCACCGTGGCCGACTCGGTGGTAGGGTTGAGGATCACGCTCGTGACCTTGGCGGGGCTGAGTGCGTTGGCGATAAAGGTGCGTTCGTCCTTGGACCACTCGACGACGTCGATCTTTTCGCCGTTGAGCTCGTTGACGATGCTCTGGATGCGGACCCCGCGCATGCCCACGCAGGAACCGACCGGGTCCACGCCAGGTTGAAGAGCAGCTACGGCGACCTTGGAGCGCGAGCCCGCCTCTCTGGCAATCGACTTGATCTCCACGGCGCCATTGTAGATCTCGGGTACTTCGCGTTCGAGAAGGCGGCGGAGGAGGCCCTTGTCGCGGCGCGATACGATGATCTGTGGACCGTGACCAGAGCGGTCAACGGTGAGGAGATAGACGGTGAGCCGCTGGTTAAAGCGGTAGTACTCGCCTGGAATCTGCTCGCCGCGTGGCAGCAATCCCTCGGCTTTGCCAAGGCCCAGCGTGACGTTCTGTGAGCGGCCGTCAACGTTGCGTACCACGCCGTTGACGATCTCGCCGACGCGGTCCACGTACTCGACATAGACCGAGTCGCGCTCTGCCTCACGGATCCGTTGCATGATGACCTGCTTGGCCGTCTGGGCAGCGATCCGCCCGAAATTGCGGGGCCGGAGCTCGATCTCTACGGTAGAGCCCAGCGTGGCCTCCGGATCGTGCTCGCGAGCTTCCGCTAGGGTGATTTCTTCCTGCTCGTCTTCGACCGTCTCGACAACTTGCTTGTGAACATAGACGCGTGCCTGGCCAGTATGCGGGTCGACAGTGACGCTAACATTCTCGCTGGAACCATAGTTGCGTTTGTAAGCTGAGACGAGCGCAGCCTCGATCGCCTCCAAGATAATCTCGGGGGAGAGGTTGCGATCGGCGCTCAGTTGGGTTATGGCTATCTCAAACTCGCTCTTCATGGCGCAGTGCACCTCCGGACATGCGTGGCTCAGCGCCGCAACAGAAAAAGTGGGAGCACGCCCACTTTCACCCGCGCAGTGTCTTCATGCCAGTATAACACGCACACTGTGCAGGCGCAAATGTTAGGCGAGTGTGTCATCTAGCGGCACAGCCGATGGGTCCTCGGCGAGCAATGCGTCGATGGCTTCCTTGAGCTCCTCCTGCGGGACCATCCGACGCTGCTTCTCCCAACGTGCCTTCACCTCAACGCTCTCCTGGGAGATGGTCTTGGTGCTCACCGTCAATCGTACTGGGACGCCGATGAGATCGGCGTCGTTGAACTTGACGCCGGCGCTTTCATCCCGATCGTCGTAGAGCACCTCGTAGCCTGCGTCGCTCATGCACTGGTAGAGCTCATCGGCAGCCTCCACGACGGCGGGCTTGTTGGTGCCGATGGAGACAATGTGTAGCTGGAAGGGCGCTACGCTCACGGGCCAGATGATGCCATAGTCATCATGGTGCTGCTCGATGATGCAGCTCATCAAGCGACCGGTGCCAATGCCATAGCAGCCCATCACCAGCGGCTTGGCGACGCCGTCCTGGTCCTGGAAGGTGGCTCCCATGGCTTCGCTGTACTTGGTTCCCAGCTTGAACACATGGCCCGCCTCGATGCCGCGGACGCTCTGGAGCGTGCCGCCGCAGTGAGGGCACCGATCTCCTTCCCGTGCCAGGGCGATGTCGCCTATCTGGCTCACGACGAAATCGCGAGGATAGTTGGCGTTGATCCAGTGGTAGCCTTCTTTGTTGGCTCCTGTGACCAGGTTCGTGCCTGACGTGATCGAGTCGTCAGCGATGACCTGCACACCATCCAGCCCGATGGGCGAGGCATACCCGGGTATAGCACCGACGCTTCGGATCTCCTCGTCGGTGGCTGGCCGTAGCTCGGTC
>JBNGEB010000338.1:0-2000 GCA_049975585.1 Anaerolineae bacterium
GAGTGGACGTTGCGGGCATCGTCCAGGGGGTTACGGGACAAGCGGCGCGCGAGGCCCTTTTAGATGGCACTGTCCGGCGGTTGCGCCTCGCCAACCAAGAGTATCCCGTGATCCACTTGTCAGAGCTAGGCTTGGCTATCCGACATGGCGCCACAGATTCCCCCTGGCCCAAGATCCATACAGAGATCCATCTGCCGGTCGTCAAACAGGCGCTGAGCCGCTCTCTCCACAGGCGCTAGCCTATGAAAGCCGACCCCGCCAGAGCAGAATTGGGTTGACACTGGCTCCCAAAACTTGTACAATGGTCATTGAGGAGAGCCTCTTGGCGAAGCGACAGCGCTGTGGAGCCTGACAGACCGCGAGCAATGTGCAGGGGTATTGTACTCGGATCCACAGCATCTTGATCCGGCCCCAGCCCACCGCACTGCCATAGCCGCATCCTGTCCAGAGGCACATGCATTCGTTCTGAGAGAGGAGGCGCCTAGAGACGGACACCGCCGGACCGCCGTCGTGGAGGAGGGCTCTTGTGCCTAGTCCGGCCCAGGCGGAACCACTATGCGGGTCGGGCGAGCAAGAGCGAAGAGATCGATCAAAGAACTGGAGGACAAAGTGGAAAAGCGTAGACTGAACCGTCGGAGTTTCTTGCGCGTTGCCACGCTGGGATCCGCAGCCGCTGTCGTGGCTGCCTGCAAGCCGGAGACCGTCGTCGAGACCGTCGTCAAAGAGGTCGAGAAGGTCGTCAAAGAGACGGTCATCGTCGAGGGAGAGGAAAAGGTCGTCGAGAAGGTCGTCAAAGAGACGGTCATCGTCGAGAAGGAACCCGAGCAAGTCGTGGGCTTCCAGGGCGAGATCGAGTTCTACGCTCAGGCCTACACGCCCACCAGCGTGCTCGTCAACCCCGACCCCAACGCCCCCAAGCGCTATGCCATGCAGGTGCTGGCCGATGCCTGGAACGACCTGCATCCCGGCGTCGAGCTCAAGCTCATCCCCGCGCCTACGGGCGACTATCACGCGTGGCTCGATACGCAGCTTTTGGGTGGCACGGGCCCCGACATCTTCTGGAAGTGGCTGGGCTCGCTGGGCACCTTTGCCGACCAGGGCAAGGTCGTGCAGTTGAACGACTATCTCGAGCTGCCCAACAAGTACACGCCCGACGACGATCGGCCGTGGAAAGAGCACTTCAAGAACCCGTTCCTCGACAGCTACAGCCCCAAGGGCCTCTGGGGCGGCGTGCCTCTGGACCTGGTCTCCACGGGCATCTATGCCAACGTGGACATGTTGGCCGAGATCGGCGTGGACCTGTCCACCGAGATTGACCCCGAGCTGGGCTCGCCAAAGAGCTGGGCCATCTGGATGGACTGGCACAAGGCCCTGAAGGAAGCCGGCTACATGCCCTTCTGCCCCGGCTGGCATGGCGTGCATGAGTGGTGGTACTGGGGCATCATGACCGGTATGCTCTGCCGTGGCTGGATCGACTTTATGGATGTGCTCAACTACCATGAGGGCCGCCCCATGGAGTTCCAGGAAGGCATCGTCAGCACCGAAGAGGTCAACCACGCCTACTGGTGCATGGACTGGAAGCCGTTCGACAACCCCGAGCACCGTGAGGTCTGGCGCCTCTTTGCCGAGTGGGTACCCTACTTTGCCGAGGGCTGGGCGACGCGCGATACCGACGCACAGTACCAAGCCTGGGCGACCGGCCAGGCCGCCTTCTGGTGGGACGGTAGCTGGGCCATCGCCAACATCTCGCAGGACGAGCTGCGCGAGTTCGAATTCACCTCCTTCTGGCTGCCGCCAGTGACCAAGGAGACCTCCGAGTTCGCCGCGGATCCCCCGTACCTGCCCATCGGTGTTGGTGGCTACGGATCGCTGTCCTACGGCATCAACCACAAGTGCATCCAGAAGGGCGACGTCGAAGAGTGCGTGGACTGGTTGATGTGGATCACGACCCCCGAGCACGATGAGATGATCGTGAACGAGCAGCCCTCGTTCATCCCCTC
>JBNGEB010000339.1:0-1994 GCA_049975585.1 Anaerolineae bacterium
TCACATCCTCGCCCGCCTGTCCTCTGTACGCATCCCCAAGCCCATGTTATAATCTAGACACAAAGGAGGACCGCATGGACCAGCTCATGCACGAGATCCGCCAGCAGCCCGAGATCCTCGCCAGCCTGACCACCAAGCACTATGCGCAGTTCGAGCGCGCCGCGTCAGCCATACGAGCGCGGCAGGTGAGCAATGTCCTCATCGCCGCGCGTGGCACATCGGACAATGCCGCGCGCTATGCCCAGTATCTGCTCGGACATCAGCATCGGCTCCCCGTAGCACTGGCGACGCCCTCTCTCTATACGCTCTACAAGACACCGCCCGCGCTGAAAGACGCGCTGGTCATCGGCATCTCACAGTCAGGCACCTCGCCCGACATCATTGCCGTGATCGAGGACGCCCGGTCGCAAGGCATGCTCACCCTGGCTATCACCAATGCGGCCGATTCGCCCCTTTCCCAGGCCGCAGAGCTGGTGACCGATTGCCACGCCGGCCAAGAGCGCTCGGTGGCGGCCACCAAGACCTACACGGCCCAGTTAGCGTCCATCGCGTTGCTAAGCGCCGCGTTGGGCGCCGATGGCTCCGTCCTTGCCACGCTGCGGGAAATCCCGCAAGCCATCGAGCAGACGCTGGCACAGAGCGATGCCCTAGAGACCGTGTCCAAACGCTACGCTGACTTGACCCACGCCGCGGTGATTGGGCGCGGGTTCAACTACTGCACCGCCTTTGAGATCGCTCTCAAGGTCGGTGAACTGGCGTATGTCGCGGCAACGCCTTACTCTTCCGCCGACTTTATGCACGGGCCGATTGCTCTGGTGGAACCGGGCTATGTTGTGTTGCTGGTTGCCCCCACGGGCACGATCTTGCCAGAGATGCAGGACCTGGCCAAGACGCTCCGGGAGCGTGAGGCCGATCTGCTGGTAGTCTCGGATGATGCTGACACGCTCGCGCTGGCGAGCACCGCCATGCCGCTGCCACCCGGCATCCCCGAGTGGGCATCGCCGCTGGTAGCCGTCATTCCGGGACAGTTGCTAGCGCACCATCTCGCCTTTGCCAAGGGCTATGATCCCGTACAGCCGCGCAGCCTGAAAAAGGTAACCAAGACGCTTTAGGCGTGATCGGAAGCTCCCCCAGAGGGTTGATTTGCGTTGGCAAGCCTTGAACGGAGCCCTGTTCTGACCACGGATAGAGGAGGTGTCTCATGAAAGCCGTCGTGATGGCTGGTGGTGCAGGCTCTCGATTGCGCCCCCTAACGATCAACAGGCCCAAGCCCATGGTGCCCATCGTCAACAAGCCCGTCATGGGACACATCTTTGATCTCCTCAAGCGCCATGGCATCACCGATGTGGTCGTGACGCTGCAATATAAGGCCGAGGATGTCCAGGACTATTTCGGAAACGGCCACAGCTTTGGCATGAACATCGAGTACTCTATTGAGGAGATACCGCTGGGCACAGCGGGTAGCGTCAAGCTAGCCCAGGAGCTGCTGGATGACACCTTTCTCGTCATCAGCGGCGACGCCGTCACCGACATCGATCTTTCCGAGGTCATCGCTTTCCACCAGGATCGCAAATCCGTCGCCACGCTGACGCTCTATCGGGTAGCCAATCCGCTCGAATATGGCGTGATCATCACCGACGAGAGCGGTCGCATCCAGCAGTTCCAGGAGAAACCGAGCTGGGGTGAGGTCATCTCCGACACGGTGAACACCGGCATCTATGTGCTCGAACCCGAGGTGCTAGACTACTTCGAGGACGGGATCAAGTTCGATTTCTCGCAGGACCTGTTCCCGATCCTGCTCGAACGCGGCGACCCCATGTACGGCTATGTCGCCGACGGCTATTGGTGCGACGTGGGGAACATTGCCGAATACATGCGCGCTACTAGCGACGTCCTCCATAGCAAGGTCAAGGTCGAGCCCGTGGGTCAGTGGCTCGAATCGGGCGCGGGCGTGCTAGGCGAAGATGCCGTCGAGATCGCACCGGATGCCCAAC
>JBNGEB010000340.1:0-1969 GCA_049975585.1 Anaerolineae bacterium
AGGGGCTGAACGCCCTGGCGGCGGCGGTCTATTTGGCGGCGCTGGGCAAGCACGGGCTCCGCTCGCTGGCCCAGGTCGTGTACCATCGGGCGCACCATGCCGCGGCCCGCATCGCCGCGCTGGGGGGCTATGAGATCGTCAGCAAGGCGCCGTTCTTCCAAGAGTTCGTCGTGGCGTGCCCCCAGCCCGCGCGGGTCATCAACCAGCGTCTCTGGGAGCGCCATGGCATCATCGGAGGCTATGATCTGGGCCAACTGGACCCGGCCTGGGAGCGGCGCATGCTCGTCTGCGTCACCGAGATGAACCCCGCGGCGCAGATCGACGCCCTGGTAGCCGCGCTAGAGGAGGTGGCCGCATGATCGAGCCTACCCTGCGCGAGCTCTCCGAGCCGGGACGTCGCGGCGTGGCCCCGCCCCCGCTGGACGTCCCCCAGGCCGAGCTGCCGCCGGCGCACCTGCTGCGCGACGAGCTCCCCCTCCCCGAGGTCTCCGAGCTGGACGTCGTGCGGCATTTCGTGCGGCTGTCGCATCTCAACCATGCCATCGATATCGGATTCTACCCCCTGGGCTCCTGCACCATGAAGTACAATCCCAAGGTGCACGAGGACGCCGCCCGGCTGCCCGGCCTGACGGCGGTGCATCCCTACCAGCCCGTGGAGACGGTCCAGGGCTGCCTGCAGCTTATGCACGAGCTGCAAAGCTACTTGGGTGCGCTGACGGGCTATGCTGAGGTGTCGCTGCAACCTGCGGCGGGCGCCCACGGCGAGCTCACCGGCGTGTTGATGATCCGAGCCTATCATCAGGCGACGGGGCAGGGCGAACGCGATGTCATGCTCATCCCCGACTCGGCGCACGGCACCAATCCCGCCTCGACCGCTATGGCCGGCTATCGCGTCGTCGAACTGCCGTCGGATGCTCGCGGCAACGTGGACCTCGCCGCGCTGGACCAGCACTGCGATGAGCATCTGGCGGGCATCATGTTCACGAATCCCAACACGCTGGGCCTCTTTGACGAGCACGTGCGCGAGGTGACGCGCCGGGTGCACGCGGCCGGCGGCCTGGTCTATGGCGACGGCGCCAACCTCAATGCCATCATGGGCGTCGTCAAGCCCGCCGAGCTGGGGTTCGACGTCATGCATTTCAACCTGCACAAGACCTTTTCCACGCCGCACGGCGGGGGTGGTCCTGGCTCGGGACCGGTGGGCGCCGTGGAAAAGCTGGCGCCGTTCTTGCCCGGCCCCATCGCCGCGGTCGAGACGGGCGCCGATGGCCCGCGTTACCACCTCGTCATGCCCGAGCAGAGCATCGGCCGCGTCAAGGCGTTCTACGGGCATTTCGGCGTGCTGGTGCGGGCTTGGGCCTACATGCGGACGCTGGGCGCGGCGGGCCTGCGCGAGGCCTCCGAGACGGCCGTGCTGAACGCCAACTATCTTCAGGTGCTGCTCAAGGATCTCTACCCGCTGCCCTACGACCGGCGCTGTATGCACGAGTTTGTCATCGAGGGCGTCGTGCCCGATACCGACGTGCGCGCGCTGGACATCGCCAAGCGGCTCATGGACTATGGCGTGCATCCGCCGACCTACTATTTCCCGCTGATCGTGGACGAGGCGCTGATGATCGAGCCTACCGAGACCGAGTCCAAGCGTACGCTGGACGCCTTTGCCGAGGCCATGGCGCGCATTCGTGAGGAGGCGCAGGAGCAGCCCGAGCTTCTCCACGAGGCGCCCCATACCGCGCCGCTGCGGCGGCTCGACGAGGTGGCCGCGGCTCGCAACCCCGTCCTGACCTGGCACGACGGGGAGTAGGGTCAGAGGCCGACTGAACGACCGTGCGCTAGACCTGCCAATCGTCTCCCCTGGCTCCCCTCTCCCGTGAACTTCACGGGGGAGGGGCCAGGGGTGGGGGTTGAGACGGGAGCCACCCCCTCCCCTGTTTCCCCTCCCCCACAGTATCTGTGGGAGAGGGGACCG
>JBNGEB010000341.1:0-1953 GCA_049975585.1 Anaerolineae bacterium
CCGCTAGGGTTCAGGAGGGCATAGCCCCATAGGGGATCGTCGGCCGGGGCGTCCGGCTGCCAATGAGCCAGTGCGGCCCACGTCAGCCAGGGCCATTCTTCGCGTATTCGCTCGAAGGCAAGTGCTAGGCGTTGCGTCTGGACGAGGGGGGTGTCAGAGCCAGACGGACTGGCCTGGCCAGACCATTCGGACGGCAGCGCGCACCATCCGCCGTCGATGGCCCATACGGGCCTGGCGTCCAGACCTCGGCGCAATAACTCCTCTCGAAGCAGAATGGTTCGCGAAAAGTTGAGGATGTCCGGATCGACTCGCCGATCGTACGGACCACTCCAGAAGCCAAACGCTCGAACCCCCAACACGTCATAGTGAGGAGCAGCGCCGAGGCGATGCATCTCTTGTAGGTATTGCACATCGCTCAGGTTGCGGCCGCCGCTCTCGACGTTGGGCGCCAGCCCGCCGGCGACTATGAGCGCTCCGGGATCGGCAGCGCGGATGGCTGGGCTGGCCTTGCGAAGGAGCTCCACATAGCCCGCGGGATCGACTGTTCCATCGCCCCAGTGGGGGTAGATGTTGGGTTGATCCCAGATCTGATAGGCGAACACGACGTGGCCGTAGCGTTGGGCCAGGATACCCATGAACCGGCCATAGTCTGATGGATCAGCCGGAGGTGCCGACGGGTTGTCACGTTCCCATTCCCGGCGAGCCCATTCGGGGACATCGTCCACATAGACGAGGAGTTGAAGCTCTCGAGCGGCGAGCTCTGGGGCAATGTGATCCCAAGTGTCCCACTGGGTCTCACCTCGAATCGGCTCAATCTCTGCCCACGAGATGCGCTGACGAAGCAGGCGGAAGCCCAGTGCTTGGATCTCGTCCAAGGCAGCCGTCAGTTCCTCGGGGCGCTTGTAGCGTTCCAGTGACGTGTTGATGCCAAGCTGGGGGGTCTGGAGAGGGGGAAGCTTGGAACTGGCGCCCGACTCGACGCCGCGAGTTTGCCAGAGGTAGGCCTGGACGTCATCGGTGGCCAGCACGATCACGAGCGCGATGGCGGCAAGCAGGGCAAGTGTACGGCCAAACGCAGCAATCTGGCCTTTGATAGACGCCATCGGACTCCCTGTGTTGCGTCAACGGATTCGTTTGCGCACTATACCATAGAATGCTTGGCGACAGCAAGCTTTTCTCCGCGTCTGAATCTGTGGTATAATCGCGCTCAATCTGTGTATACCCTCAGGAAGGAAACCCCTGTGGCCAATCTGCTCGCAGGCTTGTTCGGCCAGTTTGTCAACGATGTGGGCATCGACCTGGGCACGGCGAATACCCTGGTCTTTCTGCAGGGGCAGGGCATTCGTATCCAGGAGCCCTCTGTTGTCGCGGTGGACAAGCGCAGCAAACGCGTCCTCGCCATCGGTGCGGAGGCGAAAGAGATGGTTGGGCGGACGCCGGCTAATATCGTCGCCATCCGTCCGCTGCGCGACGGCGTCATCTCTGACTTTGATATCACCGAGAAGATGCTCCACTACTTTATCCACAAGGTGCATCCTCGGCGGGGTCTGTTCAACAGCCGTCCACGGGTCGTGATAGGCATCCCAAGCGGCGTGACGGAGGTGGAAAAGCGCGCGGTGCACGAGGCTGCCCTTTCCGCTGGGGCACGCCATGCCTATCTAGTGGAGGAGCCGATGGCTGCTGCTATTGGCGCCGGGTTGCCGGTCGGCGAGTCCGTTGGCAGCATGGTCGTCGATATCGGCGGCGGCACGACCGAGGTGGCGGTAACGGCGTTGGGAGGCATCGTCGTTAGCCGCTCCATTCGGGTGGCCGGCGACGAAATGGACGAAGTGATCATCCAGCATTGCCGCCAGAAGTACAATCTACTGATCGGGGAACGCATGGCCGAGCGCACCAAGATCGCCATCGGTTCGGCCTATCCGCTTCCTGAGGAGCAGACCATCACAGTTAGGG
>JBNGEB010000342.1:0-1946 GCA_049975585.1 Anaerolineae bacterium
AACGAGACCCTCAGGAGGTTGCCTCGGACCCAGGCGCATCTCCCAGGACCTCGGCCAACGTCCGCTGAAGAAGGTCCGGGCTAACAGGCTTGGTGAGGACGGCGGCAGCGCCCATGCTCAGGGCGAGGTCGGGTTGCTGCAAGACTGAGCAGACCACAATAGGGATCTCTCGGGTGCGGTCTTGCTGCTGGAGCTCTTCGAGGATGGCCCAGCCATCCTCGCGGGGCATCAGGATGTCCAAGAGGATCACGTTGGGCAGTTCGCGATCTAGCGTTTCTAGGAGCTCCTCTCCCGTCGTAACGCCTCGCACACGGTAGCCTGCTCGCGACAGATAGAGACCGTACAGCCGCGCGGCGTCGGGGTCGTCGTCCAGGCAGAGCACCAGCGGCTGTCGCGTTAGTGGAAGCCGGAACACAGCTCTGGGCGGTGTGGCATGCAGCTCAAGCTGGCCGCCAGCGGTCTCGACGAGCTGTTGGGCTGCCGCTACGCCAGAGTGACCCGGATCTTTGGATGCCGCGTATGGAAAAGGCTCGCAGCTGCCTTCTATGCTATCCCCACGAATCCCGATCCGAAGGGCGATCGTGCGGCCAGGTAGCTCGCGGAGCGCATCAGTGGCCAGATTCAGGATGACCTGGCGGAGGAGCACAGGATCGCCCTGCACGGGTTTTGCCGTTGGGTCGATCTTGACCTGGAGCGGCGACTCTTGGGCGCTCGCGAGATGGGCGAGGATCGCCTGCACGCCTCTCATCACCTCGGCTAGATCCAGCGGCTCCCGGTGCTGCCCGATCGCCGCAGAGACGGACCGCGCCAAGACGTCCGAAGCAGCCGGCTTGCCCTCCGTTGCTTTGCTCGCGCGGGTGATGCCTTTCTGCCACAGGTAGGTCGTCATATCGTCCAAGGCGCGCCTGCGATGCCGGTAGAAGGTGGTTTGGCTGATGCCCAACTCGGCGCAGACGATCCCCCGCGACTGGGACTGCAGGTAATGCAGCGTGGCCACGCGATAGGGGAGCCAGGAGGGGTCATCGGAGGGCGTGCGATCGGGAGGGCGTAGGCTCTCTAGCGCCTCGCGGAGCAGGGCGCGTAGGGCGGCGGGATCCGAGAGTGATCCAGGAGCGATGCCGTCCAAAAGGTCGCAGAGCGGGTTGCGAGCCAGCTTGGCCCCATGGTAGTAGGACGCCATGGCTCGCTCCAGACATAGGCGAAGCGTCTTGCGGTCCATGGGTGGCCCTTCAGTGGGCAGGTTCATGGGTTGATCATTCCTGCGGCATAGGCGGCAATATGCAGATAATGATGCGGCAAAGGTTGTCGCATTTGTCTGGTATGCTGTACGTGCTGGGCAATCCAGCCCCATTCTAGATGGCTCCTGGAGCGTTGCCAAGGGCTGGCGGGAGCTTCGATCTCGACTGGATCTTGCCTAGCCCCCGTGGAAAGAGTCGCGACGTGCGACCCAGCGAATAGGAGGACAGAGATGGCGCGGAAGGTGAGCCGAAGAGAGCTGCTGCGATGGGCAGGGCTGGTGGCTGGCACGGCGGTGGCCGCTGCCTGCACGCCCGAGATCGTGGTAGAAACGGTGGTCAAGGAGGTGGAAAAGGTTGTCAAAGAGACCGTCATCGTCGAGGGAACCCCAAAGGTCGTGGAGAAGGTCGTGAAGGAGACGGTGATCGTCGAGAAAGAGGCCGAGGAGCCGACGGGGTTCCAGGGTGAGATCCAGATGTATGCGCAGGCGTACACGCCCACCCGAGTAACGCCGGGAGCAGATCCCAACGCACCAAAGTATACGGCACTAGATGTCCTGGCCGATGCGTGGATGGACTTGCATCCTGGTGTCACTCTTGAGTTCATCCCGGCTCCCACCGGCAACTACCACGACTGGCTTGACGTCCAGCTTGTAGGTGGTATTGGGCCCGACATCTTCTGGCTTTGGCTTGGCTCGCTCAATACGTTTG
>JBNGEB010000343.1:0-1946 GCA_049975585.1 Anaerolineae bacterium
CAACCTCTCCCCCACGATATCCGCGCCGCCTACGGCGTTGGAGAGGCTTCGGACCTGCCCCCCTCTCTCCCAACCCCGTCTGCGGGGCGGGGGAGGGGCCGGGGGTGGGGGTTGCTCCCCCTCCCAACCCCGTCTGCAGGGCGGGGGAGGGGGACGCCGTCTGCGGCGCGGACCTTCCTACCCCCGCCAACGGTACTCGTGCCGCAGCGCCTGCCGCAGGTCGTCGATGACGCCGAGCTTGCCCTCGATATGCCACTGGTCGTGCCGCTGCCAGCGATAGAGCGCCAGACAGCGGATCTTTTGTCGAGACGGCTCGCTGTTCCAACGATCGATCTCGGCATAGGCCGCCTGCACCCAGCCCAGGTTCTCGTCGCGCCAGGGCTGATTCTGGTCGGTCTCGGTGATATATACCGGCAGATGGCGCAGCGGCGCCGGGATCGCCTCCAGGTAATCCACATAGGTGCGGAATTGGGCGCGCCGATGGTCAAAGGGCGGACCCATCCACGCGTCGCCGGCGACGTCCTGCGGGCTGCCGTCGCGAGCATAGGTGTGCAGCGCCATGCCGTCCAGCTCGCCGTCCAGCAGCTCGAGCATATGCTGAAAGTAGATGATCCAATCGCCCGTGGGGTTGTCGGGATAGACCGTCTGGACGTTCCACGGCGCGACGGCCCCGGTGACCACCTGGTCCTGAGCGTGGCCCTCTCGCCCGCGGATCTCGTCGCGGCACCGGCGGAAAACGTCGGCGTACATGCGCGGCGTGATGGGCTCGCCGTGCTCGGGGCCGCCCGGGCGCTCCCAGGCCATGTTCATCTCGTTGGCGATGACCCAGATGTGGCAACCCTGCGAACGCTCCACAAAGTTGCCGCAGCGCTTGGCAAATGCCGCATAGTCGCCCGAGACGGGCAGGGTCCCTTCGTGGCCATAGCCATGGTTGAGCCGCACGATGACGCCATAGCCATCGTCGGCCAAATCGGCGTAGGAGGCGCTGCTCCAATCGTCGGGGCGCGCGCCGAGCCGCTCACTGATGACCACCCAACCCTTTCGACCAGCCCACGCCATATAGTGCTCGCCGCCGCGATCGTGCAGCGCGAACAGGTAGGGCGACTCGCCCTTGGGCAGATTGGGCAGGTCGCCGATCTCGGGCAGCAGCAACACCTGCCCAACGACGATCCGGTCGGCGTCGAGGAGATCGTTGAAGGCGGCAATGACCGGCGTCCAACGCACGTCTTTGTAGTAGCGTCGCGCCAAGGCCGAGAGCGTATCGCCCGGCGCTACGGTGTGAGCCACATAGCGCGTGCCCCAGTCGCCCAGCCAGACGGCTAGCTCGTGGCGGGCGATCTCGCCCAGGGATGCGCCGGCAGCCGCCGCCCGAGCGCGCAGCCTCCGAGCGGTCACCGGGTCAAAGGCCAGCTCCAGCCGATCCGACGCCACGCCGCAACCTCCACCTTGTGTCAACCGCGCAGCACCCGCGCATCGCCGACCCGCTTGGTGACGCGGACGCGGTCCATGTGCTCCAGCAGCGCCTGGGCATAGCGGCGGCTAGTATCCAGTAGATCGCGCGTCTCGCCCAAGGTCACCTGGCCGTGCGCTTCCAGATAGGCGACCACACGGGCCTCGGCATTCTCGTAGGCCTCGGCCGCCAGGACGATGCTCGGGCTCAGCTTGACCAGCTTGCCGCTATCCACGAGATAGTCCAGCAGGTCCGCGCCCAGGCGATCCTCCAGCTCACTGACCGATGGCGGGGTAAAGGGCTCGGCGCGGACGGCGGCCATGGCCTCGTCCACGGAACTCTGCTGGGCTTCCGTGAGCCCCACCTCGTGCTCGGCCATCGCGACCATCGATCCCGTCGCGGCGATGAGGCCCTCCCGCGTCGCGCCCTCGATGACGGCATCCCAGAACGCCGCGGGCACGTGACAGCGGTTGCGCAGCTCTTCCAGAGACATGCC
>JBNGEB010000344.1:0-1945 GCA_049975585.1 Anaerolineae bacterium
TCTGGGAACTGCCGAAGGAACAGGTCATACACGTAGGCATACTTCCAGCGGTTCGCGTCCGAGATGCCTACCTTGGCGATCTTGAGCTCCATCTGCAGCTCGGCTAGGGCGCGCTCGAACAGGCGGGCATTCCTGCCGCCGCCTGGCAAGCCCGCTTCCCGGCGTAGTCGGCTGGTGGCCATGGCGCCCCCTTCCAGGAGCGCCTCATAGACATTCTTGGCCTCCGCGCTGAGCTTGCCATCCTCGTACTGCACGACATAGTCGTCCAGCTCCCCATAGTTGGGGCTGAGGGCGTATAGGTGGGGCAGGAGCCGCAGCGAGACGAGGGTGGGCTTCTTGCGGAATGCTTTGCCGTAAAAGATTGCGCCCTTGGTAGGGAGGGTGTCCTTCCATCGCCATACCCGTCCGATGTCCGGATCATCGTGGGTGGGGGGCACGGGGCGACGACTACCGGTGGCGGCTCCCCAGAGCGTCGGCATGTCGATTCGCCTGTCGCCAAAGACAAAGCAGAATCCAACCTCGTCGACAAAGTCGAGGGCCTCTTGCTCGGTGGTGACGCGCAGCCGCGATGTGCGATGATAGCGAATGTCGCGGAGCTCTTCCAGTCTTGTCAGCGACACCGTCGGCATGACGTTCCTCGTCCTAACCGCTTTCTTGGCGGAATCGTTCGGTGAGCGCAGGCACTATGTCGCGATAGTCGGCAACAATACCGTACGTCGCGATGCGAAAGATAGGGGCCTCGGGGTCCGTGTTGATGGCAACAATGACCCGCGACGTGCTCATGCCTGCTTGGTGCTGGATGGCCCCAGAGATGCCACAAGCGATATAGAGGTCAGGTTTGACGGTGCGTCCCGTCTGTCCCACCTGGTGGGCATAGTCAATCCAGCCGGCGTCCACCGCGGCGCGAGAGGCTCCCACGGCCCCGCCCACCGTCGCAGCCAGTTCGCGCAACGGCTCGAATCCCTCCGGCCCGCCCAGGCCCCGTCCGCCTGCCACGATGATGTTGGCATCCGCAAGATTGACCTCGCTGGCGTAGCGTACCGCCTCCAACACCTCGGTTGGGATGTCGCTATCGTCCAGGTCCACAGGCGCATGCTCGATCGTTCCTCGTCGCCGGGGATCTGGGGTCGGAGCGTCGAACACGCGATGGCGAACGGTAGCCATCTGTGGTTTGTGGTAGGGCGTCAGGATGGTGGCCATGATATTGCCGCCAAAAGCGGGGCGCGTCTGTTGAAGGAGCCCAGACTCTGGATCGATCTCGAGGGCGGTGCAGTCGGCCGTGAGCCCCGTATGAAGCGCGGTGGCTACCGAGCCTGCCAGGTCGCGGCCGCGCGAGGAAGCGCCTAGGAGCAGGATGTCTGGGCGGCCTCGCTGGACCATGTCGCCCAGCACCTGGGCATAGGGCTCGGTACGGAACCGGGCGAGGGATGGTGCGTCGGCCACAAGCACGTGATCGGCTCCGTAGGCGATGGCATCCTGGGCGATGGCATCCATTCTGTGACCCAGCACGCAGGCGGTTAGCGGAACGCCGAGCCGGTCCGCGAGCGCCCGTCCCTTGCCGAGCATCTCCCAGGAGATGGGTTGGGCTTCCCCATCCAGTTGTTCCACAAAGGTCCACACGCCGGCGTATCCCTCGGGCGTCGATGGCTCGGCCGGTGCCTCGGGGATGCTCAATGCCTCCTCGGGGCAGCTATCGATGCACGCGCCGCAGAGGGTGCAGGCATCGTTCACCACGGCGATGCCTTGCTCCACGCTGAGCGCCCCAAAGGGGCAGACATCCACGCAGATGCCGCACCCCACGCAGCGTTCAGGATCGATGATCAGATGAGCCACATCTCCTCCTAGACCAGGCGGTCGGCGATGAGCTGCTCGGCGAGGGCAACGGCGGCTTGCTCGGGCGTGTCGCCGTCGAACAGTCGCAGGCGTTCCTCGTGACGCGGGGGCG
>JBNGEB010000345.1:0-1929 GCA_049975585.1 Anaerolineae bacterium
AGGCGCTCATCTATCATGCGGTTATGGAGCATGGAGCGCCCATCCAAGGCAATCTCTTGGCCTGCCAGGTGGCCTCCGCCAGCCCTCGGCTCCATGCGACTTGGGCATTGCTGCCCCCTTCAACGGCTGAGCTACCGACGGGCGACGCGCTCTTTTCGGCGCTGAGGGAACATGACGTGCGGGCGCTGTGGGCCTTTCCCGGCCAACACCGCTACGGCCCCAATCGGGTGACGATGGGCTCGTTGCTGGACGAGGTGTCCGAGCGGCGGATCCCCGTGCTGATGCCATGTAGTGACGGATGGGCCCCCATCGGAGAGCTGCTAGCGGACTATCCCAAGCTCGTACTGGTTGCCATCGGCCACGGGCCGTGGGGAGACGATCGATACTTCCGGCCGTTATTGGAGGAATACGAGCATCTCTATCTCGACATCTCGCGGTACGAGCTATCCGGCGGAGTGGCTGAGCTTGTCCGACGCTATGGGCCTGACCGCCTCCTATACGGCAGCGGGTACCCGCGCTGGTCCATGGGAGGCCCACGGCTGATGCTAGCGCGAGCCGAGATCGACAAGGAAGCACGGCGACGTATCGCTGGCGGCAACCTCAAGTGTCTGCTGGAGGAGGCGGAGCTGTGAACCCATCCACAATATCCCAGGCCTTTCTGGAAACGGGACGATGTGTCGATTGCCCGGTGGTGGATATGCACGCCCACTATGGGCCGTTTCGCGGGATCTATATGCCGAGGCACACGGCGGAAGCGATGATAGCCACTGCGGAGCGATGCGGTGTGGAGGCGATGATTTCCAGCGGGCATCTGGCGCTGGTGGACATGGTACTGGGCAACGCCGAGATGGCCGAGGTCACGCAGCGATACGCGGGGCATTGGTACGGGTACAGCGTTTTCAACCCCAATTACCCACGGGAAGGCGAACGAGAGCTGGCGCTGTTTGAGGATCGGCCGACCTTTGTGGGCCTAAAGTTCCACCCCAGCATGCACGAGTATCCTCTGACGGGCGAGGGGTACGAGCCGGCCTTGGCCTTTGCGGCCGAGCGCGAGCTGATCGTCTTGACGCACACCTGGGAGCACTCGAGCTATGATAGCCCCAGCCATCTGGCAGAGGTGGCGCGTCGCTATCCCGAGGTGACGTTCCTGGCGGGACACTCTGGCTATGGCGAGTTCGACGCCTGTTTCCGTGTCGCTGCCGAACACGACAATGTGTACCTGGAGCTCACGGCTGCCTATGCAGTCGCCGGGTTGATTGAGCAGATGGTGGAGACCGTCGGCGCTGGCAAGGTCGTTTTAGGATATGATCTGCCGTGGTTCGATCCGTACTATGCCATCGGGTGCGTGGTGATGGCGCACGTGGACGACGCGGCTCGCCGCGCGATCCTCTACGAGAATGGTCGACGCTTGCTAGCGCCTCGGCGACGTATCTAGATTCTTGGAAGAGTCTGGCGGCAGTTCAGAACCTATTGGTTCTGAGCTGCCGCCTATCCGGAACGCTGGCCTTGCGTGCCCCGCCGAGTTCGGTTGTCGGGTTACGATGAGGCAGGTTTCCGCTGCCGGGCTTGCGAGCTAGGGCGTTGGCTGGGGTGTGTCTCGCATGCTGCCGCTCACGATGTGACGGCGTTGAAGAGCCAAGAGCGGAAGCGCCCGAGCGATCAGGCGAATTCGCGTACCGAACGCTGTAGTGTCTGCAACGGTGAGGCTACGACGTCTGCGGCGATGTGCCAGGCCGCGAACCATTGCCCATGGCAAAGACCCAATCCCGGATCAGCCCGCGCTGGGGAGCGGAATCACGTAGAACGTCGATGCCCACGCGCAAGCCGGGTTGGAGCATAGACCTGGCTGGCGGTACTGTCAAATCTCGTCAAGGGGAGGGTGTTGAAAAAGTGGCCTCGACAATGTGGGCAACCTTGAGGCTTGGCACG
>JBNGEB010000346.1:0-1876 GCA_049975585.1 Anaerolineae bacterium
CCACGACCTCTTGGGGGCTGACGGATCGCCCCTCGATCACGTGGTGGTCGCGCGGAAGCTGCGAGATGCTATAGTTCTGGCAGAAACTGCAACGAAAGTTGCAGCCGACGGTGGCGATCGAGAAAGCCTCGCTGCCAGGCCGCACGTGGAACAGTGGCTTCTTCTCGATGGGATCGACGGCTTGGGAGATCAGGCGACCGTAAACCAGGGTGTACAGGACGCCATCGCGGTTCTCCCGGACCTCGCAGATGCCACGTTCTCCCTCGCGTATCCGGCAGCGGTGGGCACAGAGATTGCAGCGAACTGCCTTGTCGTCCAACTCTTCATATAGCATGGCCTCGTGCATGGGACACCTCCCACTGCAACATACTACTCGTCTGGCCAGGGGATCACGCAGATGAAGCGGAGCATCCTGTCGCCGGTGTTCGTGAAGCAATGTGGCTCGTCCGGAGCCGTGTAGACGCACATGCCAGGACGGAGCTCGGCGGTGCCATTGGAGCCTTGCGCAACCCCCTCGCCCTCTAGGACATAGACCTCGTGTTCCCAGGGATGCGCATGGTGGGCGGTGGCGCGGCCCGCATCGACCTCGATGATGCGCATGGCATAGTTCGGCGCGTCCACGTTCTTGCCGATCACCCAGCGGATGCGAACGCCAGGTAGCCCTTCGGCAGGCTCGGCTGGAACAGTATCACTCGCGAATGCCCTCACGTCTCTTTGCTCCTTGTAGGTGCGGCTCCTCGCCTTGGTCACAGAGGCTACGCAACAAGGCTAGGTTGCGGATGTCCTCCAGCATATCCTCACCTTTGGGCGTCTCGAGGATCATCGGGACTTTCTGCAGCGCTGGATCATTCACGAGGCGCCTGAATCCATCAACGCCTACATGCCCCTCCCCGATGTGCGCATGGCGATCTACGCGACTGCCCTGATCCCCTAGGCTGTCGTTGAGATGGAGACACCCGACACGCTCGATCCCGACAAGCCTGTCCACGGTCTCCCAGAAGCTCGCGTAGGCCTCAGCGCCTGCCAGGGTATATCCCGCGGCGACGGCATGGGCCGTGTCGATGCAGATGCCCAGCCTCTCGGGCCAACCTGCCCCCTCGATGATCTTCCCTAGATGCTCCAGGCGATATCCCAGCGACGTGCCCTGTCCAGCCGTATTTTCCAAGAGCAGCTGGACGTCGCCATCGAATGCTTGCAGCGCTCGGCGGATCGCCTCGGTCACCCGCAAAAGGCCCGCTTCTTCACCTGAGCCCGTGTGTGCGCCGGGGTGCAACACATAGGCGTCGAGTCCCAGTCGCTGGCAACGGCCGAGGTCGTCGATCAGCGTCGACAGGGATCGCCGCCAGAGGGCCTTCTTTGCTGAGGCCAGGTTGATGAGATAGGACCCATGTGCCACGATGGGCGTAATGTCCGTTGCGCGGCGCGCAGCTTGGAAGGCAAGCACATCTTCGGGCTCGATCGGGGCGGCTTCCCACCGCGTTGGCGAACGCAGAAAGAGCTGAATGGTATCGCAGCCGATGCTATTGCCGCGGAACAGTGCTTGGTCCAGGCCTCCAGCTACCGACATGTGAGCGCCGAATCGTGGCATCCGCGCATCCCCTTCCTATGGTCGATTCTAGGGTCGCGGCCAACTTGTGTCAAAGAGGGCCGGCTCGGCCCTGGCCTATGCGATTGACCGGCTCTCGTTGCTGCGGTAGAATCGTCCGGGTAATGCTGGCGATTACTGGGTGAGAGGAAGCCATGCCTGCTGCTCGCAAGCGACTGCTGGCTATCATCAGCTTGCTGGCTTGCCTGACCATGGGCTTTGGGCCACCGACGCTCACCGATGGTGACATCCCGTCGCGCACCCTCACGCCACAACAGCTACGTGCTATGC
>JBNGEB010000347.1:0-1815 GCA_049975585.1 Anaerolineae bacterium
GCATTACCCTTGGCATAGTCGCCGATGCGCTCCAGCTCTGTGTTGATCTCCAACAGCGCAGCCACATGGCGCAGATCGCTGGCAATAGGCCCCTGCGTGGCAATTAGGGTGAGCAGACCGGCTTCGATCTCAAAGCGCTTGGCGTTGATGCGAAGATCGTCCCGGATCAGCCTCCTCGCGAGCGTGAGATCCATGCGTTCTAGCGCGTCAATAGACGCCAGCACGCTGGTCTCCACCATGCTCGCGAGCGCCAAGATCTCATCTTGCAACGCGGATAGCTCGGCCTCGTATGTCTTGCGCAACATCGTTTCGCGCGCTCCTTGTGTCCTTGCGGGACTAGCCGAAACGACCCGTGATATAATCCTCGGTACGCTGATCCTCGGGCCGCGTAAAGATGCGGCGCGTTAGCCCGTACTCGACCAGCATCCCGCAGCGGCTTTCGTCGGTCAGGAAAAACGCTGTATCGTCCGAGACGCGAGAAGCCTGCTGCATGTTATGCGTCACGATGACGATCGTGTACTTGGCCTTGAGCTCACGGATCAGCTCCTCGATCTTGAGCGTGGCGATGGGGTCCAGGGCCGAGGCGGGCTCGTCCATGAGAATCACCTGCGGCTCGACGGCCAGCGCCCTGGCGATGCAGAGCCGCTGCTGCTGTCCGCCCGATAGCGACATGGCCGATCGATTCAAGTCATCCTTGACTTCGTCCCATAGCGCTGCGTCACGCAGCGAGGTCTCCACGATCTCAGAGAGCTTGCCCTTGTCGCGGACGCCGTTGACGCGCGGGCCGTAGGCCACGTTGTCATAGATCGACTTGGGGAACGGATTGGGCTTCTGGAAGACCATCCCCACCAGTCGGCGCAGTTCGACGACGTCGCGCTCGTAGATGCTCCGTTCACCCATGAGGATATCGCCCTCGACTCGCGCCCCGGGGATCAGATCGTTCATGCGATTGAACGTCCGCAGGAAGCTGCTCTTGCCACAACCCGATGGTCCGATGATAGCGGTCACGCGTCTGGCAGCAATGGCGATGGACACATCCTTTAGGGCCTGGAACCCATCATAATAGAGGTTATAGTCGCGTGTCTCTAGCATGATCTCGGGATCGCCTTCGTGATCAGACATTTCCCATCATCCGTTTCCTATACCTCCGCGACATGATGTTGATGGTCGCGTTGATGAGCACAATCACCAGGACCAGGATGGCTCCGGTCCCCATGGCGCGATCGAACGCCCTGGTGTCCATGGCCAGATAGTAAACATGCAGCGCCATGGTACGTCCGCCTTCCAACAACGAGGTGGGAGCCGATGCGCTGCCACCCAGCGTGACATAGAAGACAGCCGTCTCGCTGACAACGCGCCCGATCCCCAGCACGACGCCCGTGACGATGCCAGGCCCCGCAGCCGGCAGCACGACCTGCCAGATAGTCTGCCATTTCGTAGCGCCCAGCGCCAGGCTCCCCTCGCGATAGGAGCGCGGCACGGCCTTGAGGGCCTCTTCGGTGGTGCGAATGATGACGGGAAGGATGAGGCTCGCTCCAGCCAACCCTGCAGATAGTAGCGAAAAGCCAAACTGCATGGCCACAACAAAGAGAGCGTAGCCAAAAAGGCCGAACACAATAGAGGGAACGCCCGCCAAAGTCTCAACACCGAACCGCGCAACGGTCACGAGCCATCGGACGAAGCGCGATCGCGCTTCAATCTCGCCGGCATACTCGACCAGGTAGATGCCCGCGCCGACGCCGAGAGGCGTCGCAATGACCAGCGTCAGGCCCACCAGGTAGAGCGTCGTCACGATGGTGGTCGAAATGCCTCCCT
>JBNGEB010000348.1:0-748 GCA_049975585.1 Anaerolineae bacterium
GCCTCGAAGCGCTCGCCGCAGTAGGGGCAGCGCGCCGAGGGCCGCCGCGTGAGCACCACCACCAGCGCCACGATGCCCGCTAGCACCAGCGGCACCAGGCAGACCAACGAGATGACGATCAGTTCCCAGAACCCGATGCTCCGTACGAACATGTCTCTCCCTTCTGGCGCTCGTTGACGCCTAACGCAAAGGGGCCCCGTCTCGGGGCCCCCTACCCTTCGCGGGACGGCCGTTGCCGCCCGCGTCCCTAGGCCTCTTCCGCCTCGCGCTGGGACATCTCGAACTCTTTTTCGGTCAGCCAGCGCTCGGCCTCGATGGCTGCCGCCGCGCCCGCTCCGGCCGCGATGATCACCTGGCGGAACCAGGGGTCCTGGACGTCGCCGGCGGCAAACACGCCGGGCACGCTGGTGCGCTGGCGCTTGTCGGTGACGACATAGCCGTCGTCATCCAGTGCGAGCTGCCCTTTGAAGAGCTCGGTGTTGGGGATCATCCCCACATAGAGGAACACGCCATCGCAATCGATGACGCTCTGCTCGCCGGTTTTGACGTTGCGGACGCGCACGCCGCTCACGCTGGTGTCGCCCAGGATCTCCTCGACGACGGTATCCCACACAAAGCGAATCTTTTCGTTGGCAAAGGCGCGCTCTTGGAGGATGGGCCCGGCGCGCAACTTGTCACGGCGGTGGACGATGATGACCTCTCGGGCGAATTTGGTCAGGAAGAGGCCTTCGTCCAGGGCGGAATCGCC
>JBNGEB010000348.1:758-1808 GCA_049975585.1 Anaerolineae bacterium
CACCACGACGACCGTCTTGTCCTTGTAAAAGTAGCCGTCGCAGGTGGCGCACACCGAGACGCCTCGGCCCCAGAACTGGTCCTCGCCGGGGACGCCCAAGCGTCGCGCGCGAGCGCCCGTGGCCAGGATCAGCGTCTTGGCCTTATAGGGCCGGCCGAAGGTCTCGACCTGAAAGGGCCACACGCCGAGGTCGATCTTGGTCACCTGATCGAACTCGATCTCGGCGCCAAAGCGCTTGGCGTGATTGGCCATCTGCTCGGCCAGGGCCATGCCGCCGATGCCCTCCGGGAACCCAGGGTAGTTCTCCATGTCGCTGGTGGCGGCGGCCTGCCCGCCAAAGCTCTCGCCCATGATAACCAGGGGCTTGAGCTGCGCGCGCCCGGCATAGAGGCCGGCGGTCAAGCCGGCGGGGCCGCCGCCGACGATAATGACGTCGCGCTCAGTCGTGCCGTTCTCTCTCGGTTCCTCGTCGGCATCCTCGAGGCTTCCCAGGTCAAAAGATAGCGATACTCCCATCGTTTCGCCTCCTGCGTCGCTATAGATGAAGCATACCTTATAGATTATACCACAGAGTAGGCAGCTTTGCGCAACCGGCGTTTGCCGTGCGAGAAGCCTCGTTCTTTGATCCGCCCGCTATGGCAGGCCTATAATGCTAGGAGGTATGGATTCGAGTGCATGGTGAGGAGGGCGCTTTGCGAGGTCAAACGATTGCGTACGTGGATTGTTTCTCGGGCGCCAGCGGCGATATGCTGCTCGGCGCATTGTTGGACGCGGGGCTTCCGTTGGAGGCCTTGCAGGAAGAGTTGGACAAGCTGGGCCTGGAGGGCTATACGCTTTCGGTGGAGCGCGTGCGGCGCCACGCTATCACCGGCAGCCAGCTCAAGATTGAAATTGACGAGAGCCAGCATCCGGCGCGCAACCTGGTGATGGTGCGCGAGCTGCTGACCGCGGCGCCGCTGGACGGCGAGATCGCCGACGCCAGCTTGCGGGTGTTCGAGCGGTTGGCCTCTGCCGAGGCGACCATCCACGGCATGGACGTGGACGAGGTGC
>JBNGEB010000349.1:0-1804 GCA_049975585.1 Anaerolineae bacterium
CCTATGGGTTGCAAGGGCGCATCGCTCTCTTACAGGGTGGTCTGCTGGCGCCCGTTGCTGGGCCATTGGATCTGATCGTCTCCAATCCGCCCTACGTGCCAAGAGAGCGCCTGCCGGAGCTTCCGGAGGATGTTCGGCTGTTTGAGCCCGTGCAGGCACTTGATGGCGGCGTGGGTGGCCTTGCGGTCATCGAGAGACTGTTGCACCAGGCAGCCCAGCGGTTGGCAACGCCAGGGCTGCTGCTGGTGGAGATCGACGCGACACACGGAGAGACGGTGCGGGCCATGGCAACTCACCTCTGGCCGCAAGACTCGGTGACTATCGTGCCCGACTATGCCGGACGGGATCGCCTGCTGCGCGTCGAGCTTGCCTAACCGGCCGGGTCGCTAGTCGATACGGTAGTGGCACCCGGCGCTTTCTCGATTCTCCCATGCGGCTCGCGCGACGATCAGAGCGGCAAGGGCTGCGTTGCGCAGCTCGATGATGGGCGTGTTCACCCGGTTCACCCGGTAGAAGGCATCGATGTCATGCCGCAGGTTGGCGAGATCTCGTAGCGCGCGGTCGAGCCGCCGCTGGCTGCGAACCAGCCCAGCATAGTACCACATGGTGTGCTTGATGGTGGCCATGTCATGCCAGATCAGGGCGGGATCGGCCGGCTCGGCATCCTCGGGTGCCTCCCAATCGGGGATGTGCTTGGGGTCGATCCGCTCCCATTGGTCGATCCGTCGTAGGATGTCACGCCCCGCCCGGTCGCCCCAGACGAGACCCTCGAGCAGCGAGGCGCTGCCCAGACGGTTGGCGCCGTGCACGCCGGTGCAAGATGTCTCCCCAGCGGCGTAGAGCCTTTCGAGGCTGGTGCGTCCCCAGGCGTCTGCCCAGACGCCGCCGCAGGCATAGTGAGCAGCGGGCACTACGGGAATCAGCTCCTTGGTGGGATCGACGCCGTATTCCATACAGCTCTCATAGATGGTCGGGAAGCGCTCGCGGATTTCGTCGGGCGCCATCACCGACGCGATGTCGAGGTACATGCAAGGGCTATCGGTGCGCAGCATCTCCTCGTGAATACTCCGCGCGACGACATCGCGGGGCGCGAGCTCCTTCCATTTGGGGGCGTATCGCTCCATGAAGCGCTCGCCAGCGCCGTTCAGCAGCAGTGCTCCTTCACCCCGAAGGGCTTCGCTGATGAGGAATCGGGCCTCCTCCTGATGGTAGAACCCTGTTGGATGGAATTGCACGTATTCCGCGTTGATGATGCGAGCGCCAGCTCGATAGGCCATGGCCATGCCATCGCCGGTGGCGCCGTCAGGGTTTGTTGTGTGCAAGAAAATCTGTCCCAACCCGCCCGAGGCCAGGATGGTGACCTTGGCCAGGATGGTGAGGATCTGCTCGTTGTCGCGATCGTACACATAGGCGCCTACGCACGAGAGTGGTTGGTACACGTGACGTCTGTCGGTCGAGTGGTGGGACGGCGTGAGCAGGTCAATGGCGACATGCTTGGTGAGCAGGTGGATGTTGGGCGTTGCGAGCAGCGCGGCCGAGAGCTTTTCTTGGATAGCACGGCCGGTCGCATCATGGACGTGCAGGATGCGGCTGGTCGAGTGGGCCGCCTCACGCGTGAACTCGAGGTGATTCGTCGCATCCACGGTAAAGGGCACCTTGTACCGCTCAATGAGCAGGTCGCGCACGAGTTTGGGCCCCTCGGTGCTGAGGATCCGTACCGCCTCTGGATTGTTCAGGTTGGCGCCAGCACGGAATAGGTCTTCTGCCAGTCTGTCAGGCGAGTCCTCATCGCCCCGGTAGATGA
>JBNGEB010000350.1:0-1749 GCA_049975585.1 Anaerolineae bacterium
CCCTCGTGTAGCGAGAGTCCCACGGCGTTGCCATCTAGCGCCCAGGCCACGGCCACATGCTCGCCGTCCCCGCGGTCGAACACCACGGCATAGGCGCGGTCCTGTTGCAAGTGGCCGACGGGCTCGGCGGCGCCGAGCTGACGCACCAGCGTCGCCAGGGCCATCAGGGCTGGCTTGGGCGTCTGGTCATCCCGCATGATGCCCCACAGCCACTGGCCCCACTCGAGGAACTCTTGCAGGTAGAAATAGAAGAAGCGGTCGTACCCGGCGCCGAGGCCGCAGGCGTAGGAGCGCAGCAGGTACGAGACCTCGGCGCGCTCGGCGTGGATGTAGCCGCCGTCGGGGTCGGGATCGGTGCGGCAGCCCTGCTCGCTCATCCAGACCGGGCGCTGGATGCCAAACTCGGCCATCAGCTCGCGATCCTGGCGCGTCAGCTCGAACACCGTCTCGGGCGCGTCGTAGGAATGCTGGTTGAAAATGTCAAAGTAGGGGGCGCAGCCGTTCTCCAGCGCCCTTCGCCAGAAGGTGGTGGCGGCGCAACGAGAGGCCCACAGCACGCCAACGGTGGGGTCCTCGTCCTTGCAGGCGAGATAGGCGGCCTTGGAGAGCGCGGCGAGATCCCACGCATAGCCCTGGAAAAAGAAGATCTCGGGCTCGTTCCAGGACTCGAAATAGCGCACGGCATGGCCCCAGTCGCGGATGAGCTGACGAATGTGCAGGTAGTAGGCGCGGACGTCGGCGGGCGGGAAGGCATGCCGATGCGCCACGGCGGGGGTATCCACCAAGGCCCACTCGGGGGTGCCGGCGATCATCTGGTACACCGAGATGCCCGCGTCCGCCTGCGCCTGGTGGGTGATCGCATAGTGGCCCCAATCCACCACGCCGGGCTCGGGGTTGGTCTGGCTCCAGGACCAGCGGTCGCGCAGGCAACGCAGCCCGATGCGCTCGCACGCCTCGCACTTGATGCGGGTACGCTCCTCGTGGCTGCGCTGGACGCCTTTGTACGGGCGCTCGTACCACCAAGAGATGCCGGCATCCAAGGCGATGGGCGTGTCCTGGGGCGGGGTTTGCTCCAGCGGGGGGATGCAGGCGTAGCTGGCCCAGGTCTCGGCGGGCGCCAGGCCCTCCGCGTCGGCGCTCAGTTCCACGCGATAGTAGCCGCTGGGCTGTCCGGGCAGCGCCAACACCGTCTCGCCAGCGCCGGCGGTCAGGCTCACCTCGGCCATGCCGTCGGCGGCGACGCGCCGGTCATAGTCATAGACGGCATAGCGGGCCATGACGCGGCGTAGGGTATCCGTCGCGCCGGCGACGGTCAGCGCATGGTTGGCGGGCTCTTGCGGATTATAGAGGCCGGCGTCCGCCTGCGCCGCAAGTGTCACGACGAGGCTGGGATCCAGGCGTGGCGCTCCGATGCGCACGGTGCCCACCGCCTTTTTCCAGGTCTGCTCGTCAGAGGTGAGGCGAATGACCAGCCGCGCCGCGGTGGCGCCCTCGGGCGCCAAGCCCCAGGTGCTCTCATCGGCAAAGGCATGCTTCATAAAGGTGATGGGCCCCTCAACGCGGGCGATCTCGTCGCCGTCGGGGCCGAGCCACGCCAGGAAGCACTGGGCGTGGGCGCCGTCCATGGCGGGGCTGATGGGCGCCGTCACGCGGTAGGCGCGCCCCGCGACCACGGGCCAGGGGGCGCTGGCCGCCTCGTAAGCCTTGTTGGACGTTGGGCGCAGCACCAGGCAATCGCGGTCCTCGATC
>JBNGEB010000351.1:0-1735 GCA_049975585.1 Anaerolineae bacterium
CCGCCCAGCACATCTTGAGGATAGTGCACACCCAGTACCACTCGCGATAGGCCTATGAGCAGCACCAGCAAGACAGAGAGGGCGGTGAACCAGTGCTTTCGGACGATGGAGGCGAGCATCGGCCACGTAGACGCTGCGAGCTGAGCGTGGCCGCTTGGGAAGGCATAGTAGCTCGTGGCTACCTTGCCGATGACCTCATCTGACACCATAAAGGGGCGCTCTATGGCTACGAGCGTCTTGGCCGCCGTGTTGACATAAGCAGACGCCAGCACCAGCACGGCAAGCTGCATGCCTGGCACGGGTCGCATCCAGTACACGATTGGCAACAACACCAGAAAAAAGTAGGTGCTGCCAAGGTAGGTGATGAGCCGCATGACTAGATCCAGCCATGCCGGGCTGGCTTGTTGGATGGCCACGATGATGCGGATGTTCCACGGTAGCCAAGACAGAAGGGCCTCGCGCATGCGTCACGCTCCCAAATCAGTCTCCAGGATGACCACGTCGTAGGGAGCAAGAGGGACGCTCCCGTGAATGACAACGTCCGCAAGCAGAGCGCGGTAGCTGCCCGTTATGGGAACGGACTGCGATTCTCCCGTGTGGTTGAGCAGGAAGAGAAAACGCCGGCCCGCCTTGTCGCGTGCAGCGACCTCGACGCCTAACACCCGCTTCACTCGTTGTCAAGCTGCCAGGCGACGATCTGGGGATGGTCCGCATACCGTTCCGCCATGACGGCCGTGATCTGCCGAGAGAGCTCGCGATAGCGCGCACTCGTGGGGCAGTATTGCCTCCGCATGCCAAAGGCGACCCGCTGGCCGTCCCGTCCCAACGCCATGATCTCGGGATACTGTTGGCAGAGCCAGGCCGGCGGCGTGGCCGTAGGCGTGCACATGACGGCTTGGATGTCGCGCTGTGCCAGCACGTCCAGCGCCTCGTCCAGCCAGCCGAACGTGTAGCGGCCCGGCTCGGGTTCCATCTTGGCCCAAGCGAACTCGGCTAGTCGGACAAGGTTGATGCCCGCCTTGGCCATGAGCTCCGCGTCGCGTTGCCAGCGCTCACGGGGCCAGTGCTCTGGATAGTAGTCCGCGCCATAGAACATGAAAGGCCTCCCGGGCAACCTTGCGAGCGAGCTAGTACTGACGCAAGAACGCGATGGCCTCGGTGATGTCACCGACGGGGTCGTCCCCGACCTCGCGTTCGATGGTGAAAAAGCCGTCGAATCCCTGGCTACGGATCTTGGGGATGTACCAGTCGAAATCCACATCGCCTTCGCCGAGCGGCACTTCCTCGCGGCCGCGGGCGTCCTTGGCGTGGGTGTGGACGACGTAGGGCAGCAATTCGTCCACCGCGGCGCGCATATCGTATCCGTAGATGATGAAATTCGCCGGGTCAAAGTTCACGCGCACGCCATCGGTGTCGAGCGCCTCCAGCAGGCCGCGCAGCGTGGCCCCCTCTTCGGGACCTGTCTCGGTGGCTAGTATGGCGCCGCGTTCCTCGGCGTAGGCCCCGACCTCATTGAGCGCCTCGGCGAGCACGCTCCAGACAGGATCGCTCCGGTCGGCCGGGACGACACCGATGTGCGTGGTGATGATGTTGGTGCCCAGATCCAAGGCTAGGTCGATGTTGGCCTGGATGCGGGGGATCAATACGCGATTGCGCTCGGCATCGACTAGGCCGTGGCCGAAATCGCTGCACGCTGCCGAGAGGACCAGCCCCAGCTTTTCAATGTGCGACCGAA
>JBNGEB010000352.1:0-1723 GCA_049975585.1 Anaerolineae bacterium
GCGTGACGGTTATGGTGCTCCCCGGCCAAAACCCGGCCACTTATGAGCCGACTGCGGAGCAGATGGCGGCTCTCAGTCGCGCCGATGCCTATTTCAGCATTGGCGTTCCGTTCGAGAACGCATGGCTGGACCGTATCGCGTCCGCCAACCCTGATATGCTGGTGGTGGACACAAGCGAGGGCATCGCGCGACGTGCCATGGAGGTGCACAGCCATTCGCCTGATAAGGAGGAGGAGGGTGCTCGTGCCGGTGAGGCCGCCCAGCCGGATCCGCACATCTGGCTCTCGCCACGTCTCGTGAGGATCCAGGCCGAGAATATTGCGGCTGCGCTGATCGAGCTCGACCCCGCGCATGCGGACGCATACCGCGCGAACCTGGCGGCGTTCCAGGCTGAGCTTGATGAGCTGGACGCCGAGATTCGAGAGAAGCTCAGCGGGCTTGCCAACCGGAATTTCATGGTGTTCCATCCATCGTGGGGCTATTTCGCCGAGGACTATGGGCTTGAAATGTATCCCATCGAGGTGGGCGGCCAGGAGCCGAGCTCGGCCGAGCTGACGCAACTTGTGCGCACCGCAAAGCAAGAAGGTATCCGGGTAGTGTTTGCCCAGCCAGAGTTCAGCACCCGTTCTGCGGAGGTCATCGCCGAGGAGATCGATGGGCGGGTGATCCTGGTCAGCCCGTTGGCCCGCGATTGGGCGGAGAACCTGCGCCAAGTGAGCCAGACATTCGCGGAAGTCTTGAGCGAGTGAGCCGAGGAGGGAGAATGGCGGTAGCACCAACCAGCAACGATGCCAAGCATCGGGAGGTCATCCGCGTCGAGCATCTCTGGGCAGCCTACGATCACGAGGCTGTTCTCGAGGACGTCAATCTGACGGTCTATGAGCGCGATTTCATCGGTTTGATCGGTCCCAATGGCGGCGGCAAGACAACCTTGCTGCGCGTGTTGCTTGGGCTCTTGTCGCCTCTGCGGGGGACTGTGCGCATCATGGGAAAGCCGGCGGAGGAGGGCAGGGGCGCCATCGGCTGGGTTCCGCAGCAAGCCGAGTTCGACCGCGACTTTCCCATTCGCGTGCGGGATGTGGTCCGTATGGGGCGCCTAGGTCATCGACGCTTGTTCCAACGGTATCGTCCCGAGGATGACAGGCGGGTGGATAGCGCTCTCGAAGCCGTCGGTCTTGAGAAGATGGCGGAGCGGGCTCTTGCGGAGCTTTCTGGTGGTCAGCGGCAGCGCGTCTATGTGGCGCGTGCTCTCGCCAGCGATCCGGCGATCCTGCTGCTGGATGAGCCTACGGCGCACTTGGATGTGTCCGCGAGCTCTTCCTTCTATGAGCTGCTTCACGAGCTCAACCAGCGCATCACGATTTTGATGGTGTCGCATGATCTGACGGCTATCTCATCCTACGTAAAGACCGTCGGCTGTCTGAGCCGGCGACTGTACTATCAGCACGGCAAGACGATCACCCCAGAGATGCTGGATGCCTCCTACCAGTGCCCCGTGGATCTATTGGCTCATGGCGTGCCGCACCGGGTCTTGCCTGAGCACACGGAGGTGTCGCACGATGCTTGAGGCGCTGCAATTTGGGTTCATGCGCAACGCTCTAGCAGCAGGCATCCTGGTGAGCATCGCTTGCGGCATCATCGGGGCCTATGTGGTGGTGAACCGCATCGTCTTTCTCAGCGGGGGCATCGCTCACGCGGCCTATGGCGGGATTGGGCTAGCCTA
>JBNGEB010000353.1:0-1721 GCA_049975585.1 Anaerolineae bacterium
GCCCAAAACAGCCTTGAGGACGGCGCGCGCGTGCCGCACGGCCTCTGGGCCTTGCCGCTCGGATTTGCGGTGTGGGCCAATCTCCACGGTGGATTCATCTTTGGGTTGGTGGTCGTGGGCGTCGAGGTGCTGGTGCGCATCTGGCGATGGGGGCAAGGCCAGAGGGCGCGACGTGGGGTGCCCCTGCCATTGGCCCTAGCGGAGGGCGACAATGCCATAGCTGCGCCCGCCTCTTTCCCCTGGCAGTGGGTACTCCTCGGGCTGCTCTGCGCCGTTGCCACCCTCGCAACGCCTCTCGGCACAGGCATGGTCGGCTATGTGCTTGGTTTTGCGCAACACCCCGTCACGCGCAATCTCAACCTCGAGTTCGCTCCGGTGAGCGCCCGCGACGCGGTGGGCATCACGTTCTTACTCCATCTAGGCTTGCTGGTAGGTCTCTGGCTGTGGCAGGGCTATCGTCCCACGGCGCGTGAGACGTTGTTGCTGGGCGCTTTTGTCGGGCTGACGTTCGTCGCGGTGCGGGGCGTGCTTTGGTATGGGCTGGTCACGACGCCCATGATGGTGCGAGCCTTGGCGGGGACCCCGATGTTCCGGGTCGCCGACGACCGGGTCGCCGACGATCGGGTCGCGGACGACCGGGTCGCGGACGACCGGGTCGCGGACGACGTGGGCGAGCGTGTGGGGGTGGTGTGGCTGAACCGTGCGTTGCTAGGGTTGCTAGCCCTGGCGGTTGTTGCCACGTGCCCCTGGCTACGAGGCTATCTGCCGCACCCGGCCATCGATCCCGCGCATCCGTATCTTGGGGACGAGACGCCGGTGGCCGCGGTGGAGGCTCTGCGCGATCTGGCCCGGCAGCGGGAGATACGCCCTTTCCACACAGAGGCCTACGGCAGCTATCTCATCTACGCGGCGCCCGAGATACCGGTGTTCGTCGATACCCGCATCGAGCTCTATCCCCCGGAGCAGTGGAACGACTATTTGGCGATCAACATGGCGCGCTATGACTGGCAGGAGCGCCTCCAGGCCTACCAGGTGAATGCTCTCTTGCTGGACAAAGAGCGCCAGCCGGATTTGGTGGAAGCGGTTGTTGGCGATGCCGGGGATCCGGGCGCCAAGGGTGCATGGAAGACGGTTTACGAGGACGATATCACGATAGTATTGACGCTGACAGCGGAAGGAGAGAGGAGCTAGGCACGGCGATGGCCTGGGCGTTGTTGGGAGGATCGCCGCATGGCGAGCTGAGGGCCTTTGCCGCGAGCGTACCAGCTCGCGACGCGGTGCTGGTGCGCCACGGCAGGGTGGCCTCGCGGTTCTGGTCCAGGCTGCGAGGGCTCTTGGGGACGCATGAGCTGGTTGCAGGGGATGGCTTGCTCATTACGCCCTGCTCGTCGGTGCACATGCTTGGGATGCGCTACGCCATCGACGTGGTGTACGTCGATGATCAAGATCGCGTGGTGGGGATAGACCCAAGCCTGGCGCCGGGAAAGATTGGCGGGCTTTACCGTAGTGTACGGTACGTCATCGAGCTGCCGGCTGGGACGTGCGACGAGCTGGGCGTCGCGGTGGGGGACGTGCTGGTCATCAGCCCGACGCTAGCGGTCCCCGCGCCAAAGGGAAGGGCGGAGGGGGAGGAACGCGGTATGGAAGCCGCGCCTACGAGAGGGGTGACGCGCGCTGTGTAGCCGCGGATTCCAATCCGCGTCGGCGGCCGTGGGTAGGAC
>JBNGEB010000354.1:0-1659 GCA_049975585.1 Anaerolineae bacterium
CGACTCTTCTGTGCCAGCCTCGTCAAAGTAACGCCGCTTGCGGCCCTGGAGCTGAATGAGGCGCCCTTTGAGGGAGGGGGAGATGTCGCGTCCGACCCAGTGGCCGAGTTCGACGCCGGCCACTTGCTGCACCAGGCTATCGCCACAGCGCAGCTTGAAATCGAGGCTAGGGAGCAGGGGGCGGAACTGGAGCTCTTCTAGGGGCGTGTCGTTCTCGACGACGAGCTGCAGCCAGAGGCGTAGCTCGGCCACGCGGATGGCCCACCGCTTGATGTCCACGCCATAGAGGGAGCGTTGGATGATGCGCTGCTTGCGCTCGTAGGGTCGTGGGAGGCGGCCGAGCTCGTGGTCGGCGCGGCGTTGGAGATCGTCCAGCACGTGGAGCATGCCCACCAGGAACGAGCCCGAGCCGCAGGCCGGGTCGCAGACGGTGAGGTGTTGCAGAATGTCGTCCAAGGCGGGCCAGAGGTTGTGCTGGCGGAGGTGGCGATCGGCGGCGTCCTTTTCGGGCTGGTCGAATGCAAAGACGGCCTCGTAGAGCAGACTGCGGTGCTCGTGGCCCAGGGCGTTGGCCAGGCGCTCGACCAGGGCGAGGCGGCACATCAGGTCGATCTCGATGCGCGGCGTGTAAAAGATGCCGGCCTCGCCGCGCTCGTCGATCTCCTCGCTGACGTTGACCAGCGACTCGTACACGTGTCCGAGCATCTCGGGGTCCACGGCGACCTCTTGATCGAGGGGGGTGTCCTCGGCGATGGTAAAGTTATAGTGCTCAAAGGCATGAAACACCTTGGCCATGAGCGCGTCGTCGATGGTGCCGTTGGCCTGGGCAAAGCCGCGGTCCAGCTCGTTACGGGCAAAGAGGCCACCGTTGAGGTAGGGGGCCATCTGGAGGGCGCCACGGATGTCCTCCGGGAGATGCTGGCGGTCAGCACGCCCGGCCTGGAAGCCGTTGTTCAGCGCCTCGAAAAAGAGCACGTCGAGCCAATGAGAGACAAAAGTGTCACGGGGCGTATCGGCGCGCTGGTAGGCTTTCCAGAAGCGCGCAAGAAAGTTGGCGTCGTGGCCTAACCAGCCCTTGCGCTGCAGAAAGTAGAGGAACATGACGCGGTTGAGGAACTGCTGGGCAAAGTCGCGGGCGTCCTGGCGACTCGTCAAAAAGCACGCAACATGATCGCGCAGCAGGGTAAAGACTTGGACATAGTCGATGAAGAACTGCTTGGTGACGGCCTCGACGTCAAAGGCCTCGTTGTGGCGGGCCTGGATGGCCGCCGGAGCGACCTGACCCCAGATGGTGGACTCGGCGATTTTGGCGAGGTCGAGCATGGCGATGCGCTCGGCGGCGGTGCGCAGCTTTTCGTCGGGGCCGATGGCGATGCGCCGCAGGACGCGGCGTAGCTTGGTGCCGCCTCCACGGTCCCGCTGGCGGAGGTCGCGCACATTCACAACATGCCAATAGCGTTGGTCGGTGTCGCTAAAGAGCAGCAGCGCGTATGGCTGAGCCTGCAGGAGACGGTGGGCCAGCACGCGCTCGGCGGTGATGGAAAGCGGAAAGCCGCGACCATGGGGAGCATCGTCCGAGAGCGTGACGTGGATGATGTGGAAGCGATCGGGCGCGCGGCCAGCGCTGGCCAAGACCCGCGGCGGCTGGGCCAGCCAGTC
>JBNGEB010000355.1:0-1656 GCA_049975585.1 Anaerolineae bacterium
CTGCAAAAGCTGGACGTGGCCGACCGCACCCAGGCGGCGCTGCTGGCCGTACGGTGCGAGGTGGCTAGTGAGGATGATGGCGTCCGCCCCGCGAGGGGGCGCGGGGCGGGGGACAAAGCAGTGGAAACGGACCTAGTCTACATAGAACGCATAGACGCGCGTAGCCTCCGCGCCCCACGTCTCCTCCAGAGCAAATCTCACGCCCGCCAGACGCCGGTTCACCGAGATACGCACAAAGCGCTGGTGCCCATCCGCTTCATGGTGCAGCACCTTCCAGTTACCGTCCACCAAGCCCTCGATCCGGTACACCTTGGGCATCTGGGGCGGGATGGCGCTCAGGGCATTCAGGCGAGCGCCCTTGGACGGGGGCGCGATGCGCTTGGAGAGATCGCTGTCCAGCGTCAGCGTCACCGAGGCCACGTCGACCGGCGCCTCGAACGTGTACGTGATCGCGTCGCCAGGGTGCGCCTCCCACGCATGCGAGTCTTCACCCACCTGCCGAGCAAAGCCATCGCGCACGGGCTCAGGATCGCCTTGAGTAGCCTCCAACGTCGCTCCCATAGTCAGGAGGCTCATCTCCTGCTGGACCCAGGGCAAGTAGCAGTCATCTCGCAAGAGGGTCTGCTGAAGCTCGTGCATGTGCCCTCCGACCTCGCGAGGCTTGATGCCATCCCGGACGGCTATTGCCGCCGCGGTGCCCACGGCCTGACCCATGACGGCACAGGTGGCCATGACGCGTGTGGAGCTCATGGCCGCGTGGCTAGCGCTCACGTTGCGCCCTGCGAACATCAGGTTGTCCACATTGCGGGAGTAGAGGATGCGGTAAGGGATGCCATAGGGTGAAGGGCAAGGGTGCCAGATCGTAGCGGGTTCGCCCGTTCGCACCGACCAGAATCCTGCCGGGTGGTGATCGTCCATGGTCCACCCGCCATAGGCCACGGTATCGTCAAAGCGGCCCTCCGCCATGATATCGTTCTCGGTCAGGATATGGTCGCCCTCGTAGCGGCGGCTCTCGCGCTTGCCAGGCAGGTACTGCAGCCACTCGAGCGCATAGTTGGCGACCTCATCGCGGTGCTTGCAGTAGTTCTTGAGGTGATCCCAGACGCCCAGAGCGATACGCTGAAGCTCGTGACGGAGCTCCTCGGTATCGTGGATGCTATCATGCTCGCCGCCCAGCTCTACCCACCAGTAGCCAAAGCGGAAGTTCTTGTGGCCGCCCTCACCAAAGGGCAGGTCGTCGCAGTCCTCAAAGCGGTAAGCCCATGCCGGCGGCTCAAAGGGCTGCGGCGTATCATACTCGCGAGCCATGAACAAGATGCTCATGCCCATGGTCCGCTTGTCAGCCACCTCGGGCGCGATAGTCTCGCCAAACTCGCTAGCAGCCTCGCGCCCCACCCGATAGGCCGCTCCCGTCAACGGCGCCAAGATGCTGTCGCCCGAGCAATCGGCGAACACCTTGGCATGCACGGTGTGATAGGTCTCAGTCGTGAGCTGCCACCCCGTCACGCTTGCGATACGATCGCCGTCCATCTCGGCGTCCTGGCAACTGCAGTTGAGGAGCAGCTCCAGATTCGGCTCATAGTAGGCCTTCTCATAGAAGACGGCGTCCTGCAGCGTGTACACCCAATGCGGGTTGCGATGCAAGCTCTCCAGCCG
>JBNGEB010000356.1:0-1650 GCA_049975585.1 Anaerolineae bacterium
GCCGACGTCTGATCAGTCAGAGCCGCCGCATAGTCGCGTACATAGGTGCGATTGGTGGTGCCGACCTCGACCAGCGTGGCCCCACTCTGCGCCATCACGTCGGGTATGCGAAAGCCCCCGCCAATCTCCACGAGCTGACCGCGCGAGATGATGACCTCATGTCCGCTGCAAAGCGCCATGAGCGCCAGTAGTACTGCGCCGGCGTTGTTATTCACGAGAAGCGCCGCTTCGGCGCCGGTGAGCTGGCAGAGCAGGGCCTCGGCATGCACGTAACGCGAGCCGCGCTTGCCCTCCTCTAGGTCGAACTCCAGATTGCTATAGCCCTCGCCGGCGGCGACCATAGCCGAAAGCACGGCCGAGCTAAGAGGCGCCCGCCCCAGATTCGTGTGGAGGACGACCCCCGTCGCGTTAATCACTGGCGACAACGTGGGCGTCGCCAGCCGAAAAACCCGCTCCCCAATCGCTTCAACCAAGAAGATCTCCGTGGGACAAACCTTGCCGCTCTGTATCCGCTGGCGAGTCTCGTCCAGCTCCTCTCGTGTGGCATCCACCACGAGCTGGCGACCGTACGAAGCTATCAGCTCTTCCATGCGAGGGCCCTGCAGGAGAGCATCCACGCCTGGAAGCTTACGCAGCTCTGACACCAGATCCGCTTGGCCCGACTCACCCATCGCGGGCTCCTTCGATACGGCTCATTGGCGCGTCCCCATCCTCCTCAGCATCCCACCCATAGCGAGCCAGGCCGATACGGCGAGCTGCCCATGCGCCGGCGGCCTTATCGGGGACAACCCCTTCCTCGGCGAGCAGTGCCCACTGCAGAGCAACGCGCTCAGCAAACGAGTCCGTTTGTCTAGACATGATTCAGATGGAGGCTCGGCTCCGCGTCGAGGGAGGCGTGGTCGCGCCGCCCGCCGAGATAGCGGAAATACCCAGCCGCCGCAACCATCGCAGCGTTGTCTGTGCAGTAGCGTATGGGGGGGAAACGCACGGGCACGGTGACCTGATGCTGAAGCTCGCGCCGCAGCCGTGTGTTGGCAGCCACGCCACCCGCCACCAGTAGTTGCACGGCGTGATGATCCTCCACGGCCATGACCGTCTTACTCACCAGAGCATCGACCACAGCCGCCTGAAAACTGGCCGCCAGGTCAGCGATAGGCAGATCCGATTCCGCGTCAACCGCTGCCTCTGCCAGCTTGACCCCGCGCCGGTCCACATCCTCACCAGCCTGTCGCTGCAAAGCCTGAACCTGGCGCAGTACAGCCGTCTTCAGGCCGCTGAAGGAAAAATCATAGGGACCCACCTGAAACGCCCGCGGGAATGCAAACGCCTCGGGATCTCCCTGCTCTGCCACGCGCTGGATAGCTGGCCCGCCAGGATAGCCAAGCCCCAACAAACGCGCAATCTTGTCGAACGCCTCGCCGGCGGCATCGTCGATGGTGCTCCCCAGACGTTGGTAGCGATGGTGTTCCTCCACCAGCACCAGATCGGTGTGCCCGCCAGAGACGATCAGGCAAAGCAACGGGAAGGGTGGCGGGGGCCAGCTAGCCTCCGTCTCGCCGGGCGGCACCAACCAGTTGGCATAGACATGCGCCTCTAGTTGATTGATCCCTACGAGCGGTATGTCGCGAGCATACGCAATCGCTTTGGCGG
>JBNGEB010000357.1:0-1645 GCA_049975585.1 Anaerolineae bacterium
GGCCGGCGGGACGCGCATCGAGATCGTCGAGCTGCCAGAGCTCGCTGACACGTCGCTAGGCGGGTTGCGGGTGACGGTGGAGCCATCGCTGGTGGCTGGTCTCGGAGACGCGCTCGTCTATCTGCGCGACTATCCCTACGCTTGCGTCGAGCAGACCGTCAGCCGCTTCTATCCCGAGTTGGTGATCGTGCGAGCGTTGGGAGAGAGCCTGCCTGACGCGGATGTGGCGCACGCGATTCAGCAGGCATCGCAGGCGCTGCAGCGGTTGTATGCCGAGCAGAATCTCGATGGCGGCTGGGGATGGTGGTACGGGCTGGATAGCTCTCCCGTCCTGACGGCTTATGTGCTCCAAGGGATCGCGGAGGCCCGTCGTGCCGACGTGCTGGTGTCGCAGGATGTCGTCGATAGGGGCGTGCGTTACCTGCAAGAGTGGCTCGCGACACGCAAGGACGTGCCGGGTGTGCGAGGCGATGTTGAGGCGTCGGTGCTGCTGGCGTTGGCCGAAGTGGACGCGGGAGACGTGGGCCGTACGGCCGCTCTCTATGAGCGGCGCGATGATTTGTCCCTTTCTGCCAAGGCTGAGCTTGCTCTGGCGATGGCTCTTTTGCTGCCAGATCAGACCAGCCGCCTGCAGACGCTCGCCAACGAGCTGGATGCCGCGGCGATCCTGAGCGCCAGCGGTGCCCAGTGGCATGGCGAAGGGTCCGGGCGATGGTGGCTAGGGACTGATGGGCGAACGACAGCCCTGGCGCTGCGAGCGCTGCTTCGGCTGGAACCTGATAGCGAGCTCGTGCCTATGGCGGTGCGTTGGTTGATGGTCTCCCGGCGCGAGGGCGTGTGGGCCACCACCCAGGATAACGCCTGGGCCATCGTTGCGTTGGCGGAATACGCTGCAACTCTTCCAGGGGGCGACATCGCAGACGAGTACACGGTGGATCTGGATGGGCAGGAGGTCTGCGCCGGCGCCGTGGACACTGACGGATCGCCTGTGCGCTGTGAGGCGCCGGCCAGCGATCTCACTCCGGGCGAGCCGAGCCGGTTGCGCCTAGCGACCGAAGGAGGCGACGCCATGGCCTACTATAGCGCCTACCTGCGCGCCTATCTCCCGGCCGACAAGGTCGGCGCCGTGGCTCGCGGCATTGCCATCGAACGCACCTATGCTCGCGTGGAGGCTCCAAACCAACCCGTAAGCAGCGCCAAGGTCAATGACATGCTGCTGGTTCGCCTGACGGTGGTGGCCGAGCGTGACCTGAACTACCTGGTGCTCGAGGACCCGTTCCCGGCGGGCACCGAGTCGGTGGACACGAGCTTGGCCACCACGAGCATGTCGGCGCCGTGGCCAACCATGGAGCGCGTCCTCTCGTCTCTCAGCGGTGGTCGGGACTGGGGATGGTACGGGAACTGGGCGGATCATACCGAGCTACGCGATGATCGCGCGGCGCTCTTTGCCGAGCATCTGCCGGCAGGAACGTACGAGTATGTGTATGCAGTGCGCTGTACCACGCCGGGGACCTATCTGGCTCTACCGGCGGAGGCCTACGAGATGTACTTCCCCGATACGTTTGGCCGGAGCGAGGGCGCGCGCATCGTCATTGTGGAATAGGACTGAACGCCCGCGTCACCGCTGGCGCGGGCGTCCTTCTAG
>JBNGEB010000358.1:0-1628 GCA_049975585.1 Anaerolineae bacterium
GCACACCCCGGTTGACCGCATGGGTCGCCAGGGCTTGGTCATCGGGGACCTCGTGGTGAATCTCGACGCCAAGCCGCTCCTCGATGCTCTTGCGCGAGATGCCTCCCGGCAGGCTGGCGCGATTGAGTACGAGCCAGACGTGCTCGTTCGGATAGCCACGAACGCGAAGCTGGCTCAACATCATACGCGTGTTGCGGAGACCGACCATCTCGGGGAGAACGGACATGATGATCCTATCAGAGCCATCGAGAAAAGCATAGGCCGTCTCGTCCATGGGAAGGCCGAGATCCACCAGCACCCAAGAGAACATCCCTCTCAGCGCCACCAGGATCTGCTGCACCTGCTGCAAGGGAATAGGCGTCGCCACGCCCTCTGGCGAGGGCGCCAAGAGCACCTGCACGCCCGAGACGTGCCGCACCATCACGCCCGAGACCAGCTCGTCGTCCAAGTTCGATAGCCTGGGGAGCAGATCGCTGATGGTGCGATCGTTGGGCAAGTTGAGCGCCACGTCCAGCGCCGGCGCTGCATAGTCGGCATCCACGAGCGCCACTGGCTCATGCGTGCGTTGGTGGAGCGAGATGGCCGTGTTGACGGCCAAAGTCGTGCGACCTGTGCCCCCCTTGGGCGCACAGAACACCACCACGCGCCCCCGCATCTGTCGGTCGCGCTCCTCCGCCTCTGTGCCCGGCGGGGGCTTGGCCATCACCTGGCGCATAGCCGCCAGCAGGTCATTGGTCTGCAAGGGCTTCATCACAAAGCCGCGTGCGCCGGCCAGCACGGCCTGACTGGCCCGCGTCATGGCATCCCACTCGACCAACGCCAGCACGACCGCCGAAGGGACGCTATGGACGAGCTGTTTAATGACGTTCAGCTCGTCGTCACCCTCGAGGCCATGGTCCACCAGAACCAGGTGTGGCTCCACATCCTGAGCGCGAGATAGGGCCAGCCCTGCCTGCGACACCCAGTACAAGCGGTGATCCGAGGTCCCCGCCGTCAGGGCCTCGGCGACCTCGTCACGGGTACGCTCGTCGCTGCTAACTAGGAGAACTCGTAGCGGCTCTCCGCCAATCGGCTCCATCCAACCTCCAGATGCGGTCACCATCCGACTACCGGTAGGGGCACGGGCGGTCGGACCCTCGCCGTGCCCCGAGCAACACCTACCCTGCGCGCAACTGGCTGCTAGCGGCTGATCCGGTATCGGTTCATCACAAAGTCGATATCCACGGGATCGGGGTCGAACAGTTCGTCGACACCGGGCGCGCGCAGGACAAAGTCGAGGATGCCGCCGGCGTCGATGAGGTACTTGAGCGTGAGGGCGTCCTGGGCGCTGACGGCCACCAAGACGGCCGTCGGCTCGCCGACCTCGCCCGGCTCGGCGGCCGTGGTGGTGATCCCGGCAATCACCACGTTCTCTAGGGAATCGAAAGTGGCCTGCTTCTCCTCAGCCGTGCTATAGTAGTAGCCCATCTCCTCCGTGGGTCCCGTCGTGCCACCAAGCGCGGGCGCTGCCGGCAGATCGAGCGAGAACAGAATGTCGATGTGATCTCCAGGTCGCAGCATCTTGACGCTGGTGAGCAGATCATCCGAGGGCAAGGCCATGAGGACCTGCTCGTCGGCCAGGATGATGG
>JBNGEB010000359.1:0-1622 GCA_049975585.1 Anaerolineae bacterium
ATTATCATCTGAGGGAATCATACTCGTTCGGTAACATTTTAGCTGAGGGAACACGCGGTAACATTTTAGCTGAGGGAACACGCTTCGTTGACATCGTGCTTCAGCGGTGGTATACTGCGGCCGTTCAAAGGCTTTGAAAGAGGCAAGTAACCTGTCCGAGTCCCTTCAGAGAGCTGTCGGCTGGTGTGAGGCAGCGGGCCAGGTGGGCGAATCCACTCTCGAGCTGGGCGCGAGCGCGGCCTGGACCGCCCAAGCGTCCCCGGGGGCTCCCGTTAGCGGGCATGGCCCTAAAGGGCGGCCGAGGTCTCTACCGTGAGGTAGAGACGAAACCAGGTGGCACCACGAGCGCTCCTCGTCCTGCGTGACGGGGAGCCTTTTGCGTTGTAAGCAGAGAGGGGGGACCATGATCGACCTCGGCTATATCCGCGAGCACGCCGACGAGGTGCGGCAGGCCATGCGCGATCTCAACGCGTCAGCGCCCATTGACGAGATCCTGGCGCTGGATGAACAACGCCGCGCCCTTTTGGGCAAAGTGGAGTCACTGCGGGCTGAGCGTAATCGCGTCTCCAAGGAGATTCCGCGTCTGAAGGACGCCGAAGCAAAGCAGGAACGCATCGCATCCATGCGCATCGTCGGAGAGCGCATTAGCAGCCTGGAGGCCGAGCTCGCCCCCGTGCAGCAGCGGCTCGACGAGGCACTCTTGGAAGTGCCTAACTTGCCGCATCCTAGCGTGCCAGTGGGCCCCGATGAGAGCCACAACGTGGTCGTGCGTACCGTGGGCGAGTTGCCCACGTTCGAGTTTGAGCCAAAGCCACACTGGGAGCTCGGCGAGGCCCTGGGCCTTATCGACTTTGAGCGCGGCGTCAAGATATCGGGCTCGCGTTTCTATATTCTACGGGGAAATGCAGCACGCCTGCAACGCGCCCTGATCGCGTGGATGATCGACGTGCATGTGCGCGAGCACGGCTACGAGGAGGTCTATCCTCCGTATCTCGTGCGGCGCGAATGCCTCTATGGAACGGCGCAGCTACCCAAGTTTGCAGAGAACCAGTACGTTGACGCGGAGGACGATCTGTGGCTCATCCCTACGGCAGAGGTGCCCGTCACCAACATGTACCGGGAGGAGATTCTCTCCGAGGACGATCTCCCCATCTACCATGTGGCCTACTCGGCCTGCTTTCGCCGAGAGAAGATGTCGGCGGGCCGCGACACGCGTGGCATCAAGCGCGGCCACCAGTTCGACAAGGTCGAGATGGTCAAGTTCGTCAAGCCCGAGGACTCGATGGATGAGCTGATGCGTTTGCTGGATGACGCAGAAGATATCTGTCGTAGGCTGGACCTGCCATACCGCGTGGTACAGATGTGCACCGGCGATCTCAGTTTTTCCGCTGCTGTCAAGTACGACATCGAACTCTGGGCAGCAGGTTGCCAGGAGTGGCTAGAGGTGTCGTCGTGCAGCAACTTTCGAGATTTCCAGGCCCGCCGGGCAAACATCCGCTATCGTCCAGGTGGCGACGGCAAGCCAGAGTTCGTGCATACGCTCAATGGCTCGGGTTTGGCGCTGCCACGGCTGATGATCGCTATCCTAGAGAACTACCAGCGGGAGGATGGCACCATCGAGG
>JBNGEB010000360.1:0-1619 GCA_049975585.1 Anaerolineae bacterium
ATCGAGGGCAATGCCATCTACAGCAACGATCCGCTGGACAGCAGGGGGATCCTGGACGTAGGCGATCTCCCAGCGCATCTCGCCTTCATCGCTTCCCTCGTCGGTCTCGGTTTGCCACTGGATGGCCTGGGTCATGCGATAGCTATCTAGGGCGTCAAAAGCCGTGACCTCATCTGGGTCGATGGCCTCTTCTTCTGAGGATGGTTCTTCGGCGGGCTCCTCCTCTTCTTCGGCGACTGCGGTAGGTCGCGGCGTCGCCTCTGTGCCCTTGCCCCCCTTTGACGAGGTTGGCTCGGCGCTGGATGCGGCTTCCTCAACGGCCTCGCTGACGGCTTCCTGGACGGCCTCTTCTACGACACGCTGCGCTGTTCCGCAGCCCGTGACCATTAAGGCAAAGATAAGGACCACAAGGGATAGGAAACGAACGCGACGATGCATGACATGCCTCCTACGCACTGGAGAAGCTTGATGTGCGCGGCACAGGAGGAAGCCCGTTGCCGGGCGCTCTGTCTCATACACACATGATATCATACGTCCAACGGATCGTCAACCGTTCTCTGCTTGAGGATGTCGTTACGATCACAAAATCGATATGATCACTTCCTCTAGCGATCGCTTGGGCACGTGGTGCACGCCCTGGTCATCGCGATAGTATTGGATGTCCCTGTCGGGGCCGAGGTCTTCCAAGACCACGGTCTCGGCGGGGACGCCTAGGGCTATGACTAGCAGGATCTCGAGATGGTCAGGCAGGTTCAGCTCCTGGGCGAGTTCGTCGCGCTGGATGGAGCCAATTATGCAGCCGCCGAGACCCCGCTCCGTGGCGCCCAGGAGGATGCTCTGAGCGGCGATGCCGTGATCGACGCCGGCGTCGGCGCGTATGGTGGTGTCTCCCAGGATGACAATGTAGGCCGACGGCCGCTCGCCCTCTGCCGGCCCGCCCCAGTTCTTGAGATAGCCCGCCCAGGCCAGGTAGGGGAAGATGCGCGCGTTGGCCTCGGGAGTGTGGGATAGCACGTACTTGAGCGGCTGGAGGTTGGACCCAGACGCCGATAGGCGGCCCAGATCCACCAGCTCGCGCAGTGTCTCCTCACTCACTGGTTGGTCCTGGTGGAAGCGTCGGTAGCTGCGGTTCTTGAGCACAAGCTCTCGTAGCATGGGGCAATCCTCCTTCGGTTGGCGTCCAAGCCTAGCCGATGCGCCAGGTGGCGTTCTCGACGACCTCTAGCTTGCCGCTGCGCGAGGAACGCAGACCTGCATCGAGAATCGCCATGACCTCAAGGTTGAAGCCCATCTCTAGCGTCGGATGCAGCTCGTGGCGGCCTTCGAGGTGGCCATAGACCTCATGGGCCAGCGTATGCCGTCCTTCGGGCAGCGGCGCCGCCTCGACACGCTCGATCCGATCGCCGCCGCGCTGGATGCGCACCGCTGGCTCGGCCGTCTGCTCGGGGATCATGGTCCCTTTGGTGCCATAGACCACCATGCCCTTTCGACCGCCGTGGTCGGGGTCCAGCGTGGTCCACGAGCCCTCGAACAGGCCCAGAGCGCCAGGGAAGCGTGCCAGCATGACGGCATTGTCCTCAGCGTCGCCCCAGTGGCTGGCGAGGTTGGCGTTCATGCCC
>JBNGEB010000361.1:0-1616 GCA_049975585.1 Anaerolineae bacterium
GCTCGACCCTGGCCGTCTCGCCGCCGCGCTCTTCTACCTCGCGATTGAGTGCCTGTAACTCGTGCAAGGTGATGAGCTGGCCTGGCAAGAGCTCCGTATCGCCGCCGTGGAGGACGCGGGCCCGCTCGAGCATCTGGCGTACGATCACTTCGATGTGCTTGTCGTGGATGATCACGCCCTGGGAGCGGTACACTTTTTGGATCTCTGTCACCAGATAGTCCTGCACAGCTTCGCGGCCCAGGATCTCTAGGATCTCGTGGGGGTTCTTGGCTCCCTCGGTGATCAGGTCACCAGCCTTGACGCGATCACCAGGCGAGACGCGCAGTCGGGCGGTCGCCGGGATCTCGTACTCGCGTTCGCGGGTCTCTTCAAAGGTTACGACAATGCGCCGATCGCCCACAGAGACGCGCCCACCTGCCTTGGCGACGATGTCCTCCTGGCCCTTGCGTTTGGCCAGGAGCTGGCCCTTTTCGACGGTCTCGCCAGGCTCTACTAGCACAGCATAGTTGCCGGGTACGTCATGCTTGATGCGATGCACCCGCGTGTCGCTCACGCGGACCACGCGTTGCTCCCCCTCCTGCTCGAACTCGACGATGCCGCCGATTTCTGTGATGACCGCCTGGCCTTTGGGGTTCCGCGCCTCAAAGAGCTCTTGCACGCGCGGCAAGCCCTGCGTGATATCGCTGGCACCTGCCACGCCACCTGTATGGAACGTACGCAGCGTAAGCTGGGTGCCTGGCTCGCCAATGGACTGGGCAGCGATGATACCCACCGCCTCGCCCACCTTGACGATGCCTCCACGGCCAAGGTCGCGGCCGTAGCAGTGCACGCACAGCCCAAAGGGGAGCTCGCACGTCAGCGGCGATCGCACCTCTACCTCGGGCAGGTCCGCGGCCTCAATGGCCTCTGCGATGTCATCATCGATGTAGGTGTTGGCATCCGCCAGCACCTCACCGGTGGCAGGATCCACGATCTTTCCTGCCGTGTAGCGTCCCAGGATACGCTCGGCCATCGTCTCACCCGTCGCCTCACAGGACTCGCGAGTGATGGCGATGCCTCGCTCCGTGCCGCAGTCCTCGGCTTGGATCATGACATGCTGGGCAACATCGACCAGGCGGCGGGTCAGATAGCCAGCGTCAGCGGTACGCAGCGCCGTGTCCGCCAGACCCTTTCGCTGGCCGTGCGTCGAGATAAAGTACTCCAGCGACGTCAGGCCCTCACGAAAGTTGGACTGGATCGGCAGCGGGATGATGCGGCCAGACGCGTCAGCCATCAAACCCCGCATACCCGCCAACTGACGGATGGGCTGGATGCCGCCCTTGGTGGCACCCGACTTGGCCATCAGGCCGAGAGAGCCAAAGGGATCCAACGTGCTTTCGACCTCGTCGGTGATGTCTTCCGTTGCCTCTGTCCAGAGCTCGACCGTCTTGACATAGCGCTCGTTCTCTGTGATAAGACCGCGGCGATACTGCTCCTCCACCTGCGCTACGCGCGCGTTCACCGCGTCGAGCTTGTCGTCTTTGGACTCGGGGACATGGATGTCGTCGATGGCAATGGTCACGCCCGAGAGCATGGCGTACTTGAAGCCCACATCCTTGATGGCGTCCACCAGATCG
>JBNGEB010000362.1:0-1583 GCA_049975585.1 Anaerolineae bacterium
CGCACATCCACCGACCGCAGGCGATTCATGATCGGACCCAGCTCCTTGAGCTGACGGTTGACCTCCGCCAGGTAATACCAGGTAGCCGTGCGCTGGCCATCGCCGTCAATGGGCGCATACCCGTATCCCCGACTGTAGTACGTGTACCATCCCATGCTGGCACCACCCGCAGCTAGCGTCGCGTAGGCCTGCAGCAGCATATTGGCCGTGGAAGGAACGGTGGTAAAGGGACGGATCTGGTTCGACGAGACAATCTGCCAGAACGGCAAGCCATGGGCAAAGGCCACCTCGCGCACCTCGAGCAGATTCCGATAGAAGCTACGGGCCGATTCTGTCTCACGCATATCCTGAGAGAACTGCACCATATAGTTGTCCCACGAGACAAACTGTGGCCGTACCTCCCGCACAAAGCGCTCCAAGTACTCGCGATACGAGTCCGTCTGAAGCTGCGACAGATCCGTGGCGAGATCGTGCGTGCCGATCGTCGCATAGTCGGGGAACAGGTTGATATAGGCAAGCTTGCCCGGCGCATGCCGCTTGACAGCGTCGACCGCCCGAGCCAACCCAGGGAAATCCTTGGCCCCCGGCTCGTCGCCGAGATAGTAGCCATAGACGGCATCGCTGCCATCCGTGCTGTCCACCCAGCGACGTACCGTTGCGTCGATGGCCTCGTCGCTCATCTCGTTCCAGTGGGCCGTCGTGACCCGTGGTTGCACCTCGTCCAGATAGATCCCTCGCAAACCCAGCCGCTCACACGCTGGCAGATCCCTCGACTGCACAAAGCCAGCCAACGTGAATCCGCATGCGGCGATGCTTTCGAGGCCGTGCCGCCGCTCCACCTGGCCATCCCATCCATGCTGGGGATCCCACGGCAGAATCGGGAACAGGTCCATATCCTCCAGAACCGATACCATGCCTTGCTCCTCTCGCTTGCGCCTGTGGTTCACAGTCCAGCTACCATCGTACCACGCGCGGCGCAAGAGTCAAGCGCGCCACCCTTGAGCCGATGCGCCGTTTGCATAGAATAGGACGGTGTTGGCAATTGCTGGAGCGACCTAGCACGCTGATGAGGAGGGAGATGGCATGGCTACACTACATGGGATCGCCCCACAGGCATACGCGCCGTTCGCATGGGACAATGAGCCGATCGCCTGGGCCTGCCTGCCCAACGACGGCCTGAGGATCTATGCGCCGAGCCACACGGACTTGTTCGTCGACCCGCTAGAGATTGGCAGCGCGGATTCCGCCCCCTTTATGTGGATCGAGATGAGCGGGGATTTCGTCGCCAGGCTCCACGTCCAGCCTGGCTTCCAGGCCGACTATGATGCCGGAGGACTGCTGGTCCGTCAGGACGACGAACACTGGATCAAGTTGGCCTACGAGAAGACCGATCTCGGCAACCCAGCCATCGTCAGCGTGGTCACCGAGGGCGTGTCCGACGATGCCAACGGGGCCGATCTCGGCGCTCGCTCCGTCTGGCTCCAGCTAGCCCGCGTTGGCGACGTGTTTGCCTTGCACTATGCGCTGGACGGGACCACCTGGCGCATGGCGCGTCTGTGCCAACTCCCCATGCAGCCATCGGT
>JBNGEB010000363.1:0-1522 GCA_049975585.1 Anaerolineae bacterium
GTCAAGCACCTGCCAGGCATCTGCCAGCGGCAGGAACCTGTAGCCAGTCGACTCGTAGGCATAGAACCAGTTGGTCACCACAACGGGCCTCGTGGCCAGTCCTTCGTCGATGCGCCGCAGCCATACCTCCTGATTGGGGGTGCTGCCCTCCGGATAAACATAGACGACTTTCACGTCCGGACGTAGTCCCTCCACCGTCTGCAGGTACCACATGGTCGTGGCGTGATGCCAGTTGCTCAGGACCAGAGCGTCCTCAGGCGCAGCGTTCAACAACGACTCGGCATACCTCTGATCGGTGGAATCCTCGGCCAACGCGCGGAGGCTGGCCCAGTTCGAGGCACCATTTGCTAGCGCTATCACCAGCAAGCCGCTCAGCACGACCGCTCGAACATCGCGCAGCCATCCGATTGCCTGCCAACCGCCCAGGCCCATCGCCAGCGTCAAGAGCATGCTGGCATAGCTCGGCAAGAGATACTCGACCGTTTGAGGAGCGCGATAGGTCAACGCCGACGCAGCATTCAGGAGCCAGATGCCACCCAGCAGCAACAGGGCTCGCCAATCCCGTCGGCCAAGCAGAACGCCACCCAACAAGCAGCCCAGTACTAGCGCCCACCCCAGCTCCAGGCGAAGGATCTGCCCGAACACATCGAGGCGCCCCGCGAGCTCTGGCAGCGTGCGAAAGTGGAGCATGTCCCCGCGAAAGCCAAGGGCCAGCACATGCTCCAGGAACGCACCCACGCTCGTGATGGGCTCGGGATCAAACGGGCTTCCCATAGCCGAACGTATCGGCAGGTAGAGCCACACCAGCAAGCTCGCGGCAAACGCCCCTAGAGGCCCCAACCACCGGCGCGGCGAACGCAGCAGTCCCGGCTCGCAAGCTAGGACAAAGGCCACGATCGCTGGCGCCAGTAGCAGGAGTGAGCTGTGATGGCCTGCGCCGAGCCCAAACATCAGACCAATCCAAGCAAGCCGCTGCGTCGAGGGGTCGCGCCGCCATCGGAACAGCGCATCCACGCAGAGCACAAGGAGCAGTACCACCAAGCTGCGTATGCTCGCGGTGGTGCTCTGAACCCAAAAGGTCGCGCTCAGCCCCAACGCCGTCGCAAACACCAAGCCCGTGACCATCGAACCGGTCTCTCTGCGGACCAGCTCTGCCCCCACATAGAGCGCCAGCGCACTGGTCATGGCGCTAAAGAGGTTGATGCGGTAGGCCGGGCTACCCAAAGGCACCAAGGCTGCCAGCCGCCCCAACATTGTGTAGAGAGCGTACCCAGGCGGGTGAGCGATGCCCAAGACGTTGGTGACGATCTGGAGCTCTCCCGCATCGGCCGCCAAAGCCGCGCGAGAGCAGGTGGCGGCGTAGAGCGCCAGCGCCCCAGCCAAGATCGTCAGGCTCAGCCAGCGGTTGGCGGGTCGGGCGACTTTCAGCATCATCATCGCCAAAGCCACACCGAGCAAGAGGCTAGCCCCCCACCAGAACGCGGGCGCCGGCCACATGACATAGACGAGCAAGACCATCAGC
>JBNGEB010000364.1:0-1509 GCA_049975585.1 Anaerolineae bacterium
GAGGAGGAGGCCGTGATGCCTTGGGAGATGGATGACGCCGAGCGCGTGTGGATGGCTGAGCTAGAGTCATTGGAGGAGGATCCGGTGGAGGACGTGCGTGAGGAGCTGCTGGAGATCAAGCTGGAGCGTAGCGGGCTGCCTGATGCGCTCCAGGACGCCGTGCGAGCGCAGGTGACGACGGGCGCCTTGCCCATGGAAGCCGTGGATGCCGCCATCGCGCGGCACGTCGAGGCGTGGGGCGAGGCAGTGGCCCAAACCAGCATCCGCCATCTCGGCGCGGGCGGCCTTCGGGTGCGCGAGCCGTTGGAGCGGATCACGCTGGCCTTTGAGCGGCTGATGGGGTTGGATGTCCCCGACGGCGCGGGGATCCCGCGGCTGACGGGGCTGCGCGAGCTGTACGACACGCTCACCGGCGACTGGGAGCGCCACGGGATCTTTCGGGGGGAGCGGGTCACGCTGGCCAACGCCACCACCACGACCATGGCTGAGGTCACGGCCAACGTGCTCAACAAGGCGCTGCTGGCGGCCTATGAGGCCCGCGAGCCCTGGTGGCGTCCCGTGGCCCACGAGGAGGATTTTGCGTCCATGCAGGACGTTCGCTGGATCACGCTGGGCGGCTTGAGCGACCTCGATGCCGTCTCCGAGGGGGATGCCTATACCGAGCTCACCTGGGACGATCACGCGGAGACCTCCAGCTTTCAGAAGCGGGGGAACTATATCGGGCTGACGCTGGAGATGATCGATCGCGACGACGTCGGCGCCGTGCGGGCTATCCCGCGGCGGTTGGCCCAGGCGGCTCGGCGGACGCTGTCGGCGGCGGTGTCGGGGCTGTTTACCAGCAACGGCGGCGTGGGGCCGACGCTTTCGGACGGCTATGCCCTCTTTGACGGGGCCCATAGCAACCTGGGCACGGCCGCCTTGAATGCCGACGCTTGGTGGGACGCGGTGGAGGCCGTGTTCACCCAACCCGAGCTGCACTCTAGCAAGGCTCTCGGCCTCCGCCCGCGGGTCTGTCTGGTGCCAGTGCAGTTGGAGCGCACGGCCTTGGAGCTGTTCGCCAGCGCGTACGTGGCGGGCGGGGCGTTCGAGCCCAACGTGCTCCAGAGCTCGGCGCGGGTGGTGGTCGTGCCCGACTGGACGGACCCTACCGACTGGGCCGCGGCGGTAGATCCTGAGGAGCTGCCGGGGGTGTTCACCAACGACGAGATGCGCATCAAGGCGCGGTTCGTGTATGCCGTGGGCATCGGCGACTATCGCGCCTTGTACAAGAGCAACGTGGCAGACGGGTGAAAGGGGGCTTGGCGATGAACTGGCGATTCTGGGAGCAGCCCTGGTTCTGGGAGGTGGTGCGGCAGGTGGTGATCGCGTTGTTGGTGGCGTTGCTCTCGGTGTTGGGGTACGACCGCCAGGTGGCGATCCCGCGCGAGGAAGCGATTCTGGCGGGGATCACGGCCGGGGCGGTGTGCGCCGAGGCGGAGTGAGGGTCGAGGGCACGTCCTCTGGTAGGGG
>JBNGEB010000365.1:0-444 GCA_049975585.1 Anaerolineae bacterium
CTCCCGACAGGATCAGCATGGCAGGGCCCTTGGCCAAGACCAGCAGCAAGATCGAGATGTACCATAGCGGCGTAATGGCAAAGATCACGCGCTTGCGGCCGATGCGGTCCGCCAGGCGGCCCAATGGAATGCCAAAGATGAGCCTAGACGCCACCATCGCCGTGGCCATGAGGCCGAGCAGATACTGGTCGGCTCCCTTGATCTCGTGGGCATAGAGGGTGATAAAGGGGGCCATCATGGCGGTTGGAAGCGCGGTGATGGTCGCCACCAGGATCCAGCGCCTGGCGATGCCGCCTTGGAACAGCTCCCGAAAGTCGGCGGTAAAGGTACCCTTGGCATTGCCGCCAGCCAAAGTATCGCGGCGCGGCTCGCTCAACTGCCACCAGAGAAAGCCCAGAATCAGCACATAGCCCACAAAGCGCACATAGTAGAGTGGACGGATGC
>JBNGEB010000365.1:454-1509 GCA_049975585.1 Anaerolineae bacterium
CCGTAAAAAACGTACCCCTCGGGCACCCACAAGTCCACCGTCATGCCGCCGAACCTCGTTACCAGGTAGGCGGCCAAGAGCGGCGCCACCATGGACAGCAACGAGTTGGCCGTCACGCAGACGTTCTGCGCGGTGACCCGGTCCTTGGTGCCCACCGAGCTGGCGCAAATGACGCTGCACCCCGTCCCGATGAGCCGCATGGAGATGGACGCCAGGATGGTGGCCGCGATGATGGCCTGCCAGCTCTGAGCCAGGCCAAAGATGAGGGCGCAGCCGCCCATCAGCGCGATGCCGCTCATCTGCAGCAGCTTGATGCCATAACGGTCGGCCAGCCAGCCGATGGGCAGGGAGATCAGGCTGCTGATCGCCCCGCCGACGCTGTTGACGGTGCCGAGCTGCATCGAGTCCGCGCCCAAACCGACGGTGTAGATCGAGTTGTACTGGGATGTTAGGCTCAGCAGGAATCCCTGGGACGCAGAGCGCGTGACGGCGACGCGATAGTTGTGTTTCTGTCGGCGCCACCAATCCAGGCCACGATGAAGAACTTGGGTGACGGGCGCATCCATGCGGTTGCCTCGATTCCCTCTTGGGCCGCCGGCAAGCGGCTATCCCCTACATTTACATTGGCCAGGTATTCTACTCCTAGGGAGGGGCTGGGGCAAGAACCGGAGCATGGCAGCGAAGACGCGCGAACGCGGACCCGCGTCCGCGGCGCGGGAGCCACCCCCTCCCCTGTTTCGCATCCCCCACGGTATCCGTGGGAGAGGCGATCCGATCTGACCGCCAGCGCTTCTGCACCCCCCTCTCCCGACCCCCGTCTGCGGGGCGTGTATCGCGAGCGAGGCGACGGGTACGCCGTCGGCGGCGCCGGTGTTCCCCCGTTAGATCGAGGGCACGGCGTGCCGTGCCCCTACCCGAACACCTCCATCAGACGGGCGAATCCGTGCGCGGGCCGCTTCCCCCCTACAGCAGCAGCAAGCTGAGCGCCATCACGCCCATGCCCGCCACTAGCCCGAACAGGCTGTCGTGCCCCTTGCCATAGGCGCGGCTGGTCG
>JBNGEB010000366.1:0-1507 GCA_049975585.1 Anaerolineae bacterium
GGGTGCTATTCCGCGTGACGTGAATGCCCAGTTTGCTGGGGCCATCAGGCTCTTTGTTGGTGAGAGGAGGTTCCATCAGATAGGCGGTGATATCGCCGTCTAGGGGCAACTGAAAGACGGTGGTGCTATTGGGCTGGCTGCAGTCCATCACGATAGAGCCGAGGCCGTCCGCGATCTGCAACTCTAGCTGGTGGCACCCGTCTGGCAATGCGTGGTCGTACGTGAACGTGTGGGATGCGCTCTCGCCGGGCCCAAGCTCTTCTGGGAACCACTCCTCGGACAGCTCGGGAGCATCAGGATCGGCGGGGAAGTAGCGATTGAGAAGCCGGGTGCTACGAAGATCGAACTCGGAAAAGTTGCCCAGCGTCACCACGTAACGGTAGGGTGATCCTGCCCAAGACGTGACCTGCAACATGACGTACTGCTTGGCCACTCCCGCTCCGATTTGTCCTGTCATGAGCAGCGAGCAGTCGATCAGGCGGGGATCGTGTGGATCCGCCAAAGCGGCGGTCGGCCACACGAGGGCGACCACCAGGAGCACAGCAGCCAGGGAAAAGGAACGACGCATTTATCTGCCTCAAGCGCTAGCGATCCAGCCGACCGCCGGTCTCGCGACCATCAGAGTGCTCCCATTATAGAGCGATCCATTGCACGGTACAAGGCATTCGACATGAATACCGAGTAAAAACTTGGTTCCGCTGTCAGTCCTTGACGGTCCCCATACCCTGTCCCTATAATCCGCGTTGCCTGCCAAGCACCTACACCGCCGCGCTACGTGTGGAGACGACGCATGGAGTATCTCAGCTTCGATCTTCGCCTGGGCGAGTTTGATTCCGCGAGCTGCACCCTGGTTGCCGAGGTGCTGCACTCGCCCGTGGGCGAGAGCGAGCGCTACCGAGTTCAGATGAGCCCGGACCTCTTGGCCAGCGGCGGCCGTATGGATCGCACGCCCGATGGCGTGATCATGCTGGGGAAACGCCTGCTACGGAGCGTCTTTACCCGCGACAGCCTCATGCTGTGGTACGAGAGCTGCCAAGTAGCCCGCGAGCGGAATCGTGGCCTGCGCCTTCGACTCCACATCGACTCCCTGGAGCTCATCAAGCTGCCCTGGGAGCTGATGTACGATCCGCAAAAGGGCGAGTTCCTGGTCTTTGATCCCATGATCTCCCTGGTGCGCTATCTTCGTCTGCATGCGCCGCCTCCTCCCCTCCGTGAGCGTGGCTCGGTCAAGATCTTGGTGGTTGTGGCTGCGCCGGAAGATCAGCCGCCCTTGGATTGGCGTCACGAGCTTACCATGCTCGCGGATGCCTTGGAGGAGCTCATTGACCTCGGCAAGGTTCAGATCATCCCGTGTCTGCATGCTACCCACGAGACGCTTCACATGGCGCTGCTTGAGCATAGCCCGGATGTCGTCCACTTTGTTGGACACGCTCACTATGACCACGCCCACAAGCGCGGCTGGATCTCTCTGGAGAGCAAGCAGCACAAGACGGCCCCCATCGAGGCC
>JBNGEB010000367.1:0-1379 GCA_049975585.1 Anaerolineae bacterium
CGTCCAGACTGCCCTGGGACGAGTAGCGCGACGGGTTGGAGATGCCCCACACCCGATCCGCCCCCAAGGCGCGGGCGGCCAAAGCGCACGTCACCGAGCTATCGATGCCGCCCGACAGCCCCATGACGACGCGCTCAAAGCCGCACTTTCGGCAATAGTCGCGCAGCCCCAGGAGCAAGGCATCGTGGACCGAGGCTATCTCCTCCTGAGGCCCCCAAGAGCTCAGAGGCGCGGCATGGTCCAGGTCCACCAAAACCAGGTCTTCCTCAAAGGCATGCGCGGCCGCCACGACACGGCCGCTGCCATCCAAGCAGAGGCTATTGCCATCAAAGATCAGCTCGTCGTTGCCTCCTACCTGGTTCACATAGGCAAAAGGCACGCCCGCTCGGCGTGCGTGTTGGGCGAGCATCCGCTGCCGCCGCGCCTCCTTGCCCACCGAGAATGGCGAGGCAGAGATGTTGACGAGTAACGTAGCGCCCTGATCCACCAGCTCGCCAACGGGATTCCGGTCGTAGAGCTTGGCCGGCGGACCCACGGACGGATCGGTCCAGGCGTCCTCGCAGACGTGGATGCCCAGCCGCTCGCCCCGGAAAGGCACGACCTGGACCTCCTCGGCCGGGAAAAAGTAACGTGCCTCGTCAAACACATCGTACGTGGGCAGCAGCGCCTTGGGACGTGTCGCGATGATCTCGCCAGAAGCTGCCACCAGAGCCGCATTGTGAAGCCTCTTGCCGTTGCGCCGACCCGTTGGGACGGGGGCGCCAAAGACGATGCCGACGCCATCCAAGGTCGCCGAAAACCTCGCCACCTCCTGGATGGCCTCTTGCACCTGGCCAATGAACCAAGGTCGCTCCAGCAGGTCCATGGGCGGATAGCCAGACACGACCATCTCGGGAAAGACCAGCAGCTCGGCCCCGCGCTGGGCGGCCTCGCGGGCTACCTGGCACACACGCGCGACGTTGCCCCGGACATCGCCTACCACCGGGTTGAGCTGGGCCATGGCGATTCTCATGCGCACCCTCCGCAACGCTTCACGACAGCTTGCTGGCCTCCCAAGCTTCGACGGCGTTCCAGTACGCTCGTGATGCCCCAGCATGGAACGCCACCAGGATCACCTTCTCGAGCGTATCGTCCTGCTCCAGGAACCGTGCCACCTCGCGCACGGCAACCCGAGCCGCCTTTTCCAAAGGATAGCCATACACACCCGTGCTGATGGCCGGAAACGCGACGGTGCGGAGGCCATGCTCGACCGCCAACCGCAGGCTGTTGCGATAGCAGTTCGCCAGGAGCCCGGGCTCGCCGCGCTTGCCGCCGTGCCACACCGGCCCCACGGTATGGATGACGTGACGCGCCGGCAAGCGAAACCCCGACGTGATGAC
>JBNGEB010000368.1:0-1185 GCA_049975585.1 Anaerolineae bacterium
CTGTTGGCCATGGCAGTCTCCCCCGGATGGCCGTGGCTATCCTATGGACGCTGGCCGCGTTTGCGCGGTTCCATGGCTGCGTTCGCTGCTGGTAGCTGCTCTGCATGTCGCAGTACTAGCGCTGCTCTCCTCGTGCACGGTGCTCGTCGAAAGCGATGCCTTTCGCACGTTGATGGCACCGACACGCGATGTAGTTCCCGCAACGGTGGACGCCTCGTCGGCTGACGAGCCCGTGTCCACAGACAGGCCAAGACCATCCCCTTCGGCTCTTAGCCCGACGCCGTTGCCGGTGGAGGAGGAGCTCCCCTCGGAATGGCTGCGCGATCTGGCGTGGGCCGAGCTGGTGGACGAGGGCATCGCCGATGGCATCCTCGAGCCCCTCTGGGACGATGCCTGCGGGCCGGCGATGTTCTGCTGGGGAGCATGGCGTTTGCAGGTGCGCCGTCTGGTCCCCGAAGGCGAGGTGGATCGCTTCGGCGTGGTGGTGCACGGCCCCAAGGCTCTTGTGTGCGAATTGGTGGTGGCTTCCGATGGCGTGGCGCGTGTTGAGACATTGGCGACGGCGACGCCTTGGCCAACGCGGACCCCGATGCCTACGCCTACGCCCGCGAGTACCGTTGCCAGCTATGTGATCAGCGTGCATAGCCTGCCTACCGGATCGGCTTTCGACGACATGGCACGCGTCTGGAGCGATCCCGCGCAGCAGCTAGGGGTGCGCGGCGTCAATGCGACCGTCGAGGAGGCTCTGGCCGCCGTACGGGATACCGGTTGTCTGGTGACGGTGGAGGCCTGGCAAGAGAAGGACGTCCCTGACTATGGAGGGGGCCAGTTGGTCGTAGAGAGCGTCACCCAAGTGTGGCCGTTGCCTGAGCGGACAACCGGTGATCGCGTGGTAGAGGGGTGGTTGGGGCAACTTGTCCAGTTGCCGGACGGGGCCGCGTATGACGACTATTTCGATTGCCGCTGGCCCGGTGGCCAATATGGGATCGGGGCAGAGGATGAGGCCCTGGCAGAGGCGCTGCGTCGGTTGGGCGAGAGCGGCGAGCTGGTTCGGGTGTGGGGCTTGCTTCAAGAGGACATGGAAGACTATGGCAAGTCGCGTCTTTATGTGAGTCGGATCGAGCTCGCGGAACTGGTGGACGATTCAGAGTAGCGACGCAAGAAAGCGGCCGCACAGCCACCGAC
>JBNGEB010000369.1:0-1127 GCA_049975585.1 Anaerolineae bacterium
ATGTGCATCTGCAACTGGGTGAACTGGTGAGGTCCCGGCCTGTACCGCATCGAGCCCTCGAGGCCGGCCAGACGCAATCCCTTGTACGCCACAACCCGACGATGGAGGTTAATACAGCCCTCGGGCTCGGTTTTGACGCTGCCGTCTTGCGAGCTTATCAGAGACTGGGCGTGGTTGCCCAGCACATAGTAGAGCGGCTTGCCCAGCATCGTCACCACGAACTCGAGATACTCGAAGGGCAAATCACCGCAGCTAAGAACGAGGTCCACATCCCCAAAGCGATCGCGGATAGCCGGGCTGTACACGCGGTCGTCCACCACATCGCTGAGGGTCAGGATCTTCATGGACACCTACCGGCCGGTACTGGCCTCTCACAAGCAGCGCTGCTCTCAAAACGATTATAGGTGTGGGCCTTGTCAACGGCAAAGAGAGAGTCACCTACGCTGTGCCATTGACAGCATGGGCTTGCTCCGGGAAAATATACTGTATCTTTGCATCGTTTGGTGGAGGTGCGCTGTGGTATTGGAAACGCTTCGACGCGTCTACCCTGAGCTCACACCAGCGCAGCAGGTGCTGGCCGACTATGTGACGCGTTCCTACCGAGAGGTGGCGTTCATGACAGCCGCCCGCGTCGCGGAAGCCGTGGCCATGAACGAGGCTACCGTGATCCGTTTCGCACAGCGGCTTGGCTACGAGGGCTATCCAGAGATGCAAGCTGCGATCCAAGAGGCGGTGCTTGCGGAGCTTGAGGGCCCTCAGCCCACGGCCGAGCCTCAGAGCTTTGTCGAGATATTTCGCGCTTCTCTGGTACGCTGCAGCGAGCGTACCGGCTCTATGGCCACCCTGATCTCAACGGATGCGGTGGAGAGAGCCATCACCATGCTCGCGACGGCCAGCGACGTTCTCGTCATCGGCGTGGGAGAAGGGGCAACGTTGGGGGAGCATCTGGTGAGGCAGCTACGCGCACTGGGGCTGCGCCTCCAGGCGGTATCGGGGGACCCCAGCGATCTCGCACATGCCCTAGCCAAAGTCCGGCCAGGGGACGTGGTCATCGGATGCGGCGGCGCAGACGGCAGCACGGCAGTTGCTGCAGCGCTCAAGGCAGCAAAGACCTTGGGGGCCCGCAC
>JBNGEB010000370.1:0-1075 GCA_049975585.1 Anaerolineae bacterium
CCCAGGCGCATCCCAACGCGTGAGTGCGTTGGTGCTATCACATAGCGCCTAGGCTCTCCAATGGTCGGTTCGCTGGCCGGAGCATGCGGGTCTCGGATTCTGGGGAGGCGTTGAGGGGTGCGGAAGAGGCTGCTGGTGTGTTTCCTATGCAGCCATAGGCATCTCCCTCAAAGCGTCCAGCGCCGAAGCGCACGTCATGCCTACCATCCTCGTTCGCGAGACATCGACATTGATCCTGATTGCGACGATCCGAACGGTTGTTTCTGGGTTAGCGAATCTTGCATTTACCGACTAGGTCGCGTCGTCGAGCTGGGCAGCATAGGCGGCCAATTCCTGGCGCTGCTCGTCCGAGAGTTTGGTCCTCAAGGCGTGCTCTAGGCGATTGTCGGCCAGCGCCTGCTCCCAGCAGCTTGGCTTTGGGCAAACATAGGCACCTCGGCCCGGTCCCTTGCCGCTGGGGTCGATCTGAATCTCCCCTGCGGCCGTGCAGCCAATGCGGATCATCTCGCGCTTGGGCCGCGTCGTGCGGCACCCAACGCACGTTCGCTGTGGCTGGCGCCGTACCCTTGGTTTGGCCATGGGTGTCCCCCTCAGGCCCCTGAGGGACAGAGGGCGGCTCTAGTAGAGCTCCTCGTCTTCCCAGTCTTCCCAATCCCGATTGCGCTTGTGTCGCTTGCGCGCAACGACCTCGCCAAGACGCTCATCGTACACGAGTCGTTGTTTGCGTCTCTTGGATCGACTCTTCCGCCGTCTCTCCTCATCGAGGTCATCATCGTCGTCGGCCCACTCTTCCGACTCGTCCTCAAGGCGTTCTTTTTCGGACACGGCCCCTGGCTCCTCGTCCTCTGTCACGGCCTCTTCTGGCTCGGCCTCCAGCTCGTCCGGCTCTTGGTCGGCGCTAGGCTGCTCCGCTTTGAGACCTTCGCCCTCGGCCTCAGCCGACTCGGCTTTGGCCGCCGGTTCGGGCTCGAGCTCTTGCTTGACCAATTCTTCCGTCGTATTGGCTTCCTCTGCCGGCTCTTTCGGGGTGGATGTCTCGGGATGGGTTCCCTCTGGCTCAGCCTCTATGTCGATC
>JBNGEB010000371.1:0-1072 GCA_049975585.1 Anaerolineae bacterium
AGAGAGGGCCCAGCTCGCGGGTGGGGTGACGGACGACGGCATCGGGGGCGTACACCATGATCAGCCCAGCCCGGGTGGCGCGGAGGGTCCAGTGCACGTCCTCCCCCGAGCGGAACTCGCCGGGGAAGGGGCCGATAGTCTCGAGCACGCGGCGCGTAACGAAGAGGTTCGCCGTGACGGCCGCGCCCATGGTTGCGATGTTGTAGCGATTGCGCATGTTGGTGGCGGCATCATAGAGTGCCGCAGCCGTGGGTCTCTGCGACAACGCAAAGCCGACCTGCCCACCTACGAGATCGGCGCGGTGCTCCTGAAGCGCGCGCACGCCGGCCTCCAGCCAGTCAGGCGCAGGCGTGCAGTCGGCGTCGGTAAAGGCCAGGATGTCACCCGTGGCAACGCGGAGAGCGGCATTGCGTGCTGCGTAGGCGCCCAGCTTGCGCTCCATGAGGACGTGGACGAACTCTGGATGCGCCTCGGCGTATCGCCGCGCGACCTGCCACGTCTCGTCGGTAGAGGCATTGTCGACTACCAGCACCTGCATCCGGTCGCGGGGATAGGTCTGCGCCAAGAGGGCTGGTAGCAAGGTCGCAAGCCCGCCCGCATCGTTGCGGACGGGCACGATGACGCTCACGTGGGGGAGCTGTGAGGACCCTGTTGGCATGGAACGTGGGCTTTCTAGAAAGGGAAGAGCCGCTCCTCATCACTCTCTGTCAAAGGCGCGCCATACTCGGAGATCTCGACCGTCTCGGCATGAACGACGGCCTTGCCGCGCTCCTCGCCATAGCGGGCGATGAGCTTGTCGCGGAACTGGTCGGCGCGCTGACGATCGCGGTCCATGTAACGTTGCCGCAGCCAGGCCAGGCGGGCGTCGTCGCCTTCTGGGACCTCGTGCTCCAACCCCACGTTGTAGGGCAGCCACTCGTACACCTGAGACGTGTGCTGATGCAGGGCCTCCAACTTGGTTTCCGCCACCGGGTCGATGTCCACGACTATGTCTGGTCGCAGGGGGCACGGCCGCGTGAACCGATCCCACACGTACAAGATGACAGGCATCCTCCTCAGATGCGGCACGTCG
>JBNGEB010000372.1:0-1001 GCA_049975585.1 Anaerolineae bacterium
GGCCCAGGCTCCCAGGCCGGTGCCCGCCGCGATGCCCATCCCCAGAATGCCTATCTGCTCGGCCAGGAACTCGCTGGCGATCTGCCCCTTGGTCAAGCCGAGGGCGCTGAGGATGCCATACTGGATGTAGCGCTCTTTGAAAGACGTCAACGAATAGATGAGCAGCGAAAGCATGCTCAGCAACGACGTCGCGACGAACCCTGCCGACAAAAAGCCGAACAAGCCCACCCGCACGAGCTGGCTCTGCTCGCTGGAGATCATCTCGCGGGCGTCAAAGACGCCCCGCATCGCGAACCCCTCTGCCTCCAGACCCTCGGCAACGGCCTCGGGGTCGGCACCGGCATCCACCGAAAGCCAGATCAGCCCCGTGAGAGGCCACCCTAGCTGCTCGGTGACATAGTCGAGGTTGGCCACAAACAGCGGATAGTCCTCACGGTACACCGTCGGGAACATGGCGATGGTCCCTACGATGCGGAAACTCACGGTACGTCCCTGGGAGATGTCCAGTTGCATGTTGAGCTGGTCGCCGATGGTCAACCCCGAATCGGACAGAAATTCCGGATCGACCAGGACGCCATCGCTGTGCACGGCCAGGGCGTTCATGAGAGTCCCCAGCGGCTGCGGCCCAAAGTCGGGCCGGAAAAAAGCCACGCCCGGCGCATACAGCCGCTGCAGAGCCACCAAGGTGCCTTTTCTCGCCGAGCCACCGGTCCGCACCGACACCGATCCACGGTATAAGCGCGCGGCGTCCTCCACGCCGGGCACGTTCAGGGCCTCTTCCACGGGCACGAGGGCCCCCGCCATGGCCGAGCCCGCGTCCACATCCTCCAAGGTGGACGTCCCTCCCCCCGAGAGTGCGGACGAGCCGCCCGATTCCATCTCGCCCATCAGCACGACGCCCATCTCTTGGACGCTCATATCGGCGCCAATCTGAAAGTAGGTGCGCTCGCGGAGGTTGCGGTCCAGTGTCCACGCCATAGAAGCCGTAAAGAGCGACAGAC